>CALILP010000020.1 GCA_938016515.1 uncultured Paracoccaceae bacterium
TCCAGCAGTTCAACCACCACACCGCCCTGGGCTGTGTCGCCGCCGTCAAAGACGCCGTTGCCGTTGGCATCAAGGAACACGAAGTTGCCAAGCGAAGCGGTGCCCGGATCTTCGATCCCTGCATCATTGTCGATGGAGGCCTCGCCGATCGCCAGTGGGATCACGCCGGTTGCACCGGTGGTTTGATCCGCGTCACTGTCGGTCGCGTCATCGCCCACGTTCTGACCCACAAGGATCTTGTCCGCGATCTCGGTGGGGAACACGACGATATAGTCGCCCGCGTCCAGACCTGTGAAGATGTAGGACCCGTCCGCACCCGTCGTGGTCGTCGCAATTGTGGCACCTGCCGCGTTGGTCAGCGTCACCAGCACGCCCGAGACACCCATCTCGCCGTTGTCCTGATCGTCGTCGTCGCTGTCCATAAACACACGACCCGCCAAAGACGCATCGCCCGTGTCGGTGATTTCTACGCCCGCATCGATGTTCCGCAGGTCTTCGCCCGGGGTCAGGTCAAATGTCTGACTTGCAGCACCATCCGCATTTTCAATTGCATCACTGTCGATGGTGTCGTCACTGCCAACGTTTGGATCAACAAATGATTTCCCGTCAACATCAGCAAACTGAACGCTAAACCCTTCGCCGGGTGTCACGTTTTCAAAAAGGTAGTTACCGTGCGCATCGGTCGTCGTACTTGCGATTTCGACACCGTTTTGGAACAATTTCACGACGACGCCAGCGATCGTCATGTCCCCGCTGCCTTCAACGGAGTCGTCGTCGTTGTCCATAAAGACGGTGCCGCCTACAGAGGCAGGCTCTGGCGTGAATGGGATGTAGCGCAGATCATCAACGCCGCCCGAGTTGTTGAACTCGACAATCAGGCGAGTGACATCAGCAACATCTATCTCAAAAGTTCGCACAGCCCCATCTGGGCCTGATGGGAAGGGGATAGCGCTGATCAGGTCGCCATTTTCATCATAAGTATAGAATGTGCCGCCCGTATCGCCATCGACAATCGTCAGACCCTGAACGTACGCTGGATCATCAAACGTAAACGAAATCGAGCCGCCGCCCGCTTCATCATCGGGGTCAGAGCTGTCGTTGTCTTCCGATATGATGACAACATTGCCTTGATCTGCGGTTTCCAGATCGTCATCGCCACCGGTAAAGTTCTCGGTGTCGAAGATCATAGCATCGTTTTCGGTGGTGCCGTTGATTCCGCCAGCGTCGCGCGTTCTTTGAGCGACGATGGTGACACCATCAAACTGGTTGTCTACGACGGTACCGGCTGCAAAGCCTTCGAAATCAATCGTTACGACGTCTTGTTCCATGATATTTCCAACTCGCTACATTTCCCTGACGGGACACTACAAAACAACGTCATCACAGACGCAAACGTCCGACACACACGCGGTGCATCAGCAAAAACTAGCCCAAATCAGATTGCGAGAGCACTTTTTCATGCCGACCGTGGCATTCCCAAAGTGCAGGTGCCGGATTTACAGAAAAACTGCAACAAAAACGCGGCACGCCGTAAACGCTTTCTTTACCCACTAACATGAGTAGTAGAAATACGCCCGTCGCGTCAAACTTTTCCTAGGGGGAAATTTGATCGTTCATTGGCAATGCGTCGAACCGATACGACCTTAATAGCTTTTCATCAATTTTTACAATTGGTTACGTTGATATTCCACGCCAGTAACCATCAATACTTTTCGACCGCCGCGGCCCGCGACCTCACCACGCCAACGAGGCTGACAGCTAAATTGCACAAGCTTGAGTTGTGTTACGATCCAGATTTAGAGGCAAAAGGTTGCAGGTCACTTGATGTCTGCGAATCGCGCCAACGTATGCGCAATTGCATTTTTTGTCTGTTTTATAAGCACTTACTCCTGCGCCGTTGTGTCAATTTTATCAAAGCGGCGACGCCAAATTGCACATAAGCCTCAAGGGAATTGACGGGACGGCTTCAGCCCCACGATAGTTCGACCAACATCAGCTTTCTGGAGACAACAATATGAAGACGCACATCAAGTTACTCGCAGCCTCTGCCATCGTATTGGCGCCCGTTTCAACACACGCCGGTGGTCTTGCACCAGCAATTGAAGAGGCACCGATTGTGATCGAAGAAGTTGCGCCGTCGGCGACGTCTTCTTTGCCAAACATTGTTGTTCCGCTGATCTTGCTTGGATTGGTCGGGCTTGCCGCAACAAGTGGCTCCGGAGGCAGTGGGGGCGCCAAGGACATCATTACGGAACAGTAACGCTTTCGCTTCAGGCTACTTCGCTGATCGGCGCGGTGGCTAGCGTCCCTGATAAAGTCGTGGATTTTCACGCAATTCGGGGCTCATAAGATTTACAAGGGCATCCAGTCAATGCTGGATGCCCTTACATATTCGTGGCTGGCTGGCCGACATTTGGGCGATTGTGGTCACGCTGGTATGCATTGCCGTCACCGGATTTTGGACATGGACAAAGCTGCCGCTTAGATACTCAGTTGGACACTCTTCTCACTTTCGTCTTTTGAAGGTTTAGAAAAACCACAGGCCAGACTGGAAAGCAGGCATCCGCCGCAAATAACAATACTGATGAGGCAATTCCGCGACGCATGCGCAGCTGGGCAAAAATTCAGGTGATGTTACTGAGGAACGAACCGCACAAGGTCAATCCGCCCTTACACCGCGATTAGTCATCGAAGTAGGCTTTGTGTGTCGTGTAGATCGCGTCAATAGTTGGGTTCAGCCGACCAAGATGCCGACGCAGCACTTCACTCGCAGAAACGGAATCGCAACTAAACAAGGCCTTTAGCAGTTCTTGGTGATCCTCATACAATACCTCCATCACCGCCTTGCTGGTCAGCGCCAGCATGCACAGCCGGTCAACTTGCGCTTTGTTTGCGGCGATGACATCGAAGGCGAAAGCTTGCCTTGCAGAAGCACACAACAGTCTGTGAAACTGGTAGTCTAAGTCGTGAAACAGGCTTACGTCATTTGCGACAATCGCATCTGCCTGTTCGCGCAGGTTCGCCTTTAGTTTGGCGTCAAAAGAAGTGTCACGATCAAGCGCGGCACTGTGGATCACTTCGAGTTCAACCGCTGTGCGCAAAAAACGTGCGTTCGCAATCAGTTGTCGTGAAAAGGGGCGGACAACGGTAGCCCGCTGAGGACGCACCAAAAGAAGATTGAGGCCCGCGAGCTTGGTAAAGGCCTCCCGTACAGGTTGGCGCGAATATCCAAAGGACTTTGCAACTTCTGTTTCAGAGATTTTTGTCCCCGGAAGCAACTCCAGACTCGTGATCTGCTCAAACAATTTATCAAAAACGACATCACTGCTTGTCGTCCGCTCAACGTTTCCCAGTGCTGCCATTTCTTGTGCGTCCAATTCCAATTCAGCACCAGTCTGGCAGAAAATAGAGCAAGGTTACAGAAGAATTTTGGATACTAGGCTACACGATTCTTTATAAAAACATGACAATACCAAGCTTTCTTGTTTGTCTTCAGATTTTTTGTGTTGACTAGTATCCAAGTTTAAGTGTTGGTTAGGGCCATTACAAACTACGAAGCATTCGGGAGGATAACAGGTTGCTGGGCGTCCGGTTGGATATCATCCAACCCGTGCATCTACCGACGCTTCGAAGACCCTTTCGGCCATCAAGGCCGGGAACCAACAAGACTTGAACCTAATCTGGGAGGATAGAATGTTCAATTTTTCACTTAAAGCGATGGCCGCAACGGCTGTTTTTGTAGGCGGCATGTCCGCTGCATCTGCTGAAACCACGTTGCGCGGCGCGAGCATGTTTGACGAAGAGCATGCTTTCACCAAAACATTGCGCGAATTCGAACGCCTTGTCGCAGAGAACTATGACGGCGAGGTCAGCTTTGATCTGCGGTTGAACGGCGAGCTTGGCGTTGAATCTGATTATGTCACGTACCTAAACCAAGGTGTTGCGGTCGATTATACAATCCTTGCCCCTTCCAACATGGCGGTATTCTCTGAATCGATCCCATTGATGGATATGCCGTTCCTGTTCCGTGATCTGGAACACTGGAATGCGGTACTGTCCTCGGACGCGCTCAAGCCGCTGGAAGAAGACCTGCGCGAAGCAGCGGGCATCGTCATTGTCGGCTACCATGGTGGCGGTGTGCGCAACCTTGCCTCTGCAGAGCCGATTACAAGCATGGAAGATCTGGCAGGTCACCGCATGCGTGTGATGGGTGCCCCAATTCAGGCACAGACATTTGACGCTGTGGGTGCCGCACCGTCTGCGATCGCTTACAACGAAGTCTATAACGCTATTCAGACGGGCGTCATCGCAGGTTTCGAAAACGAGGCAGCGTCTATTCAGAACCTAAAGTTCTACGAAGTTGCACCGCATATCTCGCTGACGCAGCACACAATCACAGTGCGCCCGATCGTCATGTCTGCCAAGATCTTTGATGGCCTTTCAGAGGATCTTCAAGCCGCGATCATGACTGCAGGTGCCGAAGCAGGCGCATTTGGTCGTGCATTGGAAAGCGGTCAAGACGGTGAAAAACTGCAAGAGATGATCGACGCTGGTCAGATCTTTGTCACCGAGTTCGAGGGCCGTGAGCAAATGCTGGAGCTGGTTAAGCCAGTGCAGGATGCCTACGCCGCAGAATTGGGCGCAACCGAGCTGCTTGAGAACGTTCGCGGAATGTAATCTTCCCGACGACGGGCGGCGCGATTTCTGATCCCGCCGCCTGTCTGAAACTCTTGATGCGATCTCCGTGTCAAAACCATGCGCTAGGGCAGATCATGCTTGGACAATTTCTTCACCGCTTCTGCCTGGGCCTTCGCATACTGTTAGGCGTTTTGATGGGTGCCCTTGCCGTTCCGGTCGCGATGCAAGTCGTTTCACGCTACACCGGGCTGATCCCCACCTACCTTTGGACTGAAGAGCTTGCGACCTTTCTGTTCGTTTGGATCGTCATGATCGGGTCCATCGTTGCGGTCTGGGACCGCACCCACTTTGATGTTCGTATTACCAAAGATGCGACAAGCCCGGTCATGCGGCTTTTGCAAAACGGCATCGTCAATCTGTCCATCATGTTATTTGGGGCGTTATTTTTGTTTTACGGCTTTGAATACACCGAATTTGGCAGCAATCAGAGATCGGTCATGATGCGCGCCAACCTTGCGATTACACATGTTTCAGTCCCCATCGCAGGTGGTTTCTGGCTTTTGCTAGCCGGATACCGGTTTTTCGAAGACGTGGCTGAGTTTCTGAACCGAAAGACCCAATCCTCATGATCCTCGATACCGCTACTGCCGCGACAATGTTGATCGTGGGATTCATGGTGCTGATTTTCATCCGCATCCCCGTCGCTTTTGCCTTGGGTCTGGCGACGATCCCTGTGGTCTTGCTTGAGCTGCGATTGACGCCGTTCATTGTGCTGGATCGGATGTTCCAGTCCTACAATTCCTTTATCCTTTTGGCAGTGCCGTTTTTCCTGTTGGCCGCAAACCTGATGAACTCCGGCAAGGTCACGGATCGCCTGATCGAGCTTGCGCGCGTTCTGACCGGCTGGATGCCCGGCGGTCTGGGGCATGTGAACGTGGCCGTGTCTATGCTGTTTGCGGGTATTTCGGGGTCTTCGACGGCAGATGCTGCAGGGATCGGCAAGATCCTGATCCCGGCAATGCAGAAAGAAGGGTACGACACCCGCTTTGCTGTAGCGATCACTGCATGTTCTTCTGTGATGGGCGTGATCATCCCACCGTCCATTCTGATGATTGTTTGGGGCGGGGTGATGCAGGTGTCTGTCGGGGCGCTATTCTTAGGCGGGGCAATTCCAGGCTTGATGATCGGCCTTGCCCTGATGGCCACGGTTTTTGGCTTCGCAAAGGCGCGGAACTATCCCGTTACCGCCTCGCCGAACTGGAGCGAGTTCTGGGCGGCTTGGAAAGGTGCAGCCCTGGCGCTTTTGACACCGGTCTTTGTGATCGGCGGCATCGTCGGCGGACTGGTCACGCCAACCGAAAGCGCGATTATTGCGGCGGGGTATGCCCTAATCCTTGGGATGTTCGTCTACCGCACTGTAACGCCCAAGGACCTTGGTTTCATTTTGTATGACACCGCCCGGTTCGCTGCGATATCCTTGTTTGCCATTGGAACGGCCTCTGCCTTTGGATGGCTCTTGTCGTTCTACAATGCGCCACGGCTTATCGTGAGCATCTTGACGGCCTGGGAATTTGGCCCCTTTGGCACGGCAATGCTGATCGCGGCGCTGTTCCTTTTGTTCGGGCTGTTCATTGATGCAATCCCGACGATCATCATTCTTGGCACTGTCTTGATGCCGGTTGCGCAGGCCGGGGGCGTTGACCCGATTGCCTTTGCCATCATCGGCATCGTCTCACTTGCCTTTGGCTTGGTGACACCGCCCTATGGGCTCTGCCTGTTGATTTCGGCGGCGATTGGCGGGTTGAACGTCGTGCAGGTCCTACGAGAGGTCATCTTCATTCTTGCGCCAATGCTGATCATCTTGATCCTATTGGCAGCTTTCCCCGAAATCATTCTTTGGCTTCCCAAGACTTTGATGCCGGGGGCCTTCCGATAACTGCCGCGCATACTCCAATCGTGTTCGCGACACACTTCAACACTCTAACAAAAGCAACCAAGACTGTTTGCGAAAGGAAAGATCGAGATGAAACTAGCAGGTAAATCCGCCATCGTGACCGGCGGAGGCCGCGATATCGGTCGTGCTGTCGCCATCAAACTTGCCTCTGAAGGGGCAAGCGTTGCCATCAACTACTTTTCAAGTTCCAAAGGGGCAGACGAAACAGTCGCCGCGATCGAAAAGATGGGCGGCAAAGCCATTGCTGTGCAAGGCGATCTGAACAAACAGGCAGATGTCGATGCGCTGGTAAATGCGGCAGTCGAAACTTTTGGTGGTGTCGATGTGCTGGTAAACAACGCCGGCGGCCTGATCGCGCGCAAGACAATTGCAGAGATGCCAGTCGCCCATTGGAACGCTGTGATGAGCTTGAACCTGACCAGCACCTTCCTGATGACCCAAGCGTGTCTCGCCAATATGAAATCCGGGGCAATCGTCAATCTGGCCAGCCAAGCAGGTCGCGATGGCGGCGGGCCGGGTGCGGTCGCCTATGCGACTGCAAAGGGCGCGGTCATGACGATGACCCGTGGCTTGGCCAAAGAGGTCGGCCCAGACATCCGTGTAAACGCGCTGTGCCCCGGCATGATCGACACAGACTTCCACAACATCCACACACCCGATGCCGGTCGCCGTGGCTTTGAGGCGAACGCACCATTGAAACGGCAAGGTCACGTTGAGGATGCCGCTAATCTGGTGCTTTTCCTTGCCTGCGATGACAGCGCGTTCATCACAGGGGCAAACATCGACATAAATGGCGGCATGTTGTTTTCCTAAAGTGACAAACCGTTAGCCGGATCTTCGCGTCAGTCTTCCGGCGAATGACGGATCCGGCAGGCTGCCTCACTGCATGCCGAACAGCCAATCATGGTCCGGTCAGGGCCACTTTGGCTGTCGGTATCAGGGGCCTGATCAAAAATATGGGATCAACGCACCAAAGGCTATGTGCTTTGGGACAAAAAGAACGCTGTTTGATGACTGGCATCCTCAAGTTGAGAAGATGCCAGCGATTTGGCGGACGGCAGAGGTGATGAAGTCATTATCACCGCTGCCGCCCGCAGCCCCGTCCTTCCTCGGCGTCGATGCCATTGCAGACTGTCCGGATCTCGGTGGTCCCTATTTTCGTTCAGTCGATGCCTGCCAATGAGATGGCCAAGTTTCGGCCTTCATCTGTAACGCGGTTTTGCACTGCGACACAGGCGTCGAGGTTGCCGTCAACGCAAGCTGCATCAAGCTGCTGACGTGCCGAGATTTCGGCCGGCGTTTCGCATGCACAAAGGCCAAGAACGGCCAGGACGAGGAACTTATTCATTTTTGTACTTTCTCATTTACTTTGTTTTGGTCCGCAGAGAGCCGAGAGGGCGCACCTGTTGCTCATGCTCTGCTGCGAGGGTTTTGGTGTGTGAGCGGTGTTTGGGCCTTGGTGTCTCCTGTTCATGGGTTCAAAGCGTTTTGGCGTGTTTCTTGATCCACGTCGTCCACCCCAACCGGGCGGGACACCCCGCTGAGACGTTAGACGTGTCGTGAACTCTCTCGTGCGACTTGCAATCAGAACAAGAAGTCATCCACGCTCAAAGGGGCTTCAGCACCGACGATCCAAAAGGACACATCATCATGGGCGACCTCGATTGTGCTTCCACGCCAGTGGCTTTCGATGCTGAGATCCTGAAAGGTCAAACCAAAGGAGGTGAGGTCGATTGTGTCTCGCCCATTGTCGAAACCAAAGATCGTGTCGCAGCCGCTGTTTTCCCGGAAGACGAACGTATCAGCGCCTCGTCCACCAAACAGCTTGTCGTCGCCTTCGCCACCAATCAGCCGGTCCGCACCGGCACCGCCCTTTAGCACATCCTGCCCTGCCCCACCGTGCAGCTCATCCGCGCCACTGTGACCG
>CALILP010000021.1 GCA_938016515.1 uncultured Paracoccaceae bacterium
GGGGCTGTCGTGTCCTGCCACTCGGCCAATGACCACGGCGTGTCCGACACCGAAACGGTATCATCTGGAACATATGTGCATGCGGCAACGTTCTGCGCGCCGATCTGAATTTCAACAGAAGTTACGCTGTACTCAAAGGGAAGTTCATAAGCATTCAGGCGTGCGAGGTCAGCAACACTTAGATCCCGCACGATCACCCCATTTGCGGTTTTTCCCGGACGTGGGATCAGCGCGGGAAGCGGCGCATCGTTGTGGCGCAAAACCGTATAGTCCATAAGCGTCGCTGCCTGCGCAGACGTCGCCCGGCCCAACAAGCGGTCGCGCAAGATATCGTCCAGCAGGGTCCCGTATAAAAAGACGTCCACCCTAGCTAAACCGCTTTCCGATAAATTCCGTGATAAATCCAGCAACAACGCATCCAGCCAGCATCAGCAAACCCAACTCTGGGATGAAGAATACTTTTCCCCAATCCAGCATGATTTCGAAAACGTTCACAACGGCTTCGACCGGACCATCATAGGATTTTCGGAGCGACTTTTTGATCATGTCGTGGAATGACATAATGAAATAGACCCAGAACAACATGCCAACACCGGTGGTCAAACCGTTGGCTATTCCATTCGGATAGCCACTTCCGGCACGCGTGCCGCAAACAACCCATCCCAAGATCGCGCCTGCAGCGCCGTTCAGATAGAACCAATAATCAGGCTCTTTGGCTTCGGGGAAATACTGACGGGCCTGATAGGCGAACGCCAATCCAACAAGCGTGAAAAATATCGCTGCGGTCAAACGGGCTGCGGTGGGCATACTCTGTCTCCTCTACGCCCCCGCCAGTGTGTTTGCGGTCTTATGCCGCTTTGGTCAAGGTAATCTGCGTTACGTCGCAATTTCCGCTATGAAACGTTGCAGCGCAAGACGTCAGATAAAAATTCCACATCCGTTTGAATCTTGCATCAAATCCCAAAGATGCAGCCTGATCCCACTTTTCATTGAACGTATCATACCACCGGCGCAGCGTGATCGAATAGCTTTCCCCGAACTCGATCGATTTCGCAACGTGCAGGCCGTGGCTTGTGGCAACTTCGCGCAGCTTGCTTGGGCTGGGCAGCATACCACCGGGAAAAATGTATTTTTGGATAAAGTCTGGTCCACGTTTGTAGACCTCCCAGCGGCGATCCGCGACTGTGATGATCTGCAAGGTGGCGTTCTTGCCGGGCTTCAGGCGGTCGCGGACTGTGTCGAAGTAGACCGGCCAGTATTTCTCGCCGACCGCCTCGAACATCTCAATTGAAGCGATGCCATCATAGGTGCCTTTTTCATCCCGGTAGTCTTGGAGCTTAAAGGTGACCTTATCGGAAAGACCTGCTTTTTCAATGCGATCCACGGCGTACTTAAACTGTTCCTCGCTGATCGTCAGGCACGTTACCTTCAATCCACGTTCCTTGGCAGCATATTCCGCAAACCCGCCCCAACCACAGCCGATTTCAAGGACATGATCACCCGGCTGGGCACCCATTTCATCGACCATAGACTTGTATTTCTCAATCTGGGCGGCTTCTGTACTTTCCTGCCCGGTCTCGAATTTGGCAGAGGAGTAGGTCATCGTGTCATCCAGCCACAGACCGTAAAAATCATTCCCTAAATCGTAGTGAT
Source organism: uncultured Paracoccaceae bacterium (assembly GCA_938016515.1). Taxonomy (GTDB): domain Bacteria; phylum Pseudomonadota; class Alphaproteobacteria; order Rhodobacterales; family Rhodobacteraceae; genus Yoonia. Next base: position 1,654 of record CALILP010000021.1, read on the forward strand.
AAGAGATGTTCTTTTTGGCTTGCGACTTGGAATTGGACTGCAACCAGAACCGCATCCGCTCGTAGGCCCGGACAAATAGCTGGCCGGGAAAGCCGTCGTAAATCTCTTCGGCTTCGCCCGCGTGCATCAGATCCATGAAGGCCATCAGGTCGGGTGTCGTCCACCAGCCTTCAAGGTAGGCCTCGCAAAATCCCATGTCGCCTTCACGGATCGTCCGGGCAAAGACGTCTGGATTGTGAACGGTGACTTCAGCAACATACCCCGGCTTGGGCGCATCCACGCGAAAGGTGCGACCATCGGGCAATGTGATGTCGATCCTGCCGCTTTCCATTTTGCTGAGCGCATCAAAAATCGGTGCAAAATAGCGTGGCAGATCTTTTTGGCCCTGCGTTGATGTCAGTATGTCCATGGTCGTCCCGTTTTGTCGTCCTGCCGATCCATTGGTCGGATCGCCCTCGGATCAAAGATTAGCGTTTTGTTAACGGGAGTCACGAAATTTGGGCCAATAAAAATGGCCAAGTCGCTGCGTCATATAGCAAAAACGTGATCCCAGCACACAAGTTTGCGCCTTGGGTTGTATTTGATCCGCTCAGAAGCCCCGATTTTCGTAGGCACCCAATGCCCTTTTGCGTCCTTCATCAGCGGCCACGATGGGATCTGGATAACGGGTGTCTGCCGTCATAGACCACCGCTTTGGGATCGCATCGAAATAGGACAAGGCGGTCTCTGTCGGCTTTGACCGTCCTTCTGCGATCCATTTTTGCACATAAACACGGTCTTTGTCGAATTTATCCAATTGCGTGACCGGGTTGAACACGCGAAAATATGGCGTCGCATCGGGGCCGGACCCGGCTGACCATTGCCAGCCCATCGCGTTGCTTGCCGGATCCCAATCGATCAAGCAGTCAGCAAACCAGTCCAGCCCGATCTTCCAGTGACACAGCAAATGTTTGGTCAGGTAAGAGGCCACGATCATCCGACCCCGATTGTGCATGACACCGGTGACATACATCTCGCGCATAGCCGCATCGATAAACTGGATGCCGGTACGGCCTTGCTGCCAAGCGATAACCTCTGGCGTGGTCTTATCGGTGTTCCATGGGAAGGCATCCCAATCTGGCTTCCAGTTACCAGTCTCAATGCGCGGCGTGTGGTGCGAAAGATGGTAAGCAAACTCGCGCCAGACTAATTCCTTTAGGAAAATCTCTGCGTCAGCTTTGCCGTCATGCAAGGCGCGCCAGCCCGCGTGCCAACAAACCCGCGGCGAGATTTCTCCGTAGGTCAGGTTTTCGGACAATCCAGACGTGCCCTTGATTGCAGGCAAATCGCGGTTCGTCTGATAATACGCGATCCACTGCGCGACGAAGGCGTCCAGCCGGTCTGCCGCCGCTGCCTCGCCTACGGTACAATGTTGCAGGACAACGTCATGCCCGCGCCGCATATCGGCGCCCATCTGCCAGTCTTCCAAGACATCTGTCTCAGGCCAGCTTTCAGGGGATGGGATAGCACCGGGACGCGGCAGGCTGTCCGGCACTGCCCTGTCGCGCACAGACCTCCACATTGGTGTGTAGACTTTGTAAAACCCACCGGTTTTGGTTTCGACCGTCCACGGTTCGAACAACAGATGCCCTGCAAAGCTATGTGCTGCGATCCCTTGGTCTTTCAAAGCAGCCTTGACCGCAATGTCGCGGTCTTTCGCGGTGACGTCGTACTGACGTGACCAATAGACAGCTGTCGCACCCGTTTCTGCAATGACAGCCCTTAACACGTCCAAGGCATTGCCCTTGCGCAGAATCAACTGGCTTCCAGCGGCCTTGAGGTCATTGCCAAGTGCGCCAACAGACAATCCAAGCCGAAAGCGCGGGGCAGCACCCTGCCCGGCCACGACCTCATCATGGATGAACAGCGGGATCACGGGCCTGCCGCTTTCGCAGGCGGCGGTTAGTGCGGCGTGATCACCAAGACGCAGATCGCGCCGGAACCACATAATAATCGGGGATTTGTCAGTCATGTCGCGCCTTCGGATGATCCTGCGCAAAAGGTAGCACGACAGCCACCGCGTCAAGACTTGATCAACGTAAAAGGCCCCGCCGAGACGGGGCCTTCCACAAGTCTACGATTGGCAGATTACTCTGCCGGGGTCGCGTTTGGAATATCGCTGTGCAGCGTTGGTACGCCAGCGGCTTCGCGACGTCCGTCGTTGTAAATTGCTTTGATCAGCGCAAGGCACATCAAGACCATCACGACGGAGAACGGCAAAGCGCCGATAACCATCGCCGTTTGGATTGCCCCGGTCCCACCAGAGATTAACAAACCGCCAACCACAAGAGCCAGTGCAGCCCCCCAGAACAGGATGTGCGGACGCGCCTTTGGACCTTCGTCACCCGCCGCGTTGATCGTGTTCACGATCAAGACGGCCGAGTCGGCTGAAGTCACAAGGAACGTCATCAGCAAGACCACGATCATCACAGCCATGCCCCAAGACAATGCAGTGCTGATAGGTTCCAGCATGAAGGCTGTCATCGCAAAGATCTTGTCGCCATTGGCTGCATCCAGGATCAAACCACCTGCACCGCCATTCAACTCTAGATCGATGGCAGTCCCACCGGCCCAAGCGAACCAAACAAAGCACATCAGCGACGGCACAATCATCGCACCCAGAACGAATTCACGGATCGAGCGACCACGGGAAATACGTGCAAGGAACAGACCAACGAATGGCGCAAATGCTATCCACCATGCCCAGTAGAACACAGGCCACCAGCCCTGCCACTGCGCCAGCAAGAAGCTTTGAGACCCTTCGACACCGTCAGATGCATAGACGTTAAAGCTGAGCCACGGCAGTTGAACAAGATAGTCGAAGATGCCGACGAAGAACGCTGACGCACCAAAGAATGTCGCACCAAACAGAATGAAGAAGCTCAGAAGAAGTATCGACAAGACCATGTTGATGTTCGACAGCCATTTGATGCCCTTGCCAACGCCCGAGAGCGCCGACAACGTCGAGGCCCCCATGATAACCAGCAATGCGACGACGATACCCATTGTGGTCGCGGATCCGTCTTCAAGCGCCAAGCCTCCGATACCGATCCGTGTCAGACCAGCTACAAATTGCTCCACGCCGAAACCAAGCGTTTGTGCAACACCAAGAATAGTCGCCACAACCGCAACGATATCGATGATATGACCCAGTGTACCGGACAAGGCTTTACCGAACAGCGGCGTCAGGGACGACCGGATCGTCAGAGGCAGACCACGGCGATAGCTAAAGAAGGCCAAAGCCAAACCAGCGACCGCGTAGCAAGCCCATGCTCCCAAACCCCAATGAAGATAGGACCACACATAGGCTGTGCGCACATTATCCGTTTCCAGTGCCGTCGTTAAACCTTGAATAACCGAAGGGTTGTTCTTGAAGTGCGCAACGGGTTCGGCAACGGCCCACGTGAGCATCCCCACACCAATACCCGCACCGAACATCATCGAGAACCACGAGAAATTCGAGAATTCCGGCTTTTCTCCGTCTTGCCCCAAATTGAGGCGTCCGGCAGTTGGCCAAATAGCCAGTCCAAGACACACGATCACAAAGAATGCCACGGTCCAGATGTACCAAGCAGCAAAGTTACGCAGAATAACCGCATTCCATGCGCCGAGGACTTCACCCGCCCATTCTGGCCAAACAATCGCCCAGACGACGAGTACACTGATGATGATCTTCGACACAACTGTGACGTTCACGCTAAACCCACTGTAGAAGCCTGTGTCGGCCGTCTTAATCGGTAGTTCCGATAAAGGTGGTTTAAGTGCCATTATTTTTCCCCATTGGCTATTTTCATTAACCATAGTCTGTTGGTGAACGCGCTAACATGTAACCCCGAAAAGCGACACTCTGTCGCAAATGAGCAATTGAGTCGGCCAAATTGTCGGTAAAGTGTCAGTCAACATCACAAAATTTTATCTCACGAATGCTGATCCGCACGTTTTCTGAGCAAAACGAATCGAGCGTCAAATCCGGTTTTGGGAAACGCGTAAGCAGCACTGATTTAAGAGCGGTGAAACCAAGTGTTTCTTCCGCTTTGTACACCCTAATGGCTGGGCGGATTTCCTCAAATACAGCGCATTCAAAGGAAAAAATCTCTTCACATTTGGGGATCAAGTTATCCCCAAATGCGATGTTTTAGCCGGCGCGCAAGGTGCAATCGCGCACCGCGAACAATCAGGCGTTCACGTCGACAACAACCCGGCCTTTGACTGCCCCCTTCAGGATGTCTTTGCCAAGTTGCGGCAGATCAGACAACGTCGCGGGCTGTACCATCGCCTCTAACCTGTCCATCGGCAGGTCCTGCGCAATCCGCGCCCATGCCCGCACCCGGTTGTCATAGGGCTGCATCACGCTGTCGATCCCCAGCAGGTTCACACCACGCAGCAAGAACGGAATAACGGTCGCGGGCAGACCCGCGCCGCCCGCAAGGCCAACTGCAGAAACAGAGGCACCGTACTGCATCTGGCCCAGCAACCGCGCCAGCATCTCGCCGCCCACTGCATCAACGCAACCACCCCATGTTTCCGCCTCTAGCGGGCGTTTGGTGGTCTCATTGATGTCTTCACGAGCAACAATCTGCGTTGCGCCAAGGCCGTTCAGGTAATCGGCAGTCTCGGGGCGACCAGTGACGGCGGCCACCTCATGTCCCAGCTTTGCAAGGATCGCGGTAGCAACAGATCCAACGCCACCCGCAGCACCAGTGACCAGCACGGGGCCATCTTTGATGCCGTGGTCTTCCAAAGCCATGACAGCAAGCATCGCCGTGAAGCCTGCCGTGCCAACGGCCATCGCTTGCTGTGTCGTCAAACCATCCGGCAGCGGCACAAGCCAATCGGCTTTCACGCGGGTCTTTTGAGAATACCCGCCCCAATAGGCCTCGCCAACGCGCCAGCCTGTCAGAACAACCTTATCGCCCGCCTTGTAACGGTCATCGTCAGAGGCCTCGACGGTGCCAGCGAAATCAATGCCCGGCACATGCGGATAGTTGCGGACCAAACCACCCCCCGGCCCAATGCACAGGCCGTCTTTGTAGTTTACTGTCGAATACTCAACAGCAACGGTCACATCGCCTGCTGGCAAGTCATCCAACCCAATCTGAGACACGGCAGCACTGGTCTTGCCTTCATCATTCTTGTTGACGACCAAAGCGTTAAACATCGTTACTCTCTTTCCGGGACGTAGCGCCCCTGTTGCAATCTAAGGGCGGCGTTACTGCCAGAATTCTTCATGAACGGTGGCTTCAAAATCTCCGTCCTGTGTGCGCACAGCCAGAACCGTGCCCGCATCCCAATGCGTCATGCGCACCATGCCAATCGCGACGTTGACGCCGTAGTCAGGCGATTTCGCAGCAGAGGTGACCTGTCCAACCCGCTTCGTGCCCGCCATCAAAGGCCAAGCGCGATCACAGGGCGGCAAATCGCCTTCAATCGTGATTGGGCGAATTTGCTGAACCGGGCCTTCTTTGGCGACCCGCAGCAAAGCATCACGACCGACACACCCAATCGCTGTTTGGGTCGAACAGAACCGTCCCAGACCACATTCGTGTGGCGTGTTATCGCGGGTCATATCGTTGCCATAGGACAAAAGACCGCCCTCAATCCGCTCGATCCCGTTCGGACAGCCTGCACGGACATCCAGATCTTCGCCTGCTTTGAACAGAGCATCCCACAAAGGCATGCCCATATCAGCGCCATCAACGTAAATCTCGAACCCGCCCTGCTTTGAGTAACCGGACCGCGCAATAACCAGCCAGCGGCCCTCGAATTCGAACCAGCTAAAGCGGAAGAACTTGATTGCGCGCACGGCCTCTCCAAAGACCCGCACCATCAGCTCTTCAGCTTTTGGACCCTGCACGGCAAGGGGGGAAATGTCAGGTTCATCAACCAGCACGTCCAAACGATACCCATGGGCCAAACCTTTGACCCAAAACAGCAAATCACTGTCAGCAATTGAAATCCACCAGCGGTCTTCGGCGAGCTTCAAAGCAACAGGATCGTTCAACATGCCACCTGTCTCGTCCACGATAGGGACATAGTAGCACTGGCCGGGCAACATCCCCCGCAGATCGCGTGGGGTCAGCATTTGCATCAAACGGCCCGCGTCGGGACCACGCAACTCGACTTGCCTTTCGACAGCCACATCCCAGACCTGCACATGATTTTTCAGGTGATGATAGTCGGCCTCAACACTTTCAAACACGGTTGCAAGCAACATCCGATTGTAAACCGTGAACGCTTTCGGGTTTGCCCGATCAACGCCTTCCGAAAAGGGGGTCCGTCGCAGACGACGGCTGGGTGAGATCATTGCCATCTCAGGTCTCCGGCATAAAAACCAAATCAGTGGCGTCAGGTTTCTGCCCCGCTGCTGTCAGCATGGCATGCAACTGACCCCGATGATGGGTCTGGTGGTTGAAGAAATGTGTAATGCAGGTGGCAAACGGACGGGTGACCTCGGCGTTGATGGACCCCGAGAACCACGTTATGTCGCCAACAAGATCAATCGCAGACAGATCATCCGCCCAAACACTGATCCGACCATCAAGACGGACACGTTCCGCAGCCCACTCAGCCGCGGTTGGCATGAAGGTCGTGCTTTTCGCGATCACATGGTCAGGGCCTTCGGAGCCTTCAAACCGGGCAAGCCACAGGGCATCACCCCACAGCAAATGGTTCAGCGTCCCGAAAATAGAACCAAAGAAAGAGCCTCGGTCTTTGGTCAGTTCAGTCTTGCTGAGGCCCTCGACACAGCGCCGCAGGCTTTTGTTTTGCCATGCGTTGTATTGCGCCATCGTCCGGCAATACTGCGGCGTGATCACGGGCGTGGACCTTGCCAGTCAATCGGACAGATCTCGGCGGATTTACCGCCAAAGTCCCAAACGCGGCCATAGTCACGAATGCGGGACTTCGTACCTTGTGCCGCGATGATATCAGGACCCATCCAGTACTTAGAGTTAGAGACCATCACAGGATGATCCTTGTCCTTGCCGGTAATCATCTCAATCTCGCCCTGGATCTTGCGGCCAATATAAATGCCGCGCTTCGTACCGTCGCGCACAATCTCGACCTTCTCACGCTCTGCACCGATGATCTCGGACACCAGCATCGTGAACAGGCCTGTGGTTCCACCGGCCTGCCCGCTAAAGATTTTCAAAATGCCATTGTAGGCCTTTTGTGTCGATCTTTCATCGACATAAGCTGCGACCTTCCAGTTGCCTTCAGCCATCTTTCCGGGGATATCGACGAGCAATCCAACGTTCAGCCCACCAAGGTCTTCGCCCTCAAAGTGGCCCTCATCAATCGCAATGGCCATCCATGCGTGGCAATATCCTTCAGTCGGAGGATGCGCACCAAGCGAGACGACACATGGGCAGAAGGTTGTGCAAGAGCAGTTCAGAAACAACTCTCCCTTGATTGCCCAATTCGTCGGCTGCAACTTGCGGCGCTTCGGGTTGTCCATCCGCTGATCAATACGCTGCGAAATCGCGATACGATCAGCAGGTTCTTTCTTTTTAACAGCCATCTGCGTCCCTTTCCTAAAGTGCCATCACAGCCACAACGAGGCCGGCAAGGATCAGCAAGACCCCCGCTGGCTTGGTGACACGATGCCCGATCTCGGGCAGTTTCTCAAAGACCATAAACAAGGTTGCCAAACCCATCCATAACAGGCTCATCACACCGCCGACGAAGCCCAGCATCATAAAGCCCCAGCAGCAGCCAACGCAGAATGCGCCAAGGCCAAGGCCCATGCGCAAACCACCGCCAAATCCAGTCCGCCATTTGCCCAGAAAGTAATTCATCGGCGCATGACAAACGCCGTGACAAATCTCTTTCGCCCGCGTGAACTGAAAGGCACCGACAACGATCAGCAAGGCCGCAGCAAAGAACCCGGTGGTGGAGATGCCTAATCCATCAATGACGTTGAAAGCAATCAACCCAAGCTGCACCAAGGTAATCAGCCCGGCGAAACCAACCCAAACGATGAAATACCCCAGCAAGACGCCGAGCCACCCTGCCCGCGTACCGTCCGCACTGATCATCAACCGCTCATAGTCCCGCAAGGTCGGCACCATCGTCGGCAGCATCATCGCCGCCATCATGATTGCCCACATCGGGAATAACGCGCCAAATGTCGTCATCGGCATCATGTTCATGCCCACAGGACGGCCGATCATGTCCACGCCAGACATCCGCGCCATCATGAACATAAAGGCCCAAGCCGCGAGGATCGCTGCGAAAAAGGCCACCCAAAGGATGGCGCGTAGCGGAAACTGAACCGGAGATGTCGTCACGCGCGTCACCCTCCCGTGCGACTCAAGTGTTGCCAAGGATATGTCAGACGTTTAATTGTCTGACAAATGAAAATTGATCCCGACAGTTCAAAAGATCTTTCTGCCCAAATTGCTGCCGCCATTCGGGACGCGATTATTTCCGGGAAACTACCGGTAGATGAGCGTCTTCCGTCAGAAACAGAGCTTTCTGAACAGTTCGAAGTGTCCCGCTCTACCGTCCGCGAAGCTCTCAAGCGTTTGGCCGCCCAATCGCTGATCCGTACCCAACGCGGTGCCACCGGGGGTGCCTTCGTCAACCGGCTCCGGTTCGAGGATGCCTACGGTCAGCAGATCACCACATCGACGCTGCTTCTTTCGATGAATTCCGTCAGCTTTCGCACGGCCTGCGAAGCCCGCTATGCCTTGGAACGCGCCTGCGCCCCGCTTGCCGCAGAACGGCGCACCGCCGACCATCTTGCCACGATGCGTGCCGAGGCACACCGTCAGGCACAGCCCGGCCTGACCGACGAGGCATTTTGCGCCAGCGATGTCGCCTTCCACCGCGCGCTGGTGGATGCTGCCGCGAACCCCGTTTTGTCATACCAATTGGCGGGTGCAGTCGAGGCCATGCAGCCTTTGATGAACATGATCACATTCAGCGCGCGGGATCGGGCAACGATCATCGACTTGCACACGCAAATCGCCAATGCGCTTGACCAGCACGACGCGGAAACCGCTGACGCGCTGTTGGTGCAACTGTCAGATTATACCCAGAGCCTTGCAGAAAGCGTGTTCGCCGCCCGCGCCGCACAAAAAGCGGATGTCACGTAGGGTGGGCGAAACCCACGCGTGCGACCCATCACATTGTGAACAACGTGGGTTTCACCCACCCCACGCTTGCCCCACCGTTGCAGCAGGCTAAGTTCCCGCGCAGGACAAGGAACACTTATGGACATTCTCAACATTATCTTTGCGCTGCTCAGCATCGCGTTGGGCTGCTTTGGCTGGCTTGCGCCTAAATACACGATGGGGGCGCTAAACCTTGAAGGGCATACCGACACGATGGGCATGTCCGAGATCAGCGCCAGCGCTGGATGCCTGTTTGTCGGCATGGGGATCGGTGCTTTGATCATCGGCACACCAGAAGCATATGCGATGCTGGGGTTCTGCTGGTGCGGTGCCGCGGTTGGTCGCCTGACGTCATGCATCCGTGACGGCGCGAGCCCGAAAAAGTGGATCTACTTCGCCGTCGAAGCGGGCGTCGGCCTACCCGCCTTGTTTCTCAACATCTGAGGTCTGCGCCTCTTGTGCCGGCACATCCTGTTCGCGAATAGCCGACATCTTGTCTGACATGATTTTTTCCCACTTCGGCAAGTTCTCCCGCACAAATTCCATGTATTCTGGGTTATCCAGCGGCCGCACACCTGGTTTATGCACGTTTGCGACGGTCACCATTGCCTCTCGATCCGTCTCTTTGAAAGCTTCAAGCATCTGCTCGGCGTGATGTTTGTTGACGCCCATCGCCTCAAACGCAGAGCGGCCCATCCGGGTGGCACTGTCAAACGTTTCGCGGATGATGTCGCGCGATCCTGCTGCCCAGAGACTATAAACATGGTCACGGTCCACAGCCCGCGTCACCAGATGCACATGCGGGTAGGTCTGATGCACGTAGTGGGTCAGCTCTGTAATCTGATCTTTCCCATCAATGGCAATCACCAGCATCTTGGCATCCGCAATGCCCGCAGCGGCAAGCAAGTCTGGCCGGGTCGCATCGCCATAATAGGTGTGGAACCCAAAAGCGCGCATATTTTCAAGTTGCTTGGCTGAATAGTCGATGACCGTCGTCTTGAACCCGGCGGCAGACAACATCCGCTCGACGATGCCACCCACCCGGCCACGGCCAGCGACAATGATATGCCCGGATTCCTCTGGCATCTTATCGGCTTCCCGCTCTTGATCTTCGCTGTATTTGGGTGCGATCACCTTGTCATACAGAATGAACAACGCGGGCGTCAGCAACATCGACAGCGCCACGACCAACAGCAATTGATCCGCAATAGCGGGTGGGATCACCTGATTGGCGACCGTAAACGACAACAACACAAAACCAAATTCACCGGCTTGCGCCAACCCTAGGGCTGCCAGCCATCTGTCCGTCCCGCGTAGGCCAAACAACGTTCCCAGCGCGTAGATCACGCCAGCTTTCAGTGCCATCAATCCAATCGTCAGCCCCACGATGGTGAAAAGGTTCGCGAACAGCAGATCAAAGTTGATCCCTGCCCCTACGGTCATAAAGAATACGCCTAACAGCAGGCCCTTGAACGGGTCGATATCGGATTCCAACTCGTGCCGATATTCGCTGTTCGCCAAAACAACCCCGGCAAGGAACGTCCCCAAGGCAGCGGATAGTCCCACCAGCGACATCAACAGCGCGATCCCGACAACCATCATCAAGGCCGTCGCCGTGAACAACTCGCGCAGGTTCGCGGCAGAGATGAACCGGAAGACGGGGCGGGTCAGGTAAGAGCCCCCCAGAACCACAAAACCAATTGCACCAATCGTGACCAGCGCCGTCTGCCAGCCGTTCAGCCCGTCTACCAGGCTCATCCCCGATCCATGATCATCGTGATCGTCATGACCATCCGCGTGATCGTCTCCGTGGCCATCAGGGCTTTCGACATGCGTTGTTTCTGAGGCGTGTGGCGCAACATCCATCCCGAAATCCATCAAATCAGGCATCGCAAGTAGTGGGATCAGGGCAAGCATTGGGATCACGGCGATGTCCTGAAACAACAGGACGGAAAAACTGCCCTGCCCGCCATCAGACTTCATCAAGCCCTTTTCATTCAACGTTTGCAAAACGATAGCAGTCGAACTTAAAGCCAGAACAAGACCAATCGCCAAGGAAATCGACCACGGGATGCCAAAGACCAGACAGACCCCCATGACCAGCCCGGTTGTGATCACCACCTGTCCGCCACCAAGACCCAACAGCTGGCCCCGCATGCCCCACAGCAGTTTCGGCTCCAGCTCTAACCCCACGAGGAACAGCATCATAACGACGCCAAACTCTGCGAAATGCTGGATCGACACGACGTCAACGTTCAGAAGTGCCAATATCGGGGAAATCACAATGCCAGCAATAAGATACCCCAGCACCGATCCCAGCCCCAGCCGGGTTGCAATTGGCACGGCCACCACCCCTGCAAACAAGAATACAAAAGCCAGCGCCAGAAAGTCGGTCATATGAGTCCCCCAGTTACGAAAAGGCTAGAACGGTTCACTCTGATCAGCAACGCCCCTTGCGAGAGGCCCTCTGGTGCCTTATCTAAAAGAAGTCCTTCGGGACTATGGACATAAACGCGCTCGTAATAAGCGGATCGGACCCGGGGGCGGTACCCGGCGACTCCACCAAACACCCGGTTATTTGACGGTGGATGGGGTCGAAATAGGATCGACGAACGTCTAAAGGGGTTAGCTTTGTTTCGGTGAGTTACCACCGTTATCGGTACGATTAGTATAGTTGCAAATAACAACCATGCTCCAGTGGCAGTCGCAGCGTAAGCTGTGCCTAATACTGAAACTTTAACTCCTACGGTTTAGCGACCTTAGGCGGGGTTCGCAGGTACCTGGCAACAGAAACCTGCACTTCATTCCCCATCAGACTGTTGCTTCAGGCTCTTTTTGGACCAAGCCTTAGCACCGCATGCCCAATATTCGTGCTTGCGTGGTTACAGACCGATGCGCAAAGTACGGTAATGAATGGTTTTATGCGCGCACTCACCGCCACGTTTCTTTGCCTGCCGATCACGGTGCAAGCCTGCGACACGGCCTTGGTCTTGTCGGTTGACGTCTCCAATTCTGTCGACCCCGGAGAATACCGTTTACAGGTCGATGGCATGGCAGATGCCCTGCAAGATCCCGAAATCGTCGAGGCGATGGTCCGGGGCGAAGTTGCGATTGCGGTGATGCAGTGGTCTGGGGAAGCCCGCCAGCAGGTCTCAATCCCGTGGCGCCAAGTCCGCACCGCCCTTGACGCAGAAAGCCTATCGCAAGAAGCCCGTCTGATGTCCCGCGCGTTCATCTTGTCTGATACCGCCCCGGCAGAGGCGATATACTTTGCCATCAACATGTTCCGTGACGCACCCGATTGCCGCAGGAAAGTGATCGACGTCTCGGGCGATGGCACGCCCAATGCAGGCCGCGGCACCTCTGCGGCCCGCCAGACAGCCCAGCGGGCCGGGATCACAATCAACGGCATCGCAATTGAAGCGCTAGGTATGGCGATCACGACGTTTTTCCAACGCCAGGTGATTACGCGTGATGGCTTTGTCATCACGGCCCGCACCCATCGCGACTATCCCAACGCGATCCGGCGTAAGCTGATCCGCGAGTTGACCCAACCATTGGGTTGACCTGCTTTGTCTAAGGCGGCACACAGCAGGCATGGGGCACGCGACACCCCGTGAGGTTTCGGCCGAAGGCTCGCATCCACTGACCACTTTCAGAAAGGATGTCGCTATGGCCCACCCCAAACCCGGATTTGGCGAAATGAACCCCGCGCAACTTATGCGGCTGATCGGCACGCCAGATGCCCCGGCGATCGTTGATGTGTGCATTCCAGAAGACGTCGCAGACGCACCTTTTCGCATACCTACCAGTGTGGCCGCCGACCATCGTAACCTGACTGATCTGGTGGCAATCCTGCAAGGCCGCAGTGTTGTCGTCGTTTGCCAAAGAGGACGCAAACTGAGCCACGGTACGGCTGCTGCCTTCAGGACCGCTGGCATTGCGGCAGAAGTCTTATCGGGTGGGATGCTTGGCTGGCTTGAGACCGACTATCCACGCATACCAATTGACCGGTTGCCAACAGGATCCCGGTGGGTCACGCGCCACCGCCCCAAGATCGACCGGATCGCTTGTCCTTGGTTGATCCGCCGGTTCGTCGACCCAGACGCCGCGTTTCTGTATGTCCCTCCCAATGAAGTCTTGGCCGTCGCAGAAAAGTTCGATGCAATCCCCTTTGACATCCCGGACGGGGCATTCACCCACCACGGACAGCACTGCACCTTTGATCACATGCTGGCACATTTCGCGTTGAAAACCCCTGCGTTGACGAAAATGGCAGATGTGATCCGGGCGGCCGACACGGGACGCCACCAAGACGCGCCGCAGGCTGGCGGATTGCTCGCCTTATCGGTCGGCCTGTCGCGCATGTATAAAGACGACCAGGCACAATTGCAGGCAGCGCTGCCTCTTTACGACGCGCTGTATCGCTGGGCACGCGACGGTCAGGACGAAACACATGCATGGGACACAGAGGTCGCCCGATGATCCCCTACCCCATGCTTGTCCGCGTCTTTGGCCGGATCGGGATTTTGTCTTTTGGCGGCCCTGCAGCCCAAATCGCCTTAATGCACAAAGAACTGGTCGAGAACCGAGACTGGCTGACAGAAGACCAATTCCTGCGCGCCCTATCGTTTTGCATGCTGCTTCCCGGTCCAGAGGCCATGCAGCTGGCCACGTATGCAGGCTGGCGTCAGCGTGGGATCATTGGAGGGCTGATCGCAGGTGGGCTATTCGTTCTCCCCGGTGCCTTGATCATCATGTGTCTGGCGCTGCTTTATGGGGCTTACGGCAATCTGCCCTTTGTGCAGGCCTTGTTTTTGGGGGTGAAGGCAACCGTTGTTGTCATCGTGATCGAGGCTTTGATGAAAGTCTCGAAACGGGCGCTGACCTCAGCGACTGCACGCCGGATCGCCATTGCAGCTTTCTTTGCTTTGTTCCTGTTCGCGGTGCCTTTTCCGGTGGTGATCATCATCGCAGCACTTGCTGGGGCGATCACAGCGCAGAACGTGCAGCAAGGCACACTTTCGGCAAGGTTCCCCTGGACCTATAGTCTGATGATTGTCGTCATCGGGGGTGTGATCTGGGCGGCCCCTTTCGTGCTGATCCGAGGGGCGGACCCCATCTTGGCTGACATCGGAGCCTTTTTTGCGTGGCTGGCTGTGGTGACCTTTGGGGGGGCCTATGCGGTGCTGGCCTATATGACCCAAGCGGTGGTCAGTGATTTTGGCTGGCTGACAACACCGCAGATGATGGACGCGCTGGGCTTGGCAGAGACCACGCCAGGGCCGCTGATCCTTGTCACGCAATTCGTGGGTATGATCGCAGGGGCACAGGCTGGCGATACAGGTCTGGCGTTGGCGGCCGGTGCGCTGACACTTTGGGTCACCTTTGTCCCTTGCTTCATCTGGATATTCGCGGGCGCGCCGCTGATTGACTGGCTGGAACAGCAACCGCGGCTGACTGCGGCGCTGGGGGGGATCACGGCGGCAGTGGTGGGTGTCATCGCCAATCTGTCGCTTTGGTTCGCCCTGCATGTCTTCTTTGGCAACAACATCCAAATTAACAGTGGCCCGTTCCAAACCATTCTGCCCGACATCACAAGTTTCCAACCGCTTGCCTGCGTCTTGGCAGTCATTGCTGCTGTCTTGCTTCTGTGGCGTCATGTGAACCTTTTGTTGGTTCTGGCGATCTCGGTTGCGCTAAGCGGGATAGTTGCGCTGATCTGACCTCAATTGTTTCGATTGGCCCCCTTTTACTCCCCAGTGATATCGGTATGCTTCCCATTGAAGATGATCAAAGGATGCGCCCGCCGTGAACAGCACGATCGACTATGGCAACCTGATGCACCGCGCAATGCGGAGCCTGATTCAAAACGTCCTTACAGACGTTTCCGACAATGGTTTGCCCGGCGAACACCACTTTTTCATCACCTTCGATACGATGCACCCAGATGTCGAAATCGCGGATTGGCTGTCGGATCGATACCCCAATGAAATGACCGTGGTGATCCAGCATTGGTTCGACAATCTGGATGTGACAGACGAAGGCTTTTCCATCACACTGAACTTCGGTGAAAACCCGGAACCTTTGTATATCCCATACGACGCGATCCAGACCTTTGTGGACCCATCCGTCGAGTTTGGCTTACGGTTTGAGACGCAAGATGGCGACGAAGATGCGCCAGATGGCCTCTCAGCGGTGACAGAACCTGACCCAGTCCCAGAAGCACCAATGGAAGAAATGGCAGAGCCAGAGCCTGCCCCTGAACCCGAAGAGCGCAAAGAGGCTGAAGTCGTCAGCCTTGATCAGTTTCGAAAGACCTAAGCGTTCGATGCGGCAGCGCTGTCCAGCTTCTTGTCGCGATCTGACTTTGCGAAAGCAACTGACAGGACAGCAACAGGGCTAAGCACCCCAAGACGATGAGATCGCCTTTCTTAACAACTGCGCGCAGGTCTTTGCGGTCACATCCTCGACACTGCGCAGCTTGACGTGTCGCCGGGACTTGCCTGACCCTTCCAACACGCCGCCAGGGTCATCAAACGTAGCACCCTTCGCAAATTCCAATGACACATAGTCTGCGTAGCCATAGACCCCGCCAATCCGGCTTTTGGGATTATCTGTCTCAAGCTCGATCACAGTGCCCCCGTACATCGGCCGCAGATTGGCATCTGGAACCAGTGCAGTGATCACCTGAACCAAGGTGTCGATGATTTCAGCGCGGTTCACGTCATCCATGCGCGACCGACCCTGCGATAGGCGAGGCGCTCTCGACGATGCATCCATCCAGATCGCGGACGTAAGACACGGTTTGGCCCCAGGGCTTTGCGCTCGGGGCGCTGACTGGTGAACACCCGGCTGATACTGCCCGGTCAAAGGCAGCAGCAACGTCATCGGTCACAAAACAGATTTCCCATGCCGCAGCAGGACCGTTAGGAGAATTCGGGACAACTGCCAAGCCATTCATTGCCATCCCATGGGCAAGCCGCTATCCCAAACGCAACATTTTTCAGATCGGAGCCTGCCATGACTGCCACCCGTACCGAATCCGACAGCTTTGGTCCTTTGGAGGTCCAAGCGGACCGGTATTGGGGCGCACAGACCCAACGATCCTTGATGAATTTCCCCATCGGTTGGGAAAAGCAGCCCGTTGCCCTTGTGCGTGCGCTAGGCGTCATCAAACAGGCCTGCGCCAAGGCCAACAAGGACCGTGGCAAGCTGGACGCCAAACTGGCGGATGCCATGATCGCGGCAGCCAACGAAGTTGTCACAGGCAAGCTAGATGATCACTTTCCGCTGGTGGTTTGGCAAACGGGGTCCGGGACCCAGTCCAACATGAACGCCAACGAGGTGATCTCAAACCGCGCTATCGAAATGCTCGGAGGGACGATCGGGTCCAAAGATCCGGTCCACCCCAATGATCACTGCAATATGGGACAATCTTCTAACGACACGTTCCCAACGGCGATGCACATCGCTGTCGCAACAACGGCCCACGACGTTCTGTTGCCCGGCCTTGCGAAACTGCACGCGGCCTTAGAGCAAAAACAGAAAGAGTTTGATCACATCATCAAGATTGGTCGCACCCACACAATGGACGCCACGCCGCTGACCCTAGGCCAGGAATTTTCGGGCTACGTACATCAGGTCGCAATGGCGATCCGCCGGGTGAAAGCTGCTTTGCCAGCGATCTACGAACTGGCCCAAGGCGGAACTGCTGTGGGGACCGGGTTGAACACACCCAAAGGCTGGGGCGAAACTGTTGCGGCTGAAATGGCTGAAATCACTGGCCTGCCCTTTGTGACAGCCCCCAACAAATTCGAAGCGCTTGCTGCCCACGACGCCCTTGTCGAAATGTCCGGGGCTTTGAAAACAACAGCTGCCAGCCTCTACAAAATCGCCTGCGACATTCGTTTCCTCGGCTCTGGTCCACGCTGTGGCTTGGGCGAACTGATGTTGCCGGAAAACGAGCCCGGATCATCAATCATGCCCGGCAAAGTGAACCCGACGCAGGTCGAAGCGATCACACAGGTCTGCGCCCACGTTATGGGTAATGATGCCGCTGTTGGGTTTGCGGGGTCACAAGGCCACTTCGAGCTGAATGTGATGAAGCCGATGATGGCCTACAACGTCCTGCAATCCATGCAGCTGATCGGGGACGCTTGCGGTACCTTCACAGACAACTGCGTCTCTGGCATCCAAGCCGATGAAGACCGCATCAACAAACTGATGCGCGAGTCGTTGATGCTGGTGACAGCCCTTGCGCCGACCATCGGGTACGACAACGCCACGACTGTCGCCAAGACCGCGCACAAGAATGGTACGACGCTGAAAGAAGAAGCGATCAAGCTGGGCTTTGTAGATGAAGAAACCTTTGAAAAGGTCGTGCGTCCAGAAGACATGATCGGCCCCAAATGACGACACCGATCAATCTCAATAAGGCCCGCAAAGCAAAGGCGCGGGACGACAAGAAGATCCGTGCCAATGCCAATTCGATCAAGTTCGGCCTGACGAAGTCAGAGCGTCTTTTTGCAGCGACCAAAGAAAAACAAGCCGCCGACAGGCTGTCGCAACTTAAATTTGAAGATGACTGACACGTTCGATGGACGCCCGGTCAAGCATTCGCTGACCTTGAAAGGTCACCGTACCAGCGTGTCACTTGAAGATGCGTTTTGGGTCGCATTCCGTAAAATTGCGGCAGATCGCGGTCAGGCCATCAACGCACTGGCAAGCGAGATTGACGCACAGCGCGGCGATATCGGTCTTGCTTCAGCAATTCGGGTGTTTGTTTTAAAGACGGTTCAGGCCTGCTGATCGTGATACAGCGCGTCGCGGATTCTTGACAGCGTGTCATGTTCCAACTGCTGACCAGAGCGGCCTTCTTCCGCCGCGCTGACAGGGCGTGCGGGTTGGTTGATCATCATATCCTGCATGGTCGGCCGCGGAACCGGACGGTGCACATACAGATCATCTGCTTCAGAAAGGCGCACCGCATGCGGCGTGCGCGTCGTTGCTTCAACGATAGAGTTCAATACATTTGTCATCGAAAACGCCATGTCGCACCTCTGGATCACTGTTTACTGGTCACACGCTATGCATAGCACAAAGATGGCCACCTAAGCGCCATAATTGCGGCACAATTCGCCGCAATTTAGAGCCATCACGATACAACCCACTGATTAATATAACTTTAAGTACGACATCACAGGCAAAGACACACGCACTGTCGCAAAGCGATGGTGCGACAATATCGATCCCACGCTATGACTATCTGCAAACCAGCAACAATCAGCTGTCTCTGGGAACGAATCGCAGCCAGATCCCTTCCTTTGATCGCACCGTCAAATGGGCCACCGGGACAGGTGTGCGATCTGTCACGATTTCGAACCGGTAGGCCCGCAGGATCAACGCAAGCAGGACAACACCTTCGATCATCGCAAAGCCTGCACCTGTGCACACACGCGGCCCGGCAGAGAACGGCATGTACGCCTCGCGCTGCGCTGTCTTGTCGGTGTCGGACTGCCACCGGGCAGGATCAAAGCCGTCTGGATTGGTCCACATCCGCGTGTGCCGATGCAAGTGCCAAGGTGACAGGACCACCTGTGCGCCGCGTCTGACGGCACGTTTGCGAAAGGTCTCTGGCTTGGTCGTTTCGCGCACCATCATCGGGACAGGCGGATACAAGCGCAGGCTTTCCCGAAACACATCTCTGGTGATCCTCAGGGTCGACAGTTTACCGAATTCGGGTGTCATTCCAGCGGCTTCAGACGCGACCTTGTCTTGCCACTCCGGGTAAAGCGCCAGCAAGTACAGGGTCCATGCCAAGGCGGACGCAGAGGTTTCGTGGCCTGCCAGAAAGAAGATCGCAACCTGATCGACCATCTCATCAACGTCAAAGACCTCACCTGTTTCAGGGTCAGGTGTCGTCATGATCTTGGTGGCCAGATCATCAGGCATGTCCCCGTGTTTGATATGCTTCAGCCGGTCTTGGGTCAGCTGCGTGATCAGGTGCCGGATATCAGCTGCGGTCTGCTTTGTTTCCTTGCGGAAAAGTCGCGGCATCCACGCAGGCCCGCGGACAAAGGCTGCAAGGTTCAAGATCGGTTGGGTCCGTTGATGAGACTTGAACTTGTCAAACACCTCTGTGGCGACAACATTCTCGATCGGGATCGAAAACAACGTCCGAAAGATCACGTCAGCGGCAGCATGACTAGTCATCGCCTCGATCTCTTGCGCGGTGCCATCTGCACCAACAGCCATCCGATCAACGGCAGCCTCGCCTGCGGCCCAGATCGCTGGAAACGTATCACGCAACCGTCCGCCCTCAAAGGCAGGATCAATGATCCGGCGTTGACGCTTCCACGTCTCTCCATTTGTCAAAAAGACAGAGTTTCCAAGTAACGGTCGCAAGCCCGCCCCAATCCGATCAGATTTGGGGAAGTCATCGGGCCGATCTTTCAGGACCAAATTGATCAATTCCGGGTCATTCGCCAGATAGCTGCGAAAGAACGGCGTCTTAAACTCAGCCATCCACGCACGATACAACTTGGCAGGCTGCGCCGAAAGAATGTCCGCCCGGAACAACTTCATGTATCGCCAAAGTGAGACGCGGTCAGGCCGTGCCTTGGGTTTAGGGGGCAATGTCATGCAACGGACGTGTACTTGGACGCCGGAACATCGATCCGGCTCTTTGATGGGGCGCGGCCGCGATACCTGTCGTGTAGGGTTATTGGGCCACAGGTGATCTGAAAGTAGTCATAGTCACCCGGATTGTCGAAGGCGCATAGATACTGAAAGTGCAACCGAAAGAAGCGCCACCGTAACGCCTTCCACGTTTCAGGCTGCAACGTTTGGGTAAACGCGGCAGAGACAACCAGCGGCCAACGCTTGTCCTTTGGTGCAACACCGGAAACCGCGACAGGATCACACAGCGCAAAGGCACAACCGTCACCGGGCGCTGTGACATCAACCCACGTCAGGGCCTCTTGCATGCTGAGGTAGGCAAGGTCTGCGCGCAGCCGCTTGGCCTCTGGCAGGAATGACATCATCGGCACGACCTGCCCCAGCGACAGGAACGCCAGTTTGGGTCTGTCTGCGGGAATGCGCCCTGCCCGCAATAAATCCGCAAGGATCGACACTGCCAGATGGGCACCGGAAGAGTGACCGACAACCAAGACTTCTTGCACATCCGTCTGGAAGGCCGCTGCGATCTGATCCCCAAAGGCGGTCATGCGGTCTTCAAGTGCGGGCGGGTTAGCGCCACGCCACCGGGCTGAAAAGCTGTAGTCATGCATCAGGTAATACGCAAAAAATCTGCCATCCTTCGACTTGAACCACCGCAAAACCCAGACAAAAGCCGCAAGGCCTGCCGCCCAAGCAATCAAGAACACGGGCCAGAAAATGATGCTGTCTCTTAGCAGCGCTTCCGAGACAAGGCCCAGGCCAGCCTGTGTGCCTGCCATGATTGTGGTCCCAACAAACCGGGCCAAAGCGATGGCAAGGACAAGCTGCAATAGCAGCATCCCGATCGGATAAAGGGCCGCGATCACCGGCCCTTTGCGCATCCACATCAAACGGCGTAGTGCACCTGTACTGATATAGACCCATGCAGTGCGGATCAGTTGCCCATAGGTGGCCGGGATCGACTGGGACATGCTTTCACGCACGATGTCGGACCATATCAGGACATCCACATCAGCCTGGACAGTGCGCCCTTTGATCACAGAGGCTGCGTGCCATCCAAAGGTGTCCGCCGCTGGTTTGGCCTTCAAGGCGATCTCGTAGCCAGATATCGCAGCCTGAGCAGCACCTTCTTTACGATACAGCTCGCGATACCTGCGCGGATGAATCGGATCATAGCCGGGGATGTAGAATACCCGGCGTCTGATGACGTGTTCTGTTGGCCCGTGGCTGGTCATGCTGCTCATTCTTTTAGGGCAGCTTAACCCATAATCGGGGCGAGATTAAGAATTTGTGCGCAGGGGCTTACCCAAGGGCGGCCAAGCCGGGAAAAGCTTCCAGCATCCAGTAGCTGAAAGCAGCAAACTGACCGGTAATCATCATCAGGCCAACTGTCCAAAGAAGCAGTCCCGAGGTCCGCTCGATCTTGTCCATATGGCGCTTCATCCAGTTCATCACACCCTTGAGACGGGGAAAGAACGCAGCCACCAGCAAAAAGGGAATACCAAGGCCCAAAGCGTAGACCGCCAGCAATGTGGTCCCCCTTGCAACATCAGCCTCGGACGCAGCCAGCCCAAGGATCGTCCCAAGGATGGGTCCCAGACACGGCGTCCAGCCAAAGGCAAAGGCAAGACCAAGGATATAGGCACCCATCGCAGACCCACCTTTGTCACCCGCTTCCATACGGGCCTCGCGGTCCAGAAAACCGATCCGGTAGACACCGACAAAGTGGGCCCCAAAGATCATCACAACAATGCCAGAGATGGTCAGGAACCAATCCTGGTATTGTAAGAACGTCCGACCAAGAGCAGAGAAAGCGAAACCCAATAAAAGAAAGACTGTCGACAAACCAAGAACGAAAAAGGCAGCGCACAACAGGACCCGGCGACGGGCCGTGCGCTCTTCTTCCATGTCACACATGCTGACACCGCCCATATAGGCAAGGTACGGTGGCACAATCGGCAGCACACAAGGCGACAGGAATGACAGCAGACCTGCGGTCAAGGCAATCATCATCGCCGGGATCAGGGTGGCGTCTAGAATTGTTGTGGCTTCAAGCATAGGTGCTGTGTCTCCTTGCGCCCTGCTTACGTGGCAATTGTGGCCGCGTCACGCCATGGTCTCTCACAACCTTGTGGACTCTTTGAAACATCGCTCCTAGATCACCGGGTATGAGTGACCCAAATCAAACCCTCGACGCGCTCGGGCTGCTGTGCCCCCTGCCCGTGCTCAAGGCGCGCAAACGCTTGTCTGGCATGGCGAAGGGAGAGGTTTTGCGGATGATTGCAGACGACCCGGCTGCAATTGTCGATGTGCCGCACTTCTGCGCAGAGGCCGGGCACGACCTTGTGTCGCAGGCAGAGGCGGACGGTATTTTGACTTTCGACATTCGCCACGGGTAACGATTTTTCTAGAAAAATCGAGGGCGCGCCGAATCGTAACCGCCCCATGACAAAGGCCAGCGTGTGAACAACGCTGGCCTTCATGTCTTCTAGCAGTTGGTTAGCGCCCCAGCGACCACCATCCTTTGCGTTTCGGCTTATCAGGCGCATCAGCCTGTGGCTCCGGTGCAGGGTCAGGCGCGGGGTCAGCTGCGACCTCAACAACAGGTGCGGTCTCCACGGCGACTGGCTCCGGCGCAGCAGGCTCCACCACAACATCTGCCTCGGCCGCAGGTGCTACCTTTGGTTTTGCGCGGCTCTTGCGTTTCGGCTTCGGCTTTTCTTCAGCCGCAGGCGCTGGCGCGTCTTCCACTGCACCCTCATCGGTCGCAACCGCCTCGGCCTCCGTTGGTTTGTCTGCCTTTTTGGCGCGAGACCGGCGTTTGGGCTTCGGCTTTTCTTCAGCCAGTGGCTCTTCACCCGTTTCAACCGGCGCGGTTTCAGCGGCACTTGCCTCTGCAGAAGCCGTCTCAGCGTCGTCAACCTTCTTGCGTGATCGCCGCGTCCGGGTGCGCTTTGGCTTTTCTTCAGCCGCGGGCGCATCCGTGTCGGCATCGGGTGCATCCACTGTCACGGCAGCATCTGCATCGGCAGCAACGGTCTCGGCAGGTGCCTCGCCCGCCTCAGCCGCCTGTCCGTCACCGTTCTGCGGCGCATCTCCGTTCTGCTGGCCTTCGCCACCACCGCCACCCCGACGCCTGCGACGCCGACGCCGTTTGCGCTTGGGTTGGTCCTCAGAGGCTTCCGCCGGCGCGCCAGGCGCATCAGGGGCTTCTTCGGTGATGATGTTGCTGTCATCTGCAAAAACTTCGTCCATCAACGCAGCAGAGCCGACAACAGCCGCAGGTGCATCAGGCACCACACGGGTGGCCGTCTTGAACTTCTCGATAGCAAAATCAGGCGAGGTCAGCGTCGTATCGCACTCGATCCGGACAGACATGCCATAGCGGGCTTCTACATCGCCGATATGTTCGCGCTTTCCGTTCATCAGGAAGTTAGCGATAGAGATCGGGGCACGCACCAGCACTTCTTTGCTACGACCGCGCACACCTTCTTCTTCCAAGGCCCGCAGGATCGACAACGAAACGTTATCATCTGAACGCAGCAGACCTGTCCCATGACAATGGCTACACATCTGGGTCGTTGCTTCCAACATCCCCGGACGCAGGCGTTGACGGGACATTTCCATCAGACCAAAGCCAGAGATGCGACCCACCTGAATGCGGGCGCGATCTGTCTTCAGCTTGTCCTTGAAACGTTTTTCAACAGCGGTGTTATTGCGCCGTTCGTCCATATCAATGAAGTCGATCACGATCAGACCGGCCAAGTCACGCAAGCGCAATTGGCGGGCGACTTCATCAGCGGCCTCCAGGTTGGTCTTCAACGCGGTTTGCTCGATCGAGCCTTCTTTCGTGGCCCGGCCAGAGTTCACGTCGATGGCGACCAGCGCCTCGGTGATCCCGATCACAATATAGCCACCGGACGGCAACTGCACCGTGGGGTTGAACATGCCACCCAGGTAGCCTTCGACCTGATAGCGGGCATAAAGCGGCAGCTTCTCACCATACAGTTTCACGTTCTTGGCGTGCGACGGCATGATCATCTTCATGAACGTCTTGGCTGTCTTATAGCCCTCGTCACCGGCGACGATCACTTCGTCGATCTCTTTGTTATAAAGATCACGAATGGACCGCTTTATCAGATCGCCTTCTTCGTAGATCTTTGCAGGCGCGATGGACTTCAACGTCATCTCGCGGATCTGTTCCCACATCCGCTGCAGATATTCGTAGTCGCGTTTGATCTCTGCCTTGGTCCGCTGAGAGCCTGCGGTGCGAATGATCAGGCCAGCCCCCTCAGGCACGGTCATGGAATTCGCGATTTCCTTAAGCTTCTTGCGGTCCGGAGCATTGGTGATCTTGCGGCTGATCCCACCACCACGGGCGGTGTTCGGCATCAAGACGCAGTAACGACCGGCCAGAGACAGATATGTCGTCAGGGCAGCACCTTTGTTGCCACGCTCTTCCTTCACAACCTGGATCAGCAGGATCTGACGTACTTTGACGACTTCCTGAATCTTATAGCGCTTCGGGCGTGGCTTGCGGACCGGACGGACATCATCAGTGTCGTCTTCCTCGGCGACGCTTTCGATGGTTTCGTCCTTCTCGGAGGCGTCATCCATCGCAACGTAGGGCTTCTCTTCGGCGTCGTCCGCATCGTCCGCTTCGACAGTGTCGTCTTCGCCTTCATCCGCTGCGGGTGTCTCGACCGGGGTCTCAGCGACCAACTCCATCGGCGAAGAGCCTTCTTCGCTGTCATCAAGATCAATTGTCTCCATGCCCGCGACGTCGCCTTTCGCGACGACATCATCCGTCTCGACCTCAGCGGCCTTTGCACGACTGCGGCGACGGCGCTTTGGCTTGGCTTTCGCCTCGTCCTCTGCCTCCGCTTCAGCCTTCTGGCTTTCGGCATAGGCCTTTTCCTCGGCGATCAGCGCTTCGCGGTCGGCAACAGGGATTTGGTAATAGTCCGGGTGGATTTCAGAGAACGCAAGAAAACCGTGGCGATTGCCGCCATAGTCCACAAAAGCCGCCTGCAACGAGGGCTCAACCCGCGTGACTTTGGCTAAATATATGTTCCCAGCAAGCTGACGCTTGAACTGGCTCTCGAAATCAAACTCCTCGACTTTGTTTCCATCTACCACAACAACGCGGGTTTCTTCCGCGTGCGTTGCGTCTATCAACATTTTCTTTGGCATATTTTCCGTTCGCACGACACGACGCCACAGCGCCCGGGGGGGCGTCTGTCCGTGTGACATGTCTATAATTGGCGATCACGGCGCAGGGTGTGGCGCGGCCCCTCGGGGCGCTTGCGGCACTGTTTGTCCTCTGCACGGTGTGCATCGCGTTGGTCTCCGGCCGCGCAACCATAAGATGTGCGACCCATTCAATTCCCGACCGTCATGGTTGAACCGTGCGGCTGGGGGTTTAACTGGCGTTTCCGCCACATCAGCTGACGGCTGCGGGTGTCTACCCATCTGGCCTGTCAGAGAAACTCCCGGGGTCACAGCGTTCCATCACGCGGCACTCCCGTATTGCATACATAAGGGTAACAGGTCGCACTTTACAATCGAAAAGGCGCATTGGCGGGCATGGCACCCACAATTCGCTGAGCTATGCTCTTGACGACGGTTACTCTGGGGCCAGAGTGACAAAGCCCGCCCCGTCCAAGCCAAAGCCGCCCGCCACCAGATTTTCGGCGTCTTGGCCCTGAAAACTGGCGATCATCCCGTCGGACCCAAAAGCAACTTGACCACGTAGAGGAACCGGATCACCGCCCAGATTGGCCTCGCCCCCCTCAAAGCGGTGGATAAGCGTGCTTGGCTGCGCTGGCGGGGTCGGACTGTAGATGACAACCTCATCAAAACTGATCCGACCGTCATCTGAGGTGCCAAACAATTCGACAACGTCGAAGTCATGGCTATGTCCGTGACCCGGATCATTGGCGCTGGTCAGTGCGGTATGCAACTCGATCCGGGCGTCAAATGTGCCAGAGAACGTCTCTTGCTCCCAATTCGCAGGGTTCGCAGAGCGTTCGTAGCCTGACACCACCGTCATGGCGTATGCGCCAGAATAGGACGCGGTGCCGGATACATAAGCGCTGCCAACATTATAGTCATCAACGATACCGGAGACAGCAAAAGACCCGGTGTCACCCGAGGCCGAACCGCCAGAATTCCCGATGACAGTCGCATCAACGCCTTGCAGAAACCCATGCGCGAAACTGCCAGCATCACTATCCAAAATGGCAAGCGATTGCCCACTGACACCAGCAACCGCGCCGCTGGCATCTACTGTGATGTCCGTCACGCCGACGAATGCTTTGCTACCACCGCCCCCGCAGGCTGCTAAACCAGCGGCTGCGATTGCGTACAAACCGAACTTGAGAATAATCCTACCCTCGAAACCTAAGCCGTCGCGTTCAGGTAATCCGAGCGCTGCAAGCCATATTTCGCCATCTTTTCGTTCAACGTCCGGCGTGGCAAGCACAACTCCTCCATGACAGCCACGATAGAGCCTTTGTGACGGCGCATCGTGTTGTCGATCAACATCCGCTCAAACGCTTCGACGAATTCCTTCAAAGGTTTGCCTTCGGTGGTCATCGCAGGCTTAATCTCTTCGGTGCTGTCAGACATCAGCAAAGAGGCAATCGACCCTGATCCACGCCGGTTCTGCAACACGGCACGCTCAGCGACATTGATCAACTGACGCACGTTACCGGGCCACGGGGCCTGCAACAACTGTGCAGCTTCCTGAGCGGTCACTTCGGGCGCATCACAGCCGTATTCATCGGAGAACTGCTCACCCAGCTTGGTGAACAACGTCAGGATATCCTCGCCCCGCTGGCGCAGCGGCGGGACAGTGATCCGCAAGGCAGCCAAGCGATAGAACAGGTCAGGTCGCAGCACGTCTTCACAGGTCTTGTCCTGCTCTTGCAGGTTACAAATCGCGACGATCCGGGTCTCGGAAGGTGTGCCTTGATCATTGATCGCGGTCAGCAACCGGGCCTGCAGCTTGTCAGACAAAGCTTCGATATCTTCCAGCACCAACGTGCCACCACGGGCATCTTCAACGGCAGGAACAGGCTCATCATCCTGAGATGGGCCAAACAGGCGACGGCTCAACGCCTCTTCCTCGTAGGCAGAACAGGAAATCAGGGTGAATTTCTTCGAGGCACGGGCACCCACGGCATGCAAGGCATGGGCCACCAAAGTCTTTCCAGTCCCGGTCTCGCCCTCGATCAGGACATGACCATCGGCCTGCCCCAAATCAAGAATGTCTTCTTTCAGCCGCTCCATCACGGGGGACTGACCGATCAGCTTCTTGATGATCGCAGAGCCGTCAGACAGCTCGCGCCGCAAAGCACGGTTGTCCAACGTCAAACGACGGGCATTCGTGGCCCGCTTTGCCAGTTCGGTCATCTGGTCGGGGTTGAACGGCTTCTCAAGGAAGTCAAAAGCACCCACGCGCATGGCTTCCACGGCCATCGGGACATCACCGTGGCCGGTAATCATGATCACAGGCAAACCGCTGTCGACACCCTTCAGCTTCTTCAGAAACTGCATCCCGTCCATGCCGGGCATCTTGATGTCGGACACCACGATCCCGGGGAAATCGCTGCCAAGCCCTTTTAGGGCATCCTCAGCACTTGCGAATGTCTCGGTGTCAAAGCCGGACAAGGCCAACCATTGGGAAATCGACTGACGCATATCTTTTTCGTCATCAACAATCGCGATCTTCATAGCCTTGGTCATAACCCAAGCTCCTTATTATTCTGCCGCAGCGACCTGCTCTTCATAGATAGGAAGCTGCACCTCAAATACAGCCCCGCCTGCTATTGCATTGCGGGCGGTCAAACGCCCGCCAAGATCATTAACGATCCCCGAAGAGATCGCGAGGCCAAGGCCCACACCATCCCCAGGTTGCTTGGTCGTGTAGAACGGCTCAAACAACTCATCGAGGTCTTCAATGCCCGGTCCATTGTCGCGGACCGTCAGGCGGACTGTCTCACCAGCCGCAAGCAGGATCTCAATAGACGGCTCTTCAGACAATTTTGTGGCATCAAGTGCGTTGCGTAACAGATTGATAATAACCTGTTCCAAGCGCAAGCGATCACCCATGATCAAAACAGACTCAGATGGCAACGTCCGGGTGATATTGACCTTCCGTGTCTTCAACTGCGGTTCCATCATCGCCAAAGCAGATGACACAGCCGCCCGGCAATCCACCGGGGTTAGACTTTCGCCACCCTTACGGGCATAGGATTTCAACTGTCGGGTAATGGCACCCATCCGGTCAATCAGATCATCGATCCGCTGAAATGACGACATCGCTTCGTCCGGGCGCTTTCGCTGCAACAACAATCGCGCACCCGCCAAATAGGTCTTCATCGCAGCCAACGGCTGGTTCAACTCGTGGCTTACGGCAGCAGACATCTCACCCAAAGCGGCCAACTTTGAGGACTGGGCAAGTGTCTGTTCCGCAACTTCCAACGTCTTCTCGACCTTCTCACGTTCGGCGATCTCGCGTTGTAAACGCGCGTTCAGCTGTCTTAGTTCCGCAGATTCACGCTGGAAAAACACCAACCGAGACGCAGTCTTGCGATTAGAGGCCCAAAACAGCAACGCCAGCAACAAGGCAAAGCCCATCACTTCAATCGCTAAGAACCCGTTCACTTTTTCACGGACAGAACTGTAAGTGGTGAAACTGACCATCCGCCAGCCTTGGAACGGCACGCGGATTTCGCGACGCAACACAGCCTCACCGCCAACGTAGGCGTCGACAGGCGGCGTGGCCCAGTCTTGGGTGGCACGCAAGGCGCGCTCGATTGCTGAAGGTGCCGAATGCAAAGACAGTGCACTTTCCTCATTCTCTCCGCGCCACCGTGGCTCGGTCGACAGAATGATTTCACCTTCGCTGTTTGTTACAAAAACAGCGTCAGATACGCCGGCCCAGCCGCGCTCTAGCTTTGGCATATCCACTTCTACGGTGATCACGCCAAGGGTCTCGCCTGCATCCTCTACCTTGCGGGAATAGACAAAGGCGTACCCACCGGTTTCGCGATCGTTGACGGTGAAGATCGTGCCGTTCGTGCGGGTGGCATTCACAAAATACGGCTGACTGCTGTGGGTCTCGCCCAAGCGGTTGCGATCTGTTGCGGCAACGGTCCGGCCATTCTCATCCAGCAAGGTCAAGGATGCAGCACCGATCTCGTCGACAAACGACAAGAGCCGCTGCGTCGACAATGAATAATTACGGTCCTGCAAGGCGGTGATCAAATCCGGATCACGCGCCAACAACTGCGGCACAATCGAGTTGCGCTGCAATTCGCTCATCAGGCTGGCCACATACAACGTCAGGCGCACATCGGCGCGCGTTGACGTGCTGGCGGTAAACCGCTGTGTCAGCAGGCTGTTTGTAACCGTGATGGTCACAATCCCGAGCAGACATATGCCGACAATCGCCAGCCGGAAAAACCAGCGATCGGGCCGTCTGCTTTCTTCTTGTTGTTTTATTTTACTACTCATGGCGGCAACCTTACGTCGCGGCCCATTTTCGAACAAGCGTATGCCCGCTTATGCGGCGGTCATTTGCCCAACCAAACCCGCAAACAAGGGCTGACCATCGGTTCCACCGTGACCGGCATCCACAGCGCGCTCTGGATGCGGCATCATGCCCAACACACGCCTGTTTTCCGACAGAATCCCTGCGATATCAGCGACGGACCCGTTAGGGTTGTGCGTGTAGGTAAATGCGACGCGATCCTCGCCCTGCAAACGGGCCAGCGTGTCGGCATCAGCGGTGTAGTTCCCGTCGTGATGCGCGATGGGGTTTTGGATGATCTGACCTGCGGCATATTGCTCTGTAAAAGCAGAGGCTTGGGTCTCAACCTTGAGGCCAGATGTCTTGCATAAGAACTTAAGGCCAGCATTGCGCATCAAAGCCCCGGGCAGCAGGCCAGTTTCAGTCAAAACCTGAAAACCATTGCACACGCCTAGCGCGTAGCCACCGCGTTCCACATGGGAAACAATCGCCTTGGAAACAGGGGATTGGGCGGCAATCGCGCCACAACGCAGGTAGTCACCAAAAGAGAAACCCCCAGGCACTGCGACAAAATCGACACCATCTGGTAGATCGGCATCTTTATGCCACACCATCGTGACGTCAGCGCCAGCAGCTTTCAAAGCAACTGCCATATCTCGGTCACAATTGGAGCCGGGGAAGACAATGACCGCAGCTTTCATCACAGAACCTCGATTCGATAGCTTTCGATCACCGTATTCGCGAGCAGTTTTTCGCACATCTGACCGATGGTGGCCTCATCTGTGCCGTCCGCCAGATCCAGCTCGATCACTTTGCCCTGACGCACGTCATTGACGCCTTCAAACCCCAAAGACCCCAGCGCGTGCTGCACGGCAGCTCCCTGCGGGTCCAGCACCCCGGTCTTCAACATCACATGTACACGGGCTTTCATGGGCAAAGGTCCTTCAACTTCATTTCGCCATAACAACTCAAACAGCGCGGCGGCTGCATCAGTTAATCAAGGTTGGTTTTGTCGGGGCATGGGTCACATTCGAGGGCAGAACACCCAACCGCCGGGCCACTTCGGTATAGGCATCTGCCAAATCACCCAAATCCTGCCGGAACACGTCTTTGTCCAGCTTGCGACCACTTTCGATATCCCACAAACGGCAGCTATCAGGGCTGATTTCATCAGCAACGATCAGGCGCGGGAATTCGTTGTCCCAGACCCGGCCAATTTCGATCTTGAAGTCGACCAGCTGAATTCCGACGCCATACATGACACCAGACAGGAAATCATTCACCCGCAACGCAATCGCGACGATATCATCCATATCCTGCTGCGAGGCCTAACCGAATGCCGCGATATATTCCTCGGGAACCAAAGGATCACCAAGGCTGTCGTCTTTATAGGAAAATTCCACAATCGGACGCGGCAACCGTGTGCCTTCGTCCATCCCCATGCGCTTGGCCATCGTGCCGGCGGCAAAGTTGCGCACGATCACTTCCAACGGAATGATCTCGACCTGACGGATCAACTGCTCGCGCATGTTCAAACGCTTAAGAAAGTGGGTCGGGACACCAACTTGGCTAAGGCCATTCATAAAGAATTCCGACAGGCGGTTGTTCAAGACACCCTTGCCATCGATGGTCGCACGTTTTTCAGCGTTAAAGGCTGTCGCATCGTCTTTGAAGTACTGCACCAACGTCCCCGGCTCGGGGCCTTCATACAGAATTTTTGCTTTGCCTTCGTAGATTTTCTTGCGACGCGCCATGCTGTCCCCGCCAATAGTCCGACACAACGGGCGCCGGAACGTTGCGGGTGCTATAGGTCAAGCACAACCGGTGGGCAAGATGTGCCGCGTTATTCCCTGTGAAACCAGCAGGCAGGGCGATCGAACCGCCCTGCCCTTGTGCGATCAGGCCGCAGATTGCGGTGCCGCATTGCTTTGCGTTTCGACGTCAGCAGCATCAACAGGCAAACCAGCCAGCCGGATCAGACTGCTCAGCTCCCAGCCAGTGCCGCCGGTATCGACGTTGTCTTCGCCAGACCGCAGCAAAGGATCATCATCGGGCGTCCAACAGGGCCGCAGGTTCAAATACGAATGCGGATCGCCTTTCAGCAGTCCTGCAAAGGTCGCAGCCACAATCGTAGATCCCACTTTGCCAAGCGCTTCACCCCCGGCAATTTCCCCTTCCTTGAGGATGTAGTACCACAGCGCGTCTGGCTCATTTGCGTCCAGTTCAATCGGATCAATGCACCATTTACGGGCCACATCAGTGCCAGACGGCAGATCAAAGCTGATCCCGCGCTTAAGGTTGCGGAATGCCAGAATGTTCAGCGGATCATCCGGTGACATGCCCTCGAACAGATGCGCCAGGGCATTGGACAACTTCGCGTCGATCTTGCGGGCGCGCTGCGGAAACGGCCCAGCCGAGGTGGTCATGTTCAAGAACCAATCCCATTGGATCGTATTGGACGCCTTCATTGGCCGGAAGCCCCGCAGATCATCGGGATCATCAGCACCGGTATTGTCAAAGATCGGGGCATTCACCCCAAACCCACGGTGCGGATGGTTTGTCTGATAGCTGTTGCGGACCATGGAATGGCCAAACCGATATGCGGCGACCGAAAACTCGACCGGCATGAACGGCTGGTGCTTCCAGCTGTAGACGTCTTTCAAGCCAAGCTCCCACCGCTTGCGGCCATCGGCGGTCGTCTCAAGCGACAAGGCCGCCGCCCGCGTATCCGCGTCACATATGCGGCGGATAAAGTCATGCCAGACAATCCACTGATACAGCCACCGCAAGGTATCGCGCGCACTTTCAAACGGATGATCGTGACCCGCAGCCTCTGCGCGATCCACCAGCGTGTTATGGGCCAGCAAGAAAGCCAGTTGCAGCTGACTGACCATCGCGTTTTCATCGTTGCGCATATCGCCGATCAAAGCGCGACCAGCAGCGTTACGGGGCAAATCCCGCAACCCAGAGCCTGCAACATTGCCAATCAGCATCCGGCCTGTACCGTCATACATATACGGCTGGTCCTCCGGGCCACGCCCATAGACATTGTCCAGATCAAACCGCGGCGTTCGAAAGTTCAGCAACGCATTCGGATCGTTCTTGCGGGCCAAGCTCGACATCGGATCAAAGGTCAGATCGTGATCCACGAACTGACCAAAATACGTGTAAGCTGCGGGAATGCCCGTGCTTGGATCACCGGCGTCGCCGGTGGTAAACCGGGCGTCCAGATCCGCAACCTTTGCCGCATCTGTCAGATCGGCAGGCAAAAGACCCGGTTCTTCCAGCATCAGGTTCTGGGCGATATCAAGCAGGTAATCATCAACTTGATCCGGACCCACAGGTGGGGTCCAAGGTGGAAGATCAGGACAAATACGCCCAAACGGTCCTTGGTAAAAAGGGGATCGCGGGGCTGTCACGTCAATTGCGTGACCCTTACCATGTGCCATGGTGCTCTCCTAAAAATGTTTACAAAAATAGATCTTCAAAAATACGTGCGTACACGTGTGCTCAGGCTAAACAGCACAACCCCCACTTGAATATGGAGGATTTCCTGACCCGCCCCCGTTGCGAAACCCAAGGGGACAGGCCATATCTAATGCAACCACATTGACAGGGAGAGCAGCCAATGTCCGACAGTATGAAAGACCGCGAAAACGCGTTCGAAAATAAATTCGCCCATGACGCCGAGATGCAGTTCAAAGCCGAAGCCCGGCGCAACAAGCTATTGGGTCTGTGGGCCGCAGACTTGCTGGGCAAAACCGGCGATGCGGCGGATGCCTATGCCAAAGAAGTCATCAAATCTGATTTCGAAGAGGCCGGCGACGAAGATGTCTATCGCAAAGTGTCTGGTGATCTAGGCGACAAAGCGGACGAGGCAACGATCCGGGCAAAGATGGCCGAACTGATGGCACAGGCCAAAGGCCAGCTGATTGACGAAGTCTAAGACACTTCACTGAAAATCCAGATTAAATCTGCATTTCAAAGTCAGGCGTGATCCCTCGGATCGCGCCTTTCTTTCAGGCCTGATTAAGACCCCTCGCTTAGCTCTAAGACCCTACCAACAAGCGAGGGTCCTTCATGTTGCAAGCCATCCAGCACCGCAAAGGTGCGCTTCGAACCGGCCTGACCTGTTGTATCACTGGCCTTTGCCTGATGATCCTTGGCCAACACATCGCGACCGTCGATTTGGCCGACATCAACACCGCAATTCAGGGTATCGGACCGTGGCAATGGACCTTGGCACTCTGTGCGACGGCGATCAGCTTTTTAGCCGTGGGACAATATGATGTGGTCTGGCACAGGCAGCTCAAAACGGGTGTTTCAGGCGCCCAAGCGCGATCTTCAGGCATGGCGGCAATCGCAGTTGGCCAAGCGGTCGGCCTTGGGGCCGTGACCGGGACCTTTGTTCGTTGGCATCTGCTGAAAGAGCATAGTTTAAAATCAGCGGCTGCGGTGACAATTGCGGTCAGCGTCTCATTCTTGATCTGCTGGGGCGTCTATGCGCTGCCGGCGGCATCGTCGCTTGGGCTATTGACGGGACGACAGGCGGTCATTCTGGCCAGCATCGGCGGCTTTGTCGCGTACCTTATCCTTAGACGATCGGCAGATCAGACCAGCAAACGTAGTCTCATGGCCCTACTACTATTGACAGGCATCGATATTGTCTTTGCCGGAACTGCCCTTTGGATCTTAATACCTACAGCTGACGCAAGCCTGTTTGAAGCGGTGATCCTGGCCTACATCTTGGCACTTGGGGCTGGGCTGATCTCAAACGCGCCGGGCGGGGTTGGGGCGTTCGAATTGGTCTTGCTTGCACTGCTCAGCACGATCCCGGAAACGGCCGTGCTTGCAGGGGTGCTGGCGTTTCGGATTGTCTATTACATTGTTCCGGCCTTGCTCGGCGGATGTCTGATGCTCCGGGCACAGCTGACTAAGCCTGCAGCCGCATTGCGCGCACATGCCCACGATGCGGCCCCCATCAGCGATCTGTGTCATCAGGGTGCAACGCTTGTGCGGCGCGGCGCGGCGTCATGGGTGATCCGCAAACATCTGCTTGGCACCGTGGCCATTGAACCGGGCGGATCAAATCCGTTTTGGCAAAGGCGCGGACCCGGCTTTCGAGGATTGTATAAATGCGGACCACGTCTGGCAGGTCAAGCGCGCGCCAAGGGTTGGCAGGTCCGCCTGATTGCAAAAGACGCTGTCATTTTGCCCATATCATGGACGCTTGATGGATCGAAACGCAGCGGGCTCCGGCGCAAGATCCGTCAGGCTGAAAAAGCGGGGATCCGTGTGACAAGGGCAGAAGCGACCCTGCCATTGGTTCTGATGGACGCAGTCGCAGCCAGCTGGGCGACCCAAAACAAAGGCGAGTTGGGCTACGCCATGGGCCGATACACGCACGCTTACGTGGCGCACCAACAGGTCTATCTTATCTGGCAGAACCAACAGCTTTGCGGCTTTGCCACCGTGCAAACACGCCCACAGGCGTGGGGGCTTGATCTGATCCGTCATCTGCCAAACATGCCGACGGGCGCGATGCATCTGGCCATCGCCACAATCATCGCAGATGCTCAGTTCGCAAAAGTCGGCCAGTTCAGCCTTGGGGCGGTGCCTGCAGGGCCCGCGGGGTCGCGCCTTCAACAGCACTGTGCCGCGAAAAAGGCGGGGCTCCACCAATTCAAGGCGGGCTTTATGCCACACTGGGTCCCGCTGTATCACGCGGCACCCAGCAAGGGACAATGGCTGCTGTCAATGATGCATGTGTGCGGACATATCCAGCGGCCCCTCAAAAGACTGCTCAGCCAAAGCGGGTCCACCATCACGGAACTCATAAAAAAGGCGAATATTATTCATTTGCCTCATATTGAAAGCTCTGTCATCGACCAGCCAACTCTGGCGCACGAAAGGCTCCACCATGACCAATGCTCTGTCCGATCTCTTGGCAACCCGTGACTGGCTGCTCGCAGACGGGGCCACTGGCACAAACCTGTTTAACATGGGGCTTGGGGCGGGCGACCCTCCAGAGCTGTGGAACGTGGATCACCCTGACCGGATCCGGGCGCTTTATGCAGGGGCGGCAAATGCTGGCTCTGACCTCTTTCTGACAAACACCTTCGGCGGCAACGCATCGCGTCTGAAACTGCACAACGCACAAGACCGGGTTTTTGAGCTGAACAAAGCAGGCGCAGAACTGGGCCGCGAGATCGCAGATGCAGCATCCCATCCGGTCATCGTGGCCGGCTCGGTCGGGCCGACAGGGGACATCATGGCCCCAATGGGCACGCTGACCCATGCCATCGCGGTCGAGATGTTTCACGAACAAGCCGAAGGCCTGAAAGCGGGCGGGGCAGATGTGGCCTGGGTCGAAACGATCTCAGCGCCCGAAGAATTTGCGGCAGCGGCAGAAGCTTTCAAACGGGCCGATATGGCCTGGTGCGGCACCATGAGCTTTGACACGGCGGGGCGGACCATGATGGGGTTAACGTCCAAGGCGATGACCAAGATGGTCGGCAAACTTGACCACGGGCCTTTGGCCTTCGGGGCAAATTGCGGCGTCGGAGCGTCAGACCTGTTGCGGACAGTGCTGGGATTTCACGCGGATGGGCTGCAAACGCCATTGATCGCCAAAGGCAACGCAGGCATCCCTAAATATCACGACGGCCACATCCACTACGACGGCACCCCTGCCCTGATGGCAGATTATGCGGTGCTGGCACGCGACTGCGGGGCAAAAATCATTGGCGGTTGCTGTGGCACGACACCAGACCACTTACGACACATGCGCCATGCACTGGAAACCCGGCCA
>CALILP010000022.1 GCA_938016515.1 uncultured Paracoccaceae bacterium
CTCCATCCGCTCTTGCCAGGCAGCCATCTTTTCCATCTCGTGATCGCCGGGTTTTTCACGCTCGACGTAATATTCTTCGCGGTACACGAACATCACGACATCGGCGTCCTGCTCGATCGAGCCGGATTCGCGCAGGTCTGACAGCTGCGGGCGCTTGTCTTCGCGGTTTTCGACCTGACGAGACAGCTGGGACAGGGCGACAACGGGGATCTGAAGCTCTTTGGCGATGGCCTTAAGGCCCATGGTGATTTCGGAAATTTCGTTCACCCGGTTTTCGGACTTGCCGGTGCCACGGACAAGCTGAAGGTAGTCCACCATCAGCACATCCAATCCATGTGTCCGCTTCAGACGACGGGCGCGCGCGGCCAGTTGCGAGATCGGCAGGGCGGGGGTGTCGTCGATAAACAACGGGCAGGCTTCAAGCTGCTTGGCGGCCTCCACGAAGCGGCGAAACTCGGCCTCGGTCATGTCACCGCGGCGGATTTGCTCTGACGGCACTTCGGATGCTTCTGAAAGAATACGTGCGGCCAACTGATCGGCGGACATCTCAAGCGAATAGAACCCGACAACGCCGCCGTTCACAGCGCCTTCGGTCCCGTCTGGCAAAAGGCCTTTCTGATAGGCCTTTGCAACGTTGTAGGCGATGTTTGTGGCCAGTGACGTCTTTCCCATTGAGGGGCGTCCTGCGAGGATTAACAGGTCCGACTTGTGCAGGCCGCCCAGCTTTTTGTCCATGTCGATCAGACCGGTCGACACACCGGACAAGCCGCCATCGCGCTGATAGGCGGCGTTCGCTGTATTTACGGCAGTGGTCACGGCTTTCAAAAAGGACTGGAACCCGCTTTCAGAGGTGCCTTGCTCTGCCAAACGATAAAGTTCCTGTTCGGCTTCAACGATTTGATCCTTGGGCTCGCTGGCCACATCCACCTTGGCGGCTTTGCCGGCGATCATCTGACCGACGGTGATCAACTCGCGCCGAACCGATAGATCATAGATCATCTGGGCATAGTCTTTGGCGGCAAAAGCCGAGATCGCAGCCCCGGCCAGACGGGCCAGATAGGCGGGACCGCCCAATTCTTTCAAACCTTCGTCATCTTCGAGGAAGGCTTTCAGCGTGACCGGAGAGGCAAGGGCGTTCTTGGCGATCCGGTTGGCCGCGACTTCAAAGATGCGGGCATGGACCGGGTCGTAAAAGTGCTCTGGTCCGATGACAGAGGCGACTCGGTCGAAGACGTCGTTGTTTGTGAGGATTGCGCCCAAAAGCTGTTGTTCCGCCTCTACGGAATGAGGCATTTCAACGGCTTGTTCGACGTCTTCTCCGGTCGCGTTAAATGTGGTGATCTCGTTCATGATTGCCCCTCACTTTGCCCGCCCGTGTCATACACCGGTACGGGCTGCGGTGCCATCAGGATATCTGCGGGGATAAGCCGGGA
This sequence comes from uncultured Paracoccaceae bacterium, assembly GCA_938016515.1. Lineage (GTDB taxonomy): Bacteria > Pseudomonadota > Alphaproteobacteria > Rhodobacterales > Rhodobacteraceae > Yoonia. The sequence goes on from CALILP010000022.1 coordinate 1,434, forward strand.
TAAGACCTGTGGATGATTGCATGCCTACGATATCTGGTAGCAGTCCTGCGGTCCATCTCAAGATGAGCGGTCATGACGGGGCATGGCCGTGATTTGTCCATCTTTCATCAACACCTCTGTGGATAAGTTTATGACGAGGCGTTTGCAGCCGTCCACCCAACCGGATCGTGCAGATATGCATTCACTTCGGACAAGGTGGCGTCGTCATAGGCACCGCGCCGTTGCGCCTCTGCCAGAACATCCCACCAGGTGCAAAGATGGATCAACTGAACGCCATGATCGCCCAGCGTTTTTTCGACGCCATCAAAAATGCCGTAGTAAAAGATCACTGCGGTGGCAGAGCAGGTGGCCCCGGTTTCGCGGATAGCATCCACAAACGACAGCTTAGAGCCGCCGTCGGTGGTCAGATCTTCAACCAGCAGGACCCGCTGCCCTTCTGTCATCTGACCTTCGATACGGGCGTTGCGGCCATAGCCTTTTGGCTTTTTGCGCACATATGTCATGGGCAAGGCAAGCCGTTCTGCAATCAAGGCTGCAAAGGGAATGCCTGCGGTTTCGCCGCCTGCAATGTTGTCGAACTGTTCGAATCCGGCTTCACGCATGATCGAGATTGCCAGAAAGTCCATCAAAGTGGATCGGATCCGTGGATATGAAATCAGCTTGCGGCAGTCCACATAGGTTGGGGCCTTCTTGCCAGATGCATGGGTAAACGGCTCTTTGGTGTTAAACCCAATTGCGCCGATTTCGATCAGCATTCCGGCTGTCAGGCGCGCGATGTCTTCTTTTGGCGGATAGGAGGTCGGGATCATGCGGGTCTCATCTTCTTTTGGTCAAAAGTATTTCCGCCGGAGGCCGCGATTTTTCCAGAAAAATCGACGTCCGGTCTCATGTCTCAACACGCCAATGCAGCGGGAAGCCCGGATCAAACACCGTGACCGGTCCTTCACCTGTGCTGATCTGTGCCGGGTAGGACACCGGCTCGCCTTTTATCAGCTGGATTGTGTATTCGTTTGGGGGAAGCCCATAGAAACGGGGGCCATTGAGCGATGCAAATGCCTCTAACTTGGTCAAGGCATCTGCAGCATCAAACACTTCTGCGAGGCAGGACAGTGTATTGGGCGCTGAAAAGATACCCGCGCAGCCGCAGGTCTGCAATTTGTTCGGGTCTGTATGGGGCGCGCTATCGGTGCCCAGAAAGAACCGCTTGTCACCCGAAATGGCGGCTTCTACCAAAGCGACCCGATGGGCTTCGCGCTTGGCCACTGGTAGACAGTAGTAGTGGGGCTTGATCCCGCCAGCCAGGATGTGGTTGCGGTTGATGATCAGGTGATGCGTTGTGATCGTTGCTGCAAGATTTTTGTGATTGTCGCGCACATAGTCAACCGCATCCTGTGTCGTGACATGTTCCATCACGATCTTCAGGTCAGGGTTTTTCTTGCGGATCGGCTTGAGGATTTTGTCAATAAAGACCGCTTCGCGATCAAAGATGTCAATCGTGCTGTCCGTCACTTCGCCATGCACGCACAAAGGCATGCCGATTTCTGCCATGCGGGCCAGAACAGGACGCACTTTGTCAAAGTTTGTGACACCAGACGTCGAATTGGTCGTGGCACCAGCAGGGTAGAGCTTTACAGCCTTTGCAATCCCACGTTCAAACGCCATTGCGACGTCATCCGGATCCGTGTCTTCTGTCAGGTACAGCGTCATGAGTGGTTCAAACGTCATACCTTCGGGCAGCGCCGCAAGGATGCGTGTTCTGTAGGCCTCTGCATGCGCAGCCGTCACCACCGGTGGAACAAGATTTGGCATGATGATGGCGCGCCCAAAGTGCCGCGCTGTTTCTGGAAGCACGGCGTCCAGCATCGCCCCATCCCGCAAATGCAAATGCCAGTCGTCAGGGCGGCGTAAGGTCAGTTCGGTGATCGGCGCATCTTTCATACCCATGTCGTTACACGCTCGTCCCATGAGACGCCAGAGACTGCACGTCGCTTTTCTGGCCATCGAAACACGCCAGTTGATGCGAATCTGTTTTAACCACGTTTCAGCACTTTTGGTGCTCAAGTGAGCAACCACAAAGAACAGTCCGGGATAAATCCAAACTTTGTGGCAAAAATTGCCTCATTTCCGGGCTGGCTGCAGCAAATGTGGCAAAAGCTGTGCATGCGGTTTTGGTCGCGTCATGCGTGCAATTGCTTGATGATCTGTGCAACCCCTGTTTGCCCAGCGATGCCGCTTTTGTCGAAATGGGGGCTAGGCATGTATGCTTAAAACGCTGAAATTAATGATAAATTATAGGCCCTGAAGGATGGTGGCGACGAGGTCTTTTTGGGTGTCACGCCGTGCCCAAACAGGCTGTGCACCATGACGCCGATTGTTTCCAAACTGCGAAAGGATCGTTGATGCATCGGCATAGTCTTGGCAAAGTTATGGCAATTGTGTGACGGTCGTTTCAGTTAAAGGGATGTGTTGATGATGAGTACATGGAAGACTGCAGCTGGGGCTGCTTTGACGATCGGCTCTCTGGGGGGGGCTGCAACGGCGGGATGTCTGAATGAAGAAGACATGCGTCGTGGTGTGATCGTCACTTTCGAAAATCAGTCATCAGTTGCTTTGCGCCGGACCACAACTGGTCTGGTGGAAGTGACAGAGACATATGCCGCCGAAGACCTGACCATCAAATTTACGGGTGAACATGGTCTGTATTTCACTGAAGAAGTGACAATGAAGGCGGCACGCCCTGAAGACGCCAGTCGGTTAGAGATCGTTTTTGATACGACCTCTTCCGATTTGCCTGCGCCAGAAGTGGGGACGTTCTGGTCAGGCAGCACCATCAATATTTTTGCTGATGGTGATGTACGGTCCGAGTTATACGACATCTTCTTTCTTGATGCCCCGACAACCCGGTTATCTGGGTGCGAATATGAAACCATCCATGCGGTGGTCGAATATCGCTGGCCATCAGATGAATATGGCGTGTCACTTTTGTACGCGTATCTGCCAGCGCTCGATGCTGCTTATATTTTATCCAGCAGTTCGGGTCTGGCGCATACGTCTCTGAATATCCCGGTCGCGATCGAACCTGCGACTTTCTAGTCTGCTTATTTGAGTATCCATTTTCAGAACGTTCAAAGGGGGCGGCCTTTATTGGGTCGCCCTTTGTTCTACTTGTCTGTACGGCATATGGCCGCGCGACTGTAACTCGTTCAGTCTGTCCGCAAAGAATGTGTGATGCCCGGCCCGTATGGCGTGGGCACAGACGTTTGCGGCCATCTTGGGGCGATCTCGCTGCATCATCAGCGTGAACAGGTTGCGCAAATAGGGCGGATAGTTTCGGCGCGCCCGAAACAACGCCCCAAAACGATCTGGCGTCAGGGTGCCATGCAGGGCTTCTCTGATCACATCGTCTTGAATGCTCAGGGCTGCAAACCCTTGATCGATCCGACCGCCAAAACCTGTGCATCTGAGATGGTCCACATTGGGGCGGACAAACAGTGCAGCGTGTATCGCATCGAGTGTCAGCAGCGGGTCGAACGCCACATAGGCCTGATCTGCCGCATCAAGCATATCTGGCGCATAGCCGTACCGGCTGTGAAAGTCCTGCCGCCTGTATTTGCGAAACCGGTGATCGAAGCCGGTAATCCGCGGATCAAGGGTGGCTTGCGGCCGCACCGCCAGAACGCGGCTACCGGGTGCCGCGACACTGTAAGCGGCTGCGGCGTAGGCCCCGGCATCGACGCCAAAGAACAGAATGTCGTTGTAGCGGTCAAAGAACCCTTCGTCGATGAGCCGGTCAAAGTAGGCATAGATGTATGGACAACGATACCAGCTGTCGCGTGATGCATAGATACCAAGATGCGACCATCCGTCATGGCGGACATGGTGAAAGCCGATTGGTTCAGCGCCCGGTTGATTGTCGATGATTGACGCCGCATTTTCGAACGTCACAAGCAGCTTTGGCCCTGCCTCGATCAAGGCAGACGCATGGTACTTTCCAAGAAACGTATAGGCGCCCAAATCTTCGGCGACGTCTTCAAGTTGGGCGAACCACGCAGCACTATCCAACCCTGACAAACCAGAGTCGATATCAAGCCGTGTATCAGTAGGCATTCGGGTCTCCAGGGGCAGCTGAGATAACCTCAACTTAGAATGGCTTTGCGTTCAAATTGGGCAGAAGTCTTGCTCAATTCACGTTCAAAACCAACCTAGAAAAAGGCCTGAAGTCCGGTTTGTGACCGCCCTAAGATCAACGCATGCACGTCATGCGTGCCTTCGTATGTGTTGACGGTCTCTAGGTTGAGCATGTGGCGCATGATCTGGAATTCCTCAGAGATTCCGTTGCCCCCATGCATGTCCCGCGACATCCGGGCGATGTCCAAAGCCTTTCCGCAGTTGTTGCGTTTCATCAGGCTGATCATCTCGGGTGCTGCCTTGCCGGCGTCCATCAGTCGACCGACTTGCAGGGCGCCTTGCAGGCCCAATGCGATTTCGGTCTGCATATCCGCCAGCTTCTTTTGAAACAGCTGTGTTTGCGCGAGCGGGCGGTCAAATTGCTTGCGGTCCAGTCCATAGTTCAGTGCTGCGTGCCAGCATGCTTCTGCAGCACCCATCACACCCCATGCGATCCCATAGCGCGCGCGGTTCAGGCATCCAAACGGTCCTTTCAGACCTTGCACGCCTGGCAACAATGCATCTTCTCCGACTGCCACGTCTTTCATGACGATCTCACCTGTTACCGAGGCCCGTAGCGACAGCTTGCCGCTGATCTTTGGCGCGGTCAGTCCCGTCGTGCCTTTGTCCAGAACAAACCCCCTGATTTTGCCGCCGTGGGCCTCTGACTTGGCCCAGACAACGAAAACGTCCGCAATCGGCGCGTTTGAAATCCACATTTTGGCCCCGTTCAGCACGTAGCCGTCTGCCGTCTTTTTGGCCGTGGTCTTCATGCCTGCCGGGTCAGAGCCCGCATCCGGCTCTGTCAGGCCAAAGCAACCGATCAACGTGCCTGCAGCCAGACCGGGCAGATACTTTTCGCGCTGGGCGTCAGTCCCGTATGCATGGATCGGGTACATCACCAGCGACGATTGCACAGACATCATCGAGCGGTACCCGCTATCGACCCGCTCAATCTCGCGGGCGATCAGGCCGTAGGTAACATAGTTGGCACCCAGACCACCGTAAGCTTCTGGAATGGTGGACCCCAGCAGGCCGGCGCTGCCCATCTGCTCAAAGATCCCCGGATCAGTCGTTTCTTCGCGATAGGCTTCGGTCACTTTTGGCTGCAGGACGTCCTGTGCAAAGGTTCGGGCCGCATCGCGCAGCATACGCTCATCTTCGGACAGTTGATCTTCAAGGCGTAGGGCGTCTGACCAGGCAAAGGGCCCAAGATCAGGGCCATGACCTGCGGCAATTGGGGGCATTGGGTTTGCATCGTTCATGACAGGCCTCGCATCAGATTTGCCTCATTTCATACGCTCAGGCGCAATGGGTGACAATGGTTGGGTTGACGCCAGCCGGTAGCAATGCAGTTCTACACTGCGGGAGGCGACACATGCAGTTTGATAATATCGAGGCCGTTCAAAAGCACCTGGGCGAAGCGGGCTACATTTGCGACCGGGCCTTGGCGACAGTTGTGTTCTTGTCCCTTAGGTTGGGCCGTCCGTTGTTTCTGGAAGGGGAAGCAGGGACAGGCAAAACCGAGATTGCCAAAGCCATTGCTGCAACTTTAGGTCGGCGCCTGATCCGCCTGCAATGCTACGAAGGCCTTGATGCCAGTTCGGCTGTCTATGAATGGAACTTTGCGGCACAAATGATCGCGATCCGCACAGGCGAAAGCAAAGAAGACCTGTTTTCGGATGACTACCTGATCGAGCGACCTTTGTTGGAAGCGATGCGCCCTCAAGAGGGCGGCCCGCCGGTGCTTTTGATCGACGAAATCGACAGGACAGACGCCCCATTTGAGGCGTTCTTGCTGGAAGCCCTGTCAGACTTTCAAGTCACCATACCCGAAAGAGGCACCATCAAAGCCCCAGAGGCCCCGATTGTGATCCTGACATCAAACCGGACCCGCGAAGTCCACGACGCCCTGAAACGCCGCTGCCTGTATCATTGGGTGGGGTATCCCGACTTTGCCCGCGAGATGGAGATCCTTGAGGCACGGGCCCCTGAAGCTGCGAAAGCGCTTAGCCAAGAAGTAGTGGCCTTTGTTCAACGCTTGCGTGGCGAGGATCTGTTCAAAAAGCCGGGTGTTGCAGAAACCATCGACTGGGCGAAATGCCTGCTTGCGCTTGACGTGGTAACACTCTCGCCAGAGGTCATCGCTGACACGCTAGGTGCTGTCCTGAAGTACCAAGATGATATTCAGCGGCTGCAAGGTACCGAGGCCAAGAAAATCCTCGACGACGCCCGCGCCTCAATCCCGGCCGCGTGATGGTATTCCCCCGCTTCTTTTGGTTCCAAATACTTCATGGGGGTCTGGGGGTGTGAAACCCCCAGCGTTCAGCCATGAAACATGCCCCTCTCGATCTTCCTGAAAACCCGAAGCTGGCCAGTAACATCACCCATTTTGCGCGCGCCCTGCGTCGTGCTGGCCTTGCAATCGGTCCGGGCCGTATCGCAGATGCCATCGCTGCGGTAAGTGCGGCTGGATTTACCAACAAGCCGGATTTCTTCTGGACGCTGCATGCGTGTTTTGTGTCCCGCCCGGAAGATCGGGCCGTCTTTGCACAAGTCTTCCGGTTGTTCTGGCGCGATCCGCAGTACATGGAACATATGATGGCGTTCCTGACGCCTGCGGTGCGCGGCGTGCAGGAAGAGCGGGCAGCGGCCGCTGCCGAGCGCCGCGCGGCACAGGCTTTGCTGGATGATCGGGACCCCGACATGCCCGCAGCCGCGCGTGACCCGGACGACGATGAGGTCGAGATTGACATCGATGCAAGTCAGACGGCCTCGGGCGAAGAGCGTCTCAAGACTCTCGACTTTGAGCAGATGAGCACCGCTGAGATGTCGGAGGCTAAACGCATCCTCTCGCAACTCTCTCTGCCGGTCCCGCCGATCAACAGCCGGCGCAGCATCGCCCTTCCCGGCAAACACCCTGATTGGCGGGCAACAATGCGCGGTGCCATGCGCCAAGGCGGCGAGGTCACGACTTTCCAAACCAAACGCCCCCGTCTCAAATACCCCAACCTTGTGGTGCTCTGCGATATCTCGGGGTCGATGTCGCAATACTCGCGGGCGGTGCTGCATTTCGTCCATGCGGTGGTGAACAAACAGGGGCAAGGCTGGGCGCAGGTGCATGCCTTCACCTTTGGCACGCAACTGACCAACATCACGCGACACATGAAAACGCGGGACGTCGATGCCGCCTTGGCGCTGGCTGGCGGGGAGGCGCAAGACTGGGAAGGCGGGACACGCATTGCAACATGTCTCGACCGTTTCAACCGCGATTGGTCGCGGCGTGTCATGGGGCAGGGGGCGGTGGTCCTTTTGATCACTGACGGGCTTGACCGGGATACGGACGGGTCACTTGGCAAAGTGATGGAGCGTCTGTCGCTGACCGCCCGTCAAGTTATCTGGCTCAACCCACTACTTCGCTTTGATGGTTTTACACCAAAGGCGCAGGGCGTGGCCGAGATGCTGCCCCACGTCGACACCTTTCGCGCGGGCCACAACATCGCCACGCTTGAGGGTTTGGCGCAGGCACTGTCCACGCCAACCGACGGAGGGGACAAGGCGCGGTTCATGTCACTGATGGAGGCGCACAAAGCGCAGGAAACGGATCGCCTGGGGTGGTCGCTCAGCGGTAAGCTTGCCGCATTAAGGAGCACACCATGATCACATTCCACGCATATGACACCGCCACAATATCCACGTTGCGCGCTGGCGGCCCTGACGTTTATGGCAACCCCGCAGAACGTGCGACGTCCGATGGCAAAGGCAAACCCTGCCGCTGCTGTCTCAATCAAGTCCCCGACGGCGCCGACATGCTGATCGCTGCGGCACGACCGTTCCCGGACCTGCACCCTTACGCCGAAACTGGCCCGATCTTCCTTTGCGCAGACGACTGCGACCGGTATGCTGGTGACGGCGTCCCGGACATCCTGCGCACCTCTGTGCAATACTTGCTGAAAGGGTACAGCGCTGATCACCGGATCGTCTATGGCACTGGCCAGATTACGCCTGCGTCCGATGTCTCGGAGTACGCGGAAAAACTGCTCGACATGGACGACGTGGCCTTCGTCGATGTACGCTCGGCCACGAACAATTGCTTTCTGACACGGATCACCAGGACCATATGACTGACACGCCCCTTCCCAAACTGGCGCTCGACTGGCACCGCGCTGGGCGCGGGGTGGCGATTGCGACGGTGGTGCAGACATGGGGCTCTGCGCCGCGCCCGGCAGGGAGTATGCTGGTAATCGACAACGAAGGTGCCATGGAGGGGTCAGTTTCTGGCGGTTGCGTCGAGGGGGCAGTGATTATTGAGGCGATCGATGCGATTGCAGATGGCAAGCCACGTTTGCTAGATTTCGGTGTCAGCGACGATGAAGCCTTCGCCGTTGGATTGGCTTGCGGCGGCGAAATCCGGGTTTTGGTTGAACCGGTTGGCACGGCGATGCCCGTGGATTTGCTTGAACAGATTGTGGCCGCAGGCCAAGCGAAAGAGCTGATTGCCTATGTTGTTGATCTTAAAGGCGCGTCTCGTCAGGTCGTGGGCAAAGACAGCTATCCAGACCGCTTTCGCGCGGACCGATCCGGCGTCGAGGCTGATGGCAGGACTTTCGTCGCGATCCACAACCCACCATTGCGTATGATTATCGTAGGGGCTGTTCACATCGCGCAGCACCTCGTTGCCATGGCCCATGCCTGCGGGTATCAGCCCATCCTCATTGATCCACGCGGCGCATTCGGGTCGGAGGCGCGTTTCCCCGGCGAAGACATTCGCGATGATTGGCCTGACGCGGCAATTGCCGGGTTGGCCCCAGACGCGCGCACTGCTGTGGTGACGCTGACCCACGATCCAAAGCTGGATGATCCGGCGATTATCGCGACATTGAAATCCGACGCGTTTTATCTAGGCTGCCTGGGATCCACGCGCACACATGCGAAACGGATCATCCGCCTGAAAGAGGCAGGATATTCAGATGCGCAGATTGATATGATCCATGCGCCGGTCGGCCTCGATATCGGTGGCAAATCGCCTGCGGAAATTGCGGTCAGCATCATGGGGCAGATCACAGCTGCGTTACGCCAACGATAGCGGTAGACGCCACGCAAGCCTCTGAAACGTCACCAATTGCGCGACAAAGCGGCGCGGAACGTCGGGCACGACGGGCAAATCTGGTATGCAATTCCCGAAATGACGCACTGCAGCACGTCTACCGTGCAACTGCAGCGTGAATTTGCGGTTCTCAAGCATCATGTCTCGTGCTTAACTCTGTGCAAATCAAAACGTTTTTTGGGAGGAAAACATGCCACAAGTCTCGATGACTGTGAACGGCAAAGCCGTCTCCGGCGAGGTAGAGGGGCGCACGCTGCTCTCTGATTTTCTGCGCGGTGACCTGCGTCTGACAGGCACGCACATCGGCTGCGACACCAGCCAGTGCGGCGCTTGCGTGGTGCATGTGAACGGTGTTGCCGTGAAATCCTGCACGATGTTCGCTGCCGAAGCAGAAGGCGCCGACGTCGGCACGATTGAGGGTCAGGCGAACGCGGACGGGTCGCT
>CALILP010000023.1 GCA_938016515.1 uncultured Paracoccaceae bacterium
GTGTTGGCTTCTCGTTCAAGGCGCGCATTGCGGAGGCGACTGATCTTCGCGTGTCGCTGCTCGGCCTCTTCTTCGACCATTTTCCGAACGACACGGGTCGTCTTGTCTATCTGTGTTTCAACACTTGGACCCCGTGCTTTGAATACGCTTGTTTTTGTCAGCTTTGCCAAGTGGCCATCTCCTATTTTGATTTCACTTAGGGCGCTTGAAGGAAGTCGTTCAAACCAATGCAAGGTGTTTGCTGGGGCCATAAGCATTCCGCGTGTTTTTCCCAGACCCGCCGTTCTGTAGATCGACTTGCGTATCGGGGGCCGCCATGGCGCGCATCAAAGCGCTATAGTTCACGCCAAACCGCATTTCCGATCCAATGCAGCGCGTTGCATCGTTCGTGCCAATGATAAGATGATCGCTGGTTGCACCGATCAGGGTTGTGCCAGCAGGCATCGAAAGCCCTACTGCGTCAGTGTCCTGATGCCCGATGGCAAAAATGATCCGCGTGGTCTCTGAAATGTCAGGAACAAGCCGAATTGTTGCCAGGGTGTGATCGGCGCTACCCACAAGTGGACGCACTGACTTGGCGTCCGTTTCGATAACTTCTGCGACAAGCGTAAAGGCGTCCCGATACATGCCACCAATCTGATCCCCTGTGACTGGATCGACGCCAAGCAGTATGGCTTCCCCAAGGCGCAGATCATTGATCCGGCCCGTGGCCCGCCCCTCAAGCGCCCAAGGCAGATTGGCAGAGTTGCCGCCAGATACCGTCTCAATAAATGGGCCACATTGCCCCTCGACATCATTCGCAAGCGCCGACAAGGCCTGCATCTTTGCAGCCGTCGGGGCGATGCCGCTGAGGCACGCAAAATTGGCGCCGATGCCTTTGAGGGCGACACCGGGCAAATCAACAACACGCTGTGCCACATCGCCAAGGTCCTGCGGATTGATCCCTTCACGCTGATCACCCATTTCGACCATCAGAATAACGCCGTGAACCATATTCTGCCGGAGCGCAGCAGCGGCCAACGCTGAGATCACAGATATCTCTGTGTTGTAGCTAGTTTCACAGACTTGCACGACGTCATCAGCTTGGCTCAGCATCGGTGTTCTGATCAGGGTGATCGGGCACACAATTCCAGCCTGTCTTAAGCGTTTCGCATTGCTCAAACGCGCCTCGGCCAGACCCGCAGCGCCACCGTCGAGCATTGCGCGCGCGATGGCCGGGTGTCCACACGCGGCTTTTGTCACTGCCGTCACCCGGATGCCGCGTCGCTTCAACCGCTCAACTATCGCCCGGGTGTTGTGGCGTATCTTGTGTAGATCAACTTCGATGCGTGGGCAGCTCAAATCGCGGCCATCGGCGTTCCTTGCTGCAGGCCGGGATAGGCAGCAGCAACCATCGCCAACAAATGTGCCGCAGGTCTGCTAAGTGCGTCCGTGACGGGCAGCCCCAGTTTTTCGCTTTGGGCTGCAATCGTATGTGTTATCTCGGCTTCCGACATACCCTCGTGATTGAGTGTGACACCGATGACCTTGGTATCAGAAAAGGCCTCGATCAAAGCAATCTCGCTTGCTGGGGTGGGCATTGGCATGTTGGGAAAGTCACAGCGATGGGCGCGTTTCGGTGCGTGCTGAAGGATAACTGCGTCGGGTTGGCTGCCGCGCAGGATAAAGGCCGATGTGCAGAATGCCGGGTGGCTCAACGCGCCTTGGCCCTCGATCAAAATGACATCGGGTTGCTCTGTATCTGAGGCCGCAACAATCGCGCCTTCCAGTTCGCCACAACAAAATTGGGGTGGAACGGCGTCCATGGCCACGCCATATTTTGCCCCCTGCATCAAACCCGTCTGGCCTGTTCCAACCAGCACGGTCTTGATGCCTTTCGCGTTCAACGCGCGGGCCAAGACCGTCGCAGTGGTCCGTTTGCCTATGGCGCAATCAGTCCCAAGAACGGCAATGCGCAGCGCGGCGACATTTGTGACGCTACCATCGAATAGGCGCATGTCTTTGCTAAGTTTGGGTTTGCGGATATCGCGGATGGTGACCTGTCTGTTCGATGCCGCCTGCGCAATTTCGGGATCGTCACTTAGATATTCATGAAGGCCACTGACGATGTCCATACCGCGCGCGATCGCGTCCAACACGACGCCACGATCAGCCGGCGAAAGCCGCCCTGTTGAGGGGGCCATTCCATAGATGAAGGTTTCAGGCATAGACGTTTCGCGGGCGATAGCGGTGTTCAGGCTTTCAAGGATTGGTATGTCGTTGATCACGTCATCAAGAACCTGTCCGCTGTTCTCGCCGCGATGGGTGCTGTCGATGACCGAGACAATCCTGTAGGCCTCTGAATGACGCACAAGACCGTTGGCCGTCTTACCGTCAATTCTAGCAAAATTGCCTTCGCAATAGACAACTGCTGTCGGGATCTGAACGATCGAAGAAGATTGCGCCGGTGTGTAACGGAACACTGAGGGCGCTTGGGCGCCCCTTGCAGGACGGCGAACGGTATCAACCGTCTGGATTTCGGTTTTCATCTTGTCTTCCTTTTGATGCTAAGACCGTCGTTCGACGAGGTGCTGAAGCGGAGGTCTTGGTGCGACGCGCTTAGTTATTGAGAACGCACTGACCTTTGGACTTGTGGAAATTCCGATTACATTCCCAACGGTTGCCAGACCTGTCGAGATGGGCGTTCGCGGGCATGTTAATCGCTTCGCATCCTTCACCCGAAACTTCATATCCCCGCTGGCATTTCCACCCCTCGCCGTAAGATGCATCGTCGAAATATGCGAACTCAGGGATGATTACGGCCTCGCACAGACCGTCCTGATCGAAAAACCCACGTTCGCATGACCAGGGTTGACCGTAGCGAGAACCGTTCAAATATCCGTTGGCGGGAACGGCAATTGCATCGCACCGGTCACCTATATTTTCAAACCCACGTTTACACGCCCAAGCGGACTCGTTCAGCAAATAGGCATTTTCAGGCACGACGACCTCTTGGCAAGTATCGTCGACTTTGAGAAATCCGCGCAGGCAGCGCCAGCGTTCGCCAGAGGGGTCTAGAAACCCGCCATCGGGGACAACCACCGCAACACAGGCCGTTTCATCTACTTTGCGAAAGCCGTGATAACATTCCCATCCGAGTCCATAGTTGCGGTTTGTCGCATAGGCGTTTTCAGGAACCACAATGGCCGCACAATTTTCGTCCATGAGGCGATACCCAATGTCGCATTTCCAACCGTCGCCATATCTTTCTGCGCTGGCGTTTTCCGGCATGGTTTGGGCTATGGCTGGGATTGCAAAAAGAAGCAGGGCAAGGAAGGGGCCCATAAAAACGACCCAAAGTAGTCGCGCGTCCGCCAACATCGATGCCCTGCAAACTATTTCTGACGATTGCGGCGTTGCTTTTGAATTATGATCCACCCAACTCAAGCCCCGCGAGGCAAGCGGCCGCTAGGTCACGATCTGGCGTATCTGTACCGGGGCGGGTCGCCCAACCTGTTTCCATCATTGCATTGCGGCGGCCAAAACTAGAGAGATCCTGAAGAGTTGCGAGCTTCTCTGTGCGTTCCGGATCAGCCGCTGACATATTGAGGCAGACCGGCACCATCGCCAAAGTTACCTCTTCAGCAGCCAAGTCCTCTGCCACGGTTTGGGCGCTGCCGCTTGTCGTCCAGCCGCCCCAAGAAAAGCCCAAGACAGAAACCGCAATCGCGCCACCCAAAGCGCCGTAAATGCCGGGTTTCGTCCATTCAGGAAAAGTCATTTTTGATCCTTTGACGGAGAAT
>CALILP010000024.1 GCA_938016515.1 uncultured Paracoccaceae bacterium
TTTGAAGCGGACAGATTTGCCGCCGGAAAACCTGAATGCCACTTACGAGCGGATGAAGGCAGAGCGGGAACGTGAAGCCGCCGACGAAATCGCCCGTGGTAACGAGGCCGCCCAGCGTGTTCGCGCGGGTGCAGATCGTACGGTGGTGGAACTTGTGTCTGATGCAACCCGCCAATCAGAGATCACACGCGGTGAAGCAGATGCAGAGCGGAACGCTATTTTCGCCGAGGCTTTTGGGTCTGATCCGGAATTCTTTGAGTTCTACCGGTCGATGACCGCGTACACGCGCGCGCTGCAGGCCGGCAATTCGTCGATGGTGCTGTCGCCGGACAACGAGTTCTTCAACTATCTGAAGTCCGATCAGGGTGCTGCGGCGAACTAGGTCATACTATGGTTTTTGATGAACAAGGGCTGGTGCATGCACCGGCCCTTTTTCCATTGGGATGAAAGCGCGATCCGGTGGGGCGACTGCAAAAGAGACCTTGGTCGCCAGATCCCTTGAGATCACCGCGTCCAACGCCAGTTTGATACGCGGACGTTTGGTTTCTGCATTGCGCAATATCGTCGTATCCCACCAGATTATTTGCGCACCCGCTGGTACAATCGTGGTTGCAACGCTTGGGCCGCCCAACAAATAGGCCACCTCACCGGTAAAGACCGGGCCATTCATCGGGAAAGCTGTGCCGCGTTTGATGATTTGCGCCTTCCCTGCAACAATGAAGTACAGCTTATCGATGGGTTCCCCTTCGCGAGACAGTATCGTTTCTTCGGAAAGTGTCTCGCGCGTGCCAAGCCGCATCAAGGCGCGGAAATCCCCGGGCCTAACGGGGCTAAAGAGAGGATAGATGTCTGCGTGGCGGCCCGGCACAGAGATATTGGCGTTGCGCAAATATAAGGCGCAAAGCCCAATGATATTGGTCAGGATCATCAGAATGCTGCCATATATCGCCCCCCAAAGCGGGGTGTCTGCGGCCGTTGCGTAATACGCGATGTAGCAAAAGGATCCCGCCATCATCACTAACCGCAAATAGACTTGGTTGATGATCAGATAACCAACGGTGAACAAGGCGCTCGCCAATGTGACATACACAGCAGGCGTTAACAGGTCTGTAAGCATTCAATGACTTCCCGCAAAACGGATGCGCTTACGCACCCTGACTTAAATGCGCAAAGTTTGGACGCCAAAGTTCCCTTGGGTCAAGCAAGGTATTTCATACCATATTCAACCAAAGATACCGCCCGATCCCATAGACATAGAGCACCGAGAACAGCACGTTTATCCATTTCAACTGCGGTTCAGTGCGCAACCATGCGCAATAAATCCAGATTAAGCAGAAGGGCAAGGAAAACAGCATCGCCCCAAGGTGCCAGCCCTGAACCACACAAACCGTGCTACAGATTCCCAGGACAAAGGCGACCCACTTCATCGGCTGCTCGAAGGCAGCAAACGACATCAGCGTCATATTTTACAGAACTTTCCGAGATATCAGCGCCGTGGACCCGACGATCTGATATCGCAACCTTAGCCCAAAATCCGCAACAATTGAAGAAGAATTACGTGTTTCATCGTCAGTCGCGGACGAAAAATACAAGTCACACGCGCGTTACTTCAGATTTTACACAATTGTGTTGTGTCATCGCGGCCCTACATAGATCATCAGTAGAAAGCGTGGCCCCCGCTGCGCGTGTCATTTGAGAGAGGGAGACACTCGTGACATCACAAGCACTTGCGATTGAGCATAGTTGGTCGCACCGCAGCGGCCAGATGGCCAAAGGATTAATCACAGCTTTGGCACTTGGCGGCGCTTTGGCAATGGCCCAGGCGACGCCGGCCTTTGCCCAGGAACGCCCCGCGACGTTCGCCGATTTGGCTGAATTGGTCAGCCCATCCGTCGTGAACATTACAACATCCACTGTTGTCGCAGGCCGCACTGGCCCCCAAGGCATCGTTCCTGAAGGATCCCCGTTTGAGGATTTCTTCAACGATCTCGAAAACGATCCCCGTGATGAGCAGCGCCGCTCATCCGCATTAGGGTCCGGTTTCGTGATCTCAGCGGACGGCTATATCGTGACGAACAACCACGTCATCGAAGGCGCCGACGAAATCGAGATCGAGTTCTTTCCCGGTGAAGGTCAGCCTTCAGAATTGCTGGAAGCCGAACTGGTTGGCACCGATCCCAACACTGATATCGCGGTCCTGAAAGTTGAATACGAAGACCCGCTTGAGTTTGTGGCCTTTGGCGACAGCAACGCTGTCGGATCTCGCGTTGGCGATTGGGTGATGGCGATGGGTAATCCGTTGGGGCAGGGGTTCTCTGTTTCTGCCGGTATCGTGTCCGCGCGTAATCGTGCGTTGCAAGGCACTTATGACGACTACATCCAAACCGATGCTGCCATTAACCGCGGCAATTCTGGCGGTCCGCTGTTCAATATGGATGGCGACGTCATTGGTGTGAATACTGCGATCCTATCCCCGAACGGTGGTTCTATCGGGATCGGTTTTGCCATGTCATCCGAAGTGGTCACGAACGTCGTCGATCAATTGATCGAATTCGGCGAAACCCGCCGTGGATGGCTGGGTGTTCGCATTCAGGACGTGACCCCGGACATGGTTGAAGCGATTGACGGTTTGGCCGAAGCGCGCGGTGCATTGGTGACGGATGTTCCTGCTGGTCCGGCGGAGGATGCTGGTATGGTGTCTGGTGATGTGATCACTGTGTTTGACGGTGTTGCCATCGAAAATACGCGTGAGTTGGTCAAAATCGTTGGCAATTCCCCGGTTGGCAAAGAAGTTCCTGTCACTGTGCTGCGCAATGGCGACGAATCTGACCTGATCGTTGTCTTGGGCCGTCGCGAAACCTCAGAGGCGGTCGCGTTCCCCGAAGAAACACCCGAGGAAGAAGCACCGGAAGAGGCGAACATTCTGGGCCTGACGCTGTCCCCGATTACGGACGAGTTGATCGAACAATTCTCGATTTCTTCCGACGAAGGCTTGGTCATCACAGCGATCGACCCCGATAGCGAAGCTGCCTCAAAAGGTTTGGTTGAAGGGGATCTGATCACTGAAGCGGGCCAGCAGAAGGTCGCAAGTGTCGAGGATTTTGAGACGCGGATCACAGAAGCCCGTGATGCAGGCCGTAAGTCCTTGCTGCTGCTTGTCAGGCGTGGAGGCGACCCACGCTTTGTCGCTTTGTCGCTTGAAGAAGAGTAAGGCGCACTAAAACTGTACGGACAAAGGCGGCCTGAGTGGCCGCCTTTTCTTTTGACCCATCCGAAACGACGTTGGCTTTGAATTGAGAAATTGCTGCAACAAAGGGTCAGAAGACATTCATTTTTGGGCGATCATTAAGGCAATTTTTTTGTGTCAGGGTGACGTACGATTGACATCGGCCTGAGCGCTGCGCAGGAATTGTCGTTCTCTTTCAGGCAGATGTAGCGCCCCCGTTTGGGGCATTGCTGCGCCAAACCTTGTTGGGCAGGGGATCATCGGCGGAATTCGCAGCACGCGTTACGCCAGATGCCTGTGAAAATCAGATTGATGAGGCACAATTAGTGAGTCTCGAACCCAAAACGCGGAGGAGGCCACTATCGTACAAACGCGTTGGTGGCCTCATTACCAAAAGGCACAAGCCCCAGCCTTTGGGCCAGGCTGCGCGCAAGTTCTGCGCTGTCGATCCCTAAAGGAGCTTGAAACGCTTGGACAGCGCGGCTCGTTTCAGAGTCATAGACGCCAGTTATTGCTCCGTCGTAAGCCAACCGCGCCTTCAAGGCACGTTGCAGAGTTGCGATCCTCTCTGGCGTCAGTTCATCGGGGCAAAGAACTGCAAAGCGCGCACCTGGCGCCACCTGCTCTGATATGGGGCCGGTTTCGTTGCGAAAAACGGGGGGTGTTGTGATGGTCCCGTCGGGGCCGGTGACAGCCGGAATCACCTCGACCTGTCTGGTCACCACGCGGGTTGCTTGTTGCGGTGCGGCTTGCGCAAAACATGTGCCGTCCGTGGTGAGGTCGAGTGGACGATCACTTGGGGGTGAAGTCCCATCGGGCACAGAGCTGCAAGCCGAGATGATACAAAACACAAGTATGGGGCAGGGCCATTGGGGGAGCATTATTGACCAGAAATCAGAACAAGTTAGCCCCAACATACCGAGCAAGGTGCCGGACCCAAAGCGCAATCTGATATAGATTGCTCACGTCTTGGAAATTGCGGCTGGTTTCCCAAGTAAGGCTCGCCTAAGTGTAGTGAAAGTCGGTAAGCCGGATGAGGATAAGATGGCAAAAATTACGTATGTAGAGCATGGCGGCAAAGAACATGTGGTCGATGTGGCGAATGGTCTGACGGTGATGGAAGGCGCGCGTGACAACGGGATTCCGGGGATTGAGGCTGATTGCGGCGGTGCCTGTGCCTGTTCGACCTGTCATGTCTACGTCGATGACGCGTGGGTCGAAAAGCTGCCGGCCAAGGACGCGATGGAAGAAGACATGCTCGACTTCGCTTATGAGCCTGATGCGACAAAGTCGCGACTGACCTGCCAGTTGAAAGTCACGGATGCGCTGGACGGTTTGCGTGTTCAGATGCCCGAAAAGCAGATCTAGCAACATGTGGCGGGTCGCCATGGCGGTGACGTGTGCAGTGTCTGCAGCGCAGGCTGATGTGCTGTCGGCCCACTATACAGAGCCGACAACGCGATATGCACACGGCGTTCTTGGCGATGCGATAGAATACGGCGCTTTGGTCATGGAGACCGCGGCAGGGACCGTCACCGTGCGTTTGCCGGACAGTCTGGTGTTCGAAGACATCGCCCCTCGTTTGGTGGATATTGACCTTGATGGGCGGTCAGAGGTGCTGGTGGTCGAAAGTGGCATGACGGCTGGTGCGCGGATCGCGATTTATGATGCGACCGGGACAGTGAAAGCGGCCACACCACATATCGGTCAACGTAATCGGTGGTATGCGCCAGTGGGTGCTGCCGATCTAGATAACGACGGTTTTGTCGAAGTGGCTTTTGTGGACCGCCCGCATTTGGCCAAAACGCTGCGGATTTGGCGCTACACTGCAGGCACCTTTGCCGAAGTAGCGAGCCTGTCAGGTGTGACCAATCACCGGATCGGAGAGGACACTATTGCGGGAGGGATCCGGAATTGTGATGAGGGACCGGAAATGGTTCTCGCTACTGCTGATTGGCAGCAAGTGGTGGCAATACGTTTCGACGAGGCTTTCACAGTTGCGAATATCGGTCCGCATCAGGGGCGAAGCAGCTTTGCTGCGGCAATGGATTGCTTGCCAAAGTAGGCCATCTGCCCAAGCGGTGGTGTTAGGCTACAAGTGTCGCAAGCGTTACAAGCAGCGTGATCTCAGTCATTTGTTGCGTGGCCCCAAGAATATCCCCGGTTTGCCCGCCGACCTTGCGATGCGCGATGCCTGCACAAAGGCTTGTTGTCGCCACAGCCATGATGAGTAAAGTGCCTGCCGTCAGACCCAACGCAACCGTGGCCCCAAAAGTCGCGACCCCGATAGCAAGCCAAGCCGTGATCGGATGGGGTCGCCCGACAGACTTGCTTAATCCGCCGTCGCGTGCATTTGGTAAACCGGTCATCATTGCAACCATGGCCGCACGGCTGAACATTGCCACAGCAATCAGGCTGCCGATCCACATGTCACTTTGTAAAACGGCGGTCATGCATGTCCAGCGCAGCAACACACTGAGGATCAAGGCCAGCACACCATAAGCACCTGTTCGACTGTCTTTCATGATTTCTAACCGCCGCACCTTGTCCCAACCGCCCCAAAGGCCATCGGCACTGTCTGCCAGCCCGTCTTCATGCATGCCGCCCGTGACGATGGTTGAGACAGTGAGCAATAGAATTGCTGTGACTGGGGGGATAAGCCCGATCCAATTTGCAATCAGCGCCACAAAGATAAGAACCATAGCAATCTTAAGGCCGACGATAGGATAGGCCCAAGCCGCTTTGGCGCCGCGTGCCTGGGCTTTTGCCATATCCACTTTCACCGGAAAACGGGTCAGCAGGCCCACGGCGGCAGGGACGTCCTGCCAGTGCATCAGCGGTGTGTCGGAATTTTGCACTGGAGTGTCCTTTGTCGTCTTTCCATCCGGTGTCTGATCGTTAGACAGGTGCCAACACGTTTACAATGAGGCCGCCACTATGTCCGCATCTTTCACCGATTTGTCGTCCTTTCGTGCTGCATTGGCGGCAGCACCGGCCCCGGATGCTACCGCATTTGCCGGTGCTCAGGAACGCAATGGTCAACTGACAAAACCGCCGGGTGCTTTGGGCCGATTGGAGGACCTCGCGATCTGGTACGCAGGATGGCGTGGCACGCCGCAGCCGGTGATTAACGCCCCACAGGTTATTGTTTTTGCCGGAAATCATGGTGTCTGTGCGCAGGGTGTTTCGGCCTTTCCGCCGGAAGTGACCGTTCAGATGGTGGCAAATTTTCAACACGGTGGCGCTGCGATTAATCAATTGTCCAAGGCGTTTGGCGCAAAAATGGATGTACATGCGTTGGATCTCGACAGGCCTACCGCAGATTTTACGGTGGCACCTGCGATGACCGAAGCCGAAGTTGTGTCTGCGTTGAAAACTGGCTGGGATGCCGTCGATCCCGATGCCGACCTGTTGGTGACCGGTGAGATGGGCATTGGCAACACCACCTCTGCCGCTGCAGTTGCAGCCGCATGTTTGGGCGGGGACGCTGCGGCGTGGACCGGGCGCGGAACGGGCGTTGATGATGCAGGGTTGGCCCGCAAGACCGATGTTGTCGCCCGTGGACTTGCCTTGCATGATGTGTCGGACCCACTCGAGGCTTTGCGCTGCTTGGGCGGACGAGAGTTGGCTGCGATGGCCGGTGCGATTGCCAGTGCACGCGCGCACCGGATCCCTGTGATTCTGGATGGTTTTATCTGTTCGGCAGCAGCTTGTGCGCTGGAAAAAGCCGAGCCCGGCGCATTGGATCATGCGGTTGCTGGCCATCTGAGTGCTGAAGGCGCCCATCAACGGCTTCTTGACGGCATCGGGAAAGAGCCGCTGTTGCAGCTTGGTCTGCGCCTTGGAGAAGGGTCGGGTGCGGCGTTGGCAATTGGTGTTCTGAAAGGTGCAGTGGCCTGCCATTCTGGTATGGCGACCTTTGCTGAAGCTGGGGTCGCAGCAGGCTAGCCCCCGTAGCGCGGCGACTTACCGGAACGGCGGATGCGCATGTCGTCCTGCGCCTCTCCGCTTTGCTGCTTAGATGCCAATTCGGTTTCCAGATCGTTATTCAGTTCTTTCGCGCGCGCCAGATATTCTGGGTTTTCCATGACGGGCACGCCGGGCTTCCAGACTTCTGCCAAATCGCGCATCGCCGAACGATCGTGGTGATAGAACGTGTTCTCTGCCTCTGCCGCTTCGTATTCCGATAGCCCCAGATTTTCCAGCACATATCGCCCAGCCCGCAAAGAGCCGTCAAACATCTCGCGCACAATGTCATTCGCACCAGCCGCATAAAGCTCGTAGACATGGACCCGGTCGCGTGCCCGCGCAATGATGTGCAGGTCTGGTCGCGCCTTGCGGGCATAGGTGACCAGCGCTTTTGCCATACGTTTGTCATCGATTGCGACGACAAGCACTTTCGCGTCTTCCAAGCCCGCCGCCTTTAAGACATCTGGCCGGGTCGGGTCACCGAAGAAGCCTTTGAACCCAAATTTGCGCATCATTTGTACAGTCGGCAGATCGTTGTCGATGACGACCGTTGAAAAGCCAGCTGACTGGACCAGCCGGTTGACGATCTGACCAAATCGGCCAATGCCCGCGATGATCACAGCCCCTTGCTCGTCAACTTGATCGTGGGTCTGGTCTTCGCCTTCTGTGATGAATCTGCCAAGGAACTCGTAAAGGATAAAGAGGAGTGGCGTGATCAACATTGATAGTGCCACGACCAGCAACAGTGTGCTCGACAGTCCGGGCGACAGCACGCCTTGCTGTTGTGAGAATGAGATCAAGATGAACCCAAATTCGCCCGCTTGTGCGAGGCCAAGGGCAAAGAGCCATCGATCTTTACCCTTAATTTTGAAAAGATGTGCAAGCGCGTATAGGACTAGCCCTTTGATGATAATAACGCCAAAAGTCAGCGCCAGAATATAGCCCGGTTCGCCAAAAAAGAGGGCAAAGTCGATGCCTGCACCTACTGTGATAAAGAAAAGCCCAAGCAGCAGACCTTTGAACGGTTCAAGGTCGCTTTCCAGTTCATGACGAAACTCTGAGTTGGCCAAAACCACGCCTGCAAGAAAGGTTCCAAGCGCAGGCGACAGTCCGACCATCGTCATCAGTACCGCAATGGCCACAACGATCAGAAGCGCCAAGGCGGTATACATCTCACGCAGTTTGGCGTGGTGGATGTAGCGAAAGACCGGCCGTGTTGCGAAGATCCCCGTCAGGATGACAGCGGCCACAGCCCCGAGTGTGACCAGTGTCACACCCCAGCCGGGCAGGCCCTCAACAAGGCTTAGGGTCGCGTGGGCATCGTGGTCATCCACAACCCGCTGCATTGAGCCGTCTTCGGCCAGCCGAACGGGTGCAGAGACAACGAGCAGCGGAAGGATGGCCAGCATTGGGATGACAGCGATGTCTTGCGACAACAATACCGAGAATGTAGATCGACCACCGTTCGTTTGCATTAGCCCTTTTTCCGAAAGTGTTTGCAGTACGATAGCGGTCGAACTTAATGCGAAAATCATGCCAATTGCAAACGCGATCGTCCAGACATAGCCAAGCAGCATTGCCGCCCCCATGATCAGCAATGTCGTGACCGAGATTTGCAAACCGCCCAGACCAATAAGCCGGTCCCGCATGTTCCAAAGTGCCTTTGGTTCCAGCTCTAGCCCGATCAGGAACAGCATCATAACAACGCCAAACTCTGCAAAATGTTGCAGGTCTTTGGTTTCCGTCCCAACCAGACCTGTGACCGGACCAATCAGAATGCCCGCCGCCAGATACCCAAGAACCGATCCAAGCCCCAGACGTGCTGCAAGCGGTACCGCGATGACCGCGGCACCAAGATAAATCGTTGCTTGGAAAAGGAAGGTGTCCATGTCTCTTTCTTGCAACCGGTGATCCGATTAGCAATGTGTCACGACACCCTGAACGGGAAATTAACCGGCAGGCAGCTGGAGTGCGTAAGTTTGGCCGCGTTTGACGAAGTTCAGTGCACTGTCACCGATTGCTGTAACACGGCCACCGTCCAGTCTGCTGCCAACCTCGACCTTCACGAACCGTCCATTGGGCATGCGCACAAGGGCGCGGCGTGCGCCGGGTTTGCCATACACACCGATCAAATTTATGTCCCGAAGGCGGATTGCATTATCGACGGTTGCTGCGCGGGCCACTGTCACGGCTGTTTGTCCGCCGGTCGCAGGTGCCGTTGCAGGTGCGGTCTCAGTAGTAGGAGCTGGCTGCTGGGCAACTGCCGCAGAGGTGGAGGCGGCTGCTGCAGTTGTGGCCTGCCGCTGTTGCAATGCCTGTGCTGATGCAACAACCCGTGCGAAGTTCCGAGGGCGTGTGTCAGGACGCGGCGAAGCTACGATTGCACTGCGCGTCGGGTTCACGATTTGGCTAGGCGGTGCCGCAGCTGCAATCGTGGCAACGATAGCTGAAATGTCAGTGGCATTTGCAACAGCTGGGTCTTCGATGACCGCATCCGCTTGGTCCTCGACCGGGTCTTGCACGGGTGCAGGCGCAAGTCCGTCTGGCCGTAGCGAGGGACGAAAGCCTGCCAGCGTTGGGATCGCTTCAAAGGTTGCTGCAGATGGCGGCAATAAGTCAGCGGGTCTGCCGCGTGGCCGAAAATCCGATAGGCTGGGATCCTGAAAGACCGCAACATCTGCTGGCGTCGCATCCGCAGCTTCATCTTCTGTCGGGACGTCCGCAACTTCCGTTTCTGGCGCAATTTCCGGTGTTCCTGGGCGCAAAGGTGGTACTATGGCCGGGCGGCCCAGAATGACTTCGACGAAGCCTTCGGGGGCATCAAACAGGTCTTCTTCGCGTGGTGCAGGTGCCTGTGTCCCCAGCGGATTGTCTGCAAGTGCAGCGATCGTCTGTGCTGGTGATTGTTGGTCAGGCACCGCATCTTCAGTGCTGGTCACGCTTGTTTCCGGCTGTTGAGGCGCAGATCCGGCTGGTGCCGCAGGGACAGCGGCCAAAACGTCGGTGATTGCCGGGCCTGCTTCGGCAGGTGCCGTTGCAGGGGCAGAGATCAACGCTGTGGTCGCCGGCAACCACTGTTGTGGTGCATCCGCAGATGGGCGCGCCACCGGCAAGGGCTGGCTGAGCGCTGGCGCGCTAAAAGCGCGTGCAGGTGGTAAGTCAGTCTCAGCCGTGAAAGCAGTAAGCTGCAACGACGTAACGATATCTTCTTGAACCGTTGGGATTGATGCGTCGTCCAAGCCGACTGGTTCATCCGTTGGCCGCAGTGGCGGGCGTTTTCCGGGTGCTCTTCCGTAAATCCAGACACCAGTTGGCAGAACTGTGCCGTTTGCGGCGGCGCGGATAAAGCCGTCTTCATCGCGCGCTAACGGGCGATTGGCTGGTGCCGGGTTTAGCGGCGTCAAGATTGGAAGGTCGTGGTCCAAAGTGACAATGTCTGGCGTGCCGGGTTTGGGGATGTCCTGTACGGCTGCAACAACATCGAAGGTGTGAACGCCTTGCGGCGTTGTGACGGTTACGGGATCCGGTATTCCGGGCAGGCGGGGTGCCCGCTGCCAAACACCGGTAGCTGCGTAGATGCGCGCAGCGTCTGCAGGGCTAAGAACGCGGCCAGGTATCGCTGTCACGATCGGCGTCGGCGGTGCCTCTGCTTCCTCTTCAAGCGGGACCTGTGCAGTTTCCACCGAGGCCACGTCGGGCGCAGGTGCGACAACGATCGGGGCCGTTGCCAGGTTAGGGTCGTCGTCTTGCAGTCCGGGATCAACCTCGAGCAAGCCCGCAACGCCGCCTTCCATCTGCTTGCTGGCCCAAATCCCGACCACTGCCATGCCCAAAACGAGCGCGGCTGTCAGGGCAAGTCCGACATACCCAGACGCACCTTTGGCGTCAGCCTTGGCAATGCCCTTGGCCAAAGCAATATCGGCATCGGATTTCGGCACGGCAGGCACCGGTTTTGATTTGCGCATCGGCGCACGGAAGGTCGCTATCGGCTTTGCCACATCTGGATCAGATCGGGACGCAGTAACCGGTTGCGGGATAGCCGGAGCGTCGGCCTCTGCAGTTGGGAATTTATCTACGATATCATTGCGCTGTGCGCTGCGGTTAAAGCGTGCAATCGGGGTATCTTCTGCTGCGTCCAAACGACCGGAAGCTGTCCGATTGCGGCTAGCAAATACGGGAACCGGCGCGTCGGTGTCGTCTTTCGTGTCAGCAGGGGCCTCGGCCTCAGGCGTGGTGTCGGGGTCTGGTACGCGTACGACTGAGGTGATTTCAATCTTTGGCGGCTTGGCAGACGTGTCCGGATCAATCTGTGCAACCGTTCCGGTTTCAACGGATGGCATGTCATCGCGAGACACATCAGCGCCAATCTCAAGTGTATCACGTGCATAGTTGGTTGGCCCGAAGAATACTTCCCCATTGAAGGTATAATCGTCAGCGATTGCCGCGAAACTGACAGGAGCAAATCCATGTTCATGTGCGAAAGTCTCGGCTTCCAGCAACGTCTGCTTGGCGACAGCGGCGATATGCGTGCGCCCGCCCGAGCGGTCAAAATCCACCACCATCTCATCCAGCGCCAGTGGCGTGGCCGCCGAGATCGCGGCATGAATGTCATCAAGCGACGTCCGCGCTGTTTCAATAGTAAGGTAACGAATTTGGTCGTTCGGCAAGACCAGCTTGGTGTGCACGTTATCAGGTGCCAGATCGCCCGCAATGTCGCGCAGGGCGGTCATTTCTGCGTTTAGATCAGTCGCATCCAACGGAACATGGCCGGCACGGTGCCAGCCGTCCTGCACACGATGCAGCAGAACAATCCCTTCAACAGAGAGCAAAAGCGCAAAATTTGGCGTCATGGAAATACTTTACAAACCCTACCCACAACCAGAAAGCCTGAACTTCTGGTGTGGCGTGTGTACCGCGATTTTCCGCCGCATCCAAGTCTTTCGGCGAAAAACACTATTTCCGCTTTGCGCCGATTCGGTCCATTGTAGGTTGGGCGCAGAAAAAGCATAGGAAAGCAGGTATGAACAATCTACTGAAGGTTGTGTTCGTTGCTGGTTGTGTTGCGACCCTCGGTGCTCCGGGACGCGCGCAAGAGGCTGGCACACAGGCTCTGGCTGCTACGTCGCGCCAGATTTCGGTTGTTGGAAACGGAACGATCACCGCAACCCCGGATATCCTGCGCATCAACCTTGTGGTGCAGGCAGATGCCCTTGAGGCATCAGATGCGATCCGCAGCATGTCAGCACAGATGGAAGATGTTCTTAGCACGCTGGCAGAAGCGGGTCTTGCAACTGACGACATGCAGACGGCGGGGTTGCGTCTGTCCCCGCGCTATTCCGCGCCGCGTGACGGATCATCGCCGCCCGCGCTGGTGGGTTTTGTGGCCTCAAGCGATCTGACCATCGTTGTCCGTGATATGACGCAATCGGGTCGCATCCTTGATGCTGTTGTCGCGTCGGGGGTCACTCAAATCAATGGCCTCCAGTTGGATGTTTCTGATCGGGCCCCGCTATTGGCGCAGGCGCGTCGTGCCGCTGTGGCGGATGCAATCGCAAAGACAAAGCTTTATGCAGATGCTGCTGAACTAGCTATGGGCGATGTTCTGAGAATTGAAGAAATCAACGCGGATGGCGGTTTTCCTCAGTCCTTTAACGGTGCGGCCGCGCGAAGTGTTCCTATTGCTGTGGGGACATTCGACGTGTCAGCGCAAGTAACCATGGTCACATCGGTAGAATAGGGGCCAGCCCGGGTCACGCAACGCGGGCTGGCTTTTTTTCGTTAGGCCGTTGCTTTTGCTAAAGCCTGATCAAGGTCTGCGATCAGATCGTCCGCGTCCTCGATCCCAATCGAAATCCGGACGATATTTGGTCCGGCACCGGCTGCCTCTTGCTGCTCGACAGTCAACTGGCGGTGCGTGGTCGAGGCAGAGTGGATCACCAGCGATCTTGTGTCGCCCAAGTTGGCGACATGGCTGAAAATCTCCAGGCTATCCACCAGCTTGATACAAGCGTCATATCCGCCTTTCACTGCAATCGTGAACAAGGCACCTGCACCGCGCGGACAGATCTTTGGCACCAGCTTGTTATATGGCGAAGAGGGCAGGCCAGCATAAGTGACATAGTCAATGCGGTCATCTTTCTCGAGCCAACCGGACACTTTCACGGCATTCTCAACATGGCGATCCATGCGCAAGGACAGGGTCTCGATTCCCATCAACGTATAATGCGCCGCTTGCGGGTTCATCGTCATTCCCAGATCCCGCAGACCAATGGCAATGCCATGGAACGTAAAGGCAAGCGGCCCAAAAGTCTCTGCGAACTTAAGGCCGTGATAGGCAGGTTCTGGCTGGCTTAGCGACGGGAATTTGTCGTTTGCAGCCCAGTCAAACTTGCCTGAATCCACAACACAGCCACCGGTGACGGTGCCATTGCCGGTCAAGTACTTCGTGGTCGAATGCACCACGAGCGTGGCTCCATGTTCAATCGGGCGGCACAGGTATGGCGTGGCTGAGGTGTTGTCGACAACCAGCGGGATACCGGCCTCGTCCGCAATCGCAGAAATCATATCAAGGTCGGTGATATGCCCGCCGGGGTTTGCGATCGCCTCGCAGAATACAGCGCGGGTGTTTTCGTCGATGGCGGCTTTTACAGCATCTGCATCGTCCATATCCACAAAGGTCGCAGACCAGCCGAAGCGTTTGATGGTTTGGCTGAACTGGGTGATCGTCCCGCCATAAAGTCTTGAGGATGCCACAACGTTCAAACCCGGCCCCATGAGTGGGAACAGCGCCATGATTTGGGCTGCATGTCCCGAGGAACAACAAACAGCGCCAACGCCGCCTTCCAGTGTTGCGATCCGTTCCTGCAACGCAGCCACCGTCGGGTTTGTCAGACGCGAATAGATATAGCCAACCTCTTGGAGGTTGAACAAAGCGGCGGCGTGGTCGGCGTCGCGAAACACAAAGGCTGTGCTTTGGTAAATCGGAACCTGGCGGGCGCCTGTGGCCGGGTCCGGCCGGGCGCCTGCGTGAATTTGCAGGGTGTCAAAGCCGTAAGATGGGCCGTCAGTCATATGTCTTCTCCCTCGACAGAATTTGCGGCACACTATGTCCAACACAGGTCTGCCGCAACGGCAGGGCGCAAAAAGGACAAACGTTATGCCGCACCCCTTTCATCTGGCCTTTCATGTTCGCGATTTGGCCGCGGCACGGGAATTTTATTCCGTAGCTCTTGGGGCGACAGAAGGCAGGTCCACCGATACGTGGGTCGATTTCGACTTTTTCGGCCATCAGCTGTCCGTGCATCTCGGCGAGCCGTTTCCAAACGCCGCAACCGGCAAGGTCGGCGATCACATGGTGCCGATGCCACACTTCGGGGTTGTATTGCCGTTGGATTCTTGGACTGCCTTGGCTGGCCGTTTGGAAGACCGGCAAACCGACTTTATCATCGCGCCATCCGTTCGCTTCAAAGGAGAACCAGGCGAGCAATGGACGATGTTTTTTCGCGACCCCTCTGGAAATCCCATCGAAGTGAAAGGATTCGAGAGCACCTCTGGAATTTTCAGTCAGTAAGATCGGCCATCCGCAAGGCGTAACGACGCACGTCTTCAGGCCAGCCCTGCATTTTAGAAGCAAACGCGGTCCAGTCGCTGGCAAATAAGGCGCGGGTGATGTCTTCGAAGTCGGGCAGATCTCCGGCAATGGAACTGACAAAGGCATAGGCGGTTTTTTGACGCGCGGCGTCGCTGCGATGGCCATCTGCAGCCTTGATCGCGTCATCCACCAGCTTGCGCAAAGTGGCAGATGCACCTCCCTTTTGATCGGCAAGCCATTCCCAATGGCGCGGCAGTAAGGTCACTTCGCGGGCCTTCACGCCCAATTTTGGGCGGCCCCGCTGGGGTGGCGGGGCGTCACGCATATCAACATCGCGGACTTGGCCTGTCTTGTCGTCATAAATCAGCAAGTTAATGCCACGTGCCAAAGCAGCGCGCTGTGCAGCAATCATCACAGGCATATCCCCTTGGGCAGTGATGCAGTGATCTTCAAATGCAGTGAATGATGTCATCAGCATCTCCTTTGCGGAGAGGGTATTACCCGGATTAAAATGAGTCAATATCATCCGGGTAAATAGATGAATTCCATCAACCTTCTTTTGGCATCAAATACACTCAGGGGTTTGGGGGTGGCCGCCAATTCAACGGGGCAGCAGGCACAGACCTATCTTGCAGCCCGCACAAGCTGCATCCAACGTAACCAAAATATGAAGGGCGGCGCAGCCGTACATTTAGGTCAAACCCTAGCGGACCCAGAATCCTGCGGCTTTGATCTTGTTGCGCAGCTGCTTTTCTTTACGGGGCAGGTCATTGCGGTCAAACAATGCCCGGACTTTTTGACCGCGTCCTTGGAAGATCATGCGCTTGTAAGGATTATACAGCTTCAGCAACTTTTTGTTCTTGTTGGGGCTTGCAGCGGCTTCCATGACGCTGACAGCATGATCGGTCTCTCTGGCATAGAACAAAGGAAGGACTCGATAGTGACAGGTAATATCGCCATCCAATCCATTCAGCTCGCGTCCCGGACGGCCCCCTCCAAAAGAGTGGATCACCAGAGGCAACACAACTTGATCTAGCCAGGGATCCAGCGATTGCACCACAAGAGCATCTGGCCGGTTGTCCCGAACAGCAACAGCCCAGTCGGTAAACCGCCGCCCAAAGGCCTTCGGGCAAGCCCCAAAGAACCACCCCGCATTGAAGTACATGTAACGCTGCCAGTAGTCGTCAGGCTGAGACAGATCGAGACTACTTTCAAAATCCAATTCAAATTTGTCGTAAAGCGACTTCCAGACGGCCGCGTATCCCGGCCAGTACAATTCTTCCGCGGGCCAGGTATTCTCGCGCTTCATCGAGGCCGAGGGGCGGGCAAAGTCGAAGGGCACGGACGCAAGTTCTCCGGTAATCAGCGTGTCAGTGTCGAAGAAGACGAATGGCGCTTGCGCTGGCATTGCGGCAAGTCCTTCGATCTTGTTGCCATACGGGTAATCCTGACCAAAGTGGTGACTATCGAATGGCCGTATCTCTGCGCCAAGGTCAGTCAGTCGCGCCTTGACCGCGTCGCTCATGCGGGGATCGTCACGCCAGCGGTCGCCCGGCTGCGGTTCGACGACGATCATCTTGCCGTCGAATTCGGGCGACATCATGCGCAGTGACGCGACGAATAACAGCGCTTCATACTCAAGTCGGCCCGCTTGTCCGACGATCATAATGTTGAATGGCTGGTGCGCGCCACCTTGTTGCGCCATGATAAGACTGCCCTGCATACGTATTTGCGTTCAGCGTAACGCAGGACCGGTTACAGCGCGACACAGAAAGGGCCACCTGATGTTTGATCTGATCCTGCCGTATCTTATCGGTCTCGCTTTGGGCATCGCGCCCGCGGCCGGCAGCAGCAAGGCGCCTCCGCCAGTCAGTGCGCAAGCGGCCATCGACGAAGGTTCCGGCGACGATCCGGCGACCCGGACGCCAGAGGACCAGACGCCAACCGGCCAATTCACGACCGCCGCCGAGGTCAAGCCAATCCTTGGCATGACCGAAGCGAACTGGGTCGCAGTCCGGGCCTATGAAGGGCAAGATCTGGTTTATTTCACGCATCTTATGGCGTGGCGTTGTGGGTTGTGGGATATCCACTACGGCCTGAACGGCGCGCCTGCAGATCAGTCACTGGCGCTGGAACCCTGTCATAGTGAGACAGCACAACCCAACGGGATCACCGACGTCATATCGTTTCCACCCTACATTGCCTTACCACTGAACAGCGTTGAGAGCATTGCCGTGAAACTGACCTTTGACGATGGCACCGAACAATCGGCGTCCTTTTCGCGCCCCGAGGTGCTGATCCCTTAAAGCATCGAAGGTCCATTCGTTGCTGAAAGAATAATCCTCAGTGCTGCAAAGTCGGGCATGACTGTGGGTGGTAGAGGGTTTTTGCTTAAAAAATAGGCATATGCCCGTAAGTCGGGCGATTGTCATGCGAATTTGCGTGCATCCCAAAGGGAATCGCTGAGATTGGTGCCGTTCAAGACGTCGAGGCCCGCAATCAATCAAGCAGCCCCAATAAATGTTGTGCAGGCGCAAGGCTTGCCAAGGGCGCGTGGTCAGCTGATGGTGCGTTCAAAGCGTCGTGGCGAGGCTTCTGTTCTTGGCGATTTGTATCAATCTGGATCGCTTAAGGCACTGTTCCCTCGGACAGCTTCGGCGGCACTTGATCTTGTTTTCCTGAATACTGCAGGAGGCCTGACCGGCGGTGATATGTTTGACATTCAGGCAACTGCAGATCCTGACAGCAGACTGACTGTGACAACCCAAGCCGCCGAGCGTATTTACGGCGCAGTCGATCCAACCCCAGCGCATTTGACGACCCGGCTTTCCGTCAATGAAGGCGCTCGGATCGACTGGCTGCCACAAGAAACCATTCTCTTTAATCACAGTGTTTTGCGCCGCAAACTTGATGTAAAAATTTCTGGGAATGGAACCTTTTTAATGGTCGAGCCGCTGATTTTGGGCCGTAAGACGATGGGCGAGGCCGTTCGGCACGGTGCCTTTGCCGACGACGTCCGTGTTCATCGTGACGGTGTCTTGATCTTTGCAGATGCCGTTCGCCTGAAGGGTGATATGCACGAGGCAATGCAAGGCCCCGCGACGGGCAACGGCAGCATCGCGATGGCTAGTGTGTTGTATGCAGCACCAGACGCCGAGGCCTTTCTTGAACCGCTACAAGATCTGATGCCGGCAACGGGCGGTGTCAGCTTGATCCGGGATAGTGTTCTTTTCGCGCGTATCATCGCGCCCGATAGTTACGACCTACGACAATCCCTTTGCCCGGTAATGGCTTGGCTGCAAGGGGGCACAATTCCCAAGACATGGATGCTATGAATGCAACTGACCCCGCGCGAAAAAGATAAACTATTGATTGCTATGGCCGCAGAAGTTGCGCGCAAGCGACTTGCCCGTGGTGTGTTGCTGAACCACCCCGAGGCCATTGCCTTGATTACGGATACTGTGGTGGAAGGTGCCCGCGATGGCCGCTCGGTTGCAGATATGATGCAAGCGGGCGCGCAGGTCATTACGCGCGATCAGTGCATGCAGGGCATCCCTGAAATGATCCACGAGGTACAGGTCGAGGCGACGTTCCCGGATGGGACCAAACTGGTAACGGTGCACAATCCGATCCGTTGAAAAGATGAGTTGTTTTGGCGAAATGAATGAAGGAGTTGCGCGATGATCCCTGGTGAAGTGATGACCGCAGAGGGCGACATTGCCCTGAATGGCGACCGTGAAGCTGTCACGCTGATGGTATCCAATACCGGCGACAGGCCCGTACAAGTCGGCAGTCATTATCATTTTGCAGAAACCAACCCTGCGCTGGATTTTGATCGCGAGACGGCGCGCGGGTGTCGATTGGACATCGCCGCCGGAACCGCTGTCCGGTTTGAGCCGGGTCAGCGTCGTGAAGTCAGCGTAATCCCTTTGGTCGGCGCACGTCGGGTCATTGGTTTTAATCAAGCAGTGATGGGAGATCTTTAAGATGTCGCGTAACACCCCCTTCGATTATTGGACCAATGCCTTGCAGGTTGGTTATCTGATGGCCGAGGCTAACGCCGTGATCGGGATACGCATGATGGGTATGGCTGGCGTTTGGTCGGTGACCCCTGCGGAAGACGGTCGCATGATATCTGAAAAAGTTTACGCCATGACAAAGGCCACCACCGATGCCACGAAGGTGGCGATATGCGGGGGGACCGCCGATCAGATCGCGTCCGCCGCGATCAAACCGATCCGTAAGAAAACACGCGCGAATGCGCGCCGTTTGGGCAAGCGCGGCATGAAGGTCTAAGCCCCAGATGCCCGCACATGTTCACCTGACCCATGAGTATGCCCATTCTGCCGATGCTGTTTGGGCCGTCGCAATTGATCCTGCCGCTTATCTGGAAGTTATGAAGGGGATCATGACATTCGAAGGTATGTCTCTGGACCCGTTAGAGCAGGGCAAGCAGATTGATGTCACCTTTCGCCTTCTTGGAAAGTTGCCGCCGCAACCTTATCACATGATGCTGGAGGTGTTGGATCACGAAAACCGGACTTTCACATCGCGTGAATGGGGCGGCGCGGTAAAGCTGTGGCAGCACAAATTGCGCGTGGAACGAACGGAAACCGGGGCACGGTTGATCGACGATGTGACGATTGATGCGGGGCTCTTGACCCCGATCTATGGCGCCTTTGCCCGGTTCATGTACCGCAGACGGCATCCGATCCGATTAAAATTGCTGAATGAAAAGAAGATGGAGACCGCCTGATGGCTACCTCGATTTCCCGCGCAGATTATGCCGCGATGTATGGTCCGACAACGGGCGACAAAGTCCGGCTGGCAGATACGGACCTGATTATCGAAGTAGAGCGTGACCTGACCGCAGAGGCTGTCGGTCGCGCCAGCTCGGATGGCACCGGTCGAAATGCTGCAATCTACGGCGAGGAAGTGAAGTTCGGCGGCGGCAAAGTCATCCGTGATGGCATGGGCCAAGGTCAGATGACCCGCGCTGAAGGGGGTATGGACACCGTCATCACAAACGCGCTGATCGTCGACCATAGCGGGATTTTCAAAGCTGATGTTGGTTTGAAAGATGGGCGGATTCACACCATTGGCAAAGCGGGAAACCCGGATACCCAGCCCGGTGTTGATATCCCGATAGGGCCGGGGACCGAGATTATTGCTGGCGAAGGCAAGATTCTGACAGCAGGCGGGTTTGACAGTCACATCCATTTTATCTGCCCCCAACAGATTGAAGATGCGTTGCATTCAGGCGTGACCACAATGCTGGGCGGCGGCACGGGGCCTGCTCATGGGACGCTGGCCACGACCTGTACGCCGGGCCCCTGGCACATTGGCCGAATGATACAGGCATTGGACGGAGTCCCGATGAACATCGGGCTGGCCGGCAAGGGGAATGCCTCGCGCCCTGATGCTTTGGTTGAGATGGTGAAGGGTGGGGCATGTGCCCTGAAGTTGCACGAGGATTGGGGCACGACACCTGCTGCGATAGATACGTGTTTGGATGTCGCCGATCAGATGGACGTGCAGGTGATGATCCACACCGATACGCTGAACGAAAGTGGTTTTGTGGAACATACGTTGAAGGCGATGAAAGGACGGACGATCCACGCCTTCCAC
This sequence comes from uncultured Paracoccaceae bacterium, assembly GCA_938016515.1. Classification (GTDB taxonomy): domain Bacteria; phylum Pseudomonadota; class Alphaproteobacteria; order Rhodobacterales; family Rhodobacteraceae; genus Yoonia. The sequence goes on from CALILP010000024.1 coordinate 20,415, forward strand.
ACCGAAGGTGCAGGTGGTGGTCATGCCCCGGATATCATCAAGATTTGCGGCGAGGATTACGTGCTGCCGTCCTCGACCAACCCGACGCGGCCTTTCACGGTCAACACGGTCGAAGAACACCTCGATATGCTGATGGTGTGTCACCACCTTGATAAGTCGATCCCAGAGGATGTGGCCTTTGCGGAAAGCCGCATCCGGCGCGAGACGATTGCCGCCGAGGATATCTTGCACGACATGGGTGCGTTTTCGATCATTGCGTCTGACAGTCAGGCGATGGGCCGTGTGGGTGAGGTGCTGATCCGTACATGGCAAACCGCTGATAAGATGAAGAAACAGCGAGGCCGGTTGGCAGATGAGCAGGGTGAGAACGATAACCTGCGGGTTCGGCGCTATATTGCCAAATACACGATCAACCCGGCGATTGCCCATGGGATCAGCCACGAGATCGGCTCTATTGAGGTCGGCAAACGCGCGGACTTGTGTCTGTGGGACACTGCATTCTTTGGGGTGAAGCCCGCAATGGTCTTGATGGCCGGGTCGATTGTTTGTGCCCAAATGGGCGATCCCAATGCGTCGATCCCGACGCCGCAGCCGGTCTATTCCCGGCCGATGTTCGGAGCAATGGGACGGGCGGTGGAGCATTCCGCCGTGACTTTTGTAAGTGCCGCCGCCGCCGCAAGCGACCTGCGTCAGCACCTCGGTGTCGCCAAGCAGTTGGTTGCTGTGGATAACACCCGCAAGATCGGCAAGAAGGATTTGATCCTCAACGATGCAACTCCGGCAATTGAAGTGAATCCCGAGACTTACGAGGTCCGTGCCGACGGTGAACTTCTGACCTGCGCACCCGCAGAGGTTTTGCCGATGGCGCAGCGGTATTTCCTGTTCTGATGGCCGACAACCACTGTCATAATATCCGCCGTGCCGGTGACTGGTCTGAAGCGATTGATCGCTGCGTGATGACCTATGAAGACAGGTTTCTGCGGCGCAAGGTTGTGCAAACTGCGCAAGGCAAAGGTGTATTGGTCGATCTGGCCCAGACAACCTCGCTGAACCACGGCGATGCTTTTGCACTGACCGATGGTCGGTTCATCGAGGTTTGTGCCGCTGAAGAAGCGCTCTTGCAGATCACCGCGGAACGTTTGCTGCCACTTGTCTGGCATATTGGGAACCGCCATTGCCCTTGCCAGATCGAGAACAGCCGCGTCTTGATCCAGCCCGACCACGTCTTGCGAGCACTGATGGTGAAACTTGGGGCGCAAGTGACCGACGTAACCGAGCCATTTACACCCGAAGGCGGCGCCTATGGCCATGGCCGCACCCATGGTCATGATCATAGCCACGCGCATGGCCCTGATCACAGCCACACCCATGACTGACAGTGACGCGATCCTGACGCTGACCCAGTGGTTCTCGCCGAGTTTTCCCATTGGGGCGTTCAGCTACTCGCACGGATTAGAGACGGCCATCGCCGAAGGCCACGTCACCGACGCCAAGACAGCCGAGGCTTGGATTACCGGCATCTTGCAACATGGAGCAGGGCCCAACGATGTGATTTTGTTGGCCGCCGCGTATGCGGCAGAGGCGGATGAGCTTGCGGAATTGGACGCATTGGCGCGCGCCCTTGCCCCCGCGAAAGAGCGTCTTTTGGAAACCGTGCAACAGGGCAGCGCATTCGCACGCGCTGTTCGGGATGTGTGGGGCCATGCGGTGCCGGATATGGCGCTACCGCTGGCCGTCGGCGCATCGGCTGCGGCCCATGACCTGCCTTTGGCCCTGACGGCCGAAACCTATTTGCATAGCTTTGGTACCAGCCTGACCTCAGCTGCTGTGCGGGCGGTGCCATTGGGCCAGACCGAGGGACAAGTCATCGTTCGCAACCTGAAACCTGTTGTCCAAGCGACCGCGACATCAGGCCTGTCCCGCAGTGTCGATGATCTGGGATCGGCCAGCTTTGCCGCTGATATCAGCGCGATGCGCCACGAAACACAATATTCAAGGATGTTCCGCTCATGACGTCACCCCATGGACCTTTGCGTGTCGGAATTGGCGGCCCGGTGGGGGCAGGCAAGACCACACTGACTGCTCAACTGTGTCGGGCCTTGCGGGATCGATGCGAGGTCGGGGTGATCACAAATGACATCTACACCCAAGAAGACGCAGAGGCCTTGATGCGTCTGCAGGTGCTGCCGCAAGATCGGATTGTTGGTGTGGAAACGGGGGGATGTCCCCATACTGCGATCCGAGAGGATGCCTCGATCAATCTGGCTGCGATTGATGTGCTGACAAAGCGGCATCCGGGCCTTGATGTTGTCTTTATCGAATCTGGTGGGGACAACCTCTCTGCAACCTTTAGCCCGGAACTGGCCGATCTGACGATCTACGTCATTGATGTTGCAGCGGGCGAGGAAATCCCCCGCAAGGGCGGGCCTGCGATCACGAAGTCGGACATTCTGATCATCAATAAGACTGATCTGGCCCCCCATGTTGGTGCTTCGCTGGAGGTGATGCAGCGCGACAGCGACAGGATGCGTCAAGACAGGCCTTATGTGTTTGCCGAACTGAAAGCAGGACGCGGAGTTGAGGAGGTCGTTGACCTGATCGTACAGATTGGTGGCTTGGTACTGCAACCAGCGTCGGCTTCGGCGTAAAAGGAGAGTAAGCGTTCGGCTGGTCTTGAGTGCGGCTGAAAGCGCAAACGGCTATCAGGGAACCGCAATGCGCGGGTGCTTTGTGATGCTTCGCTTTCGGTGGGTACCATGGCAGTCCCTAGG
>CALILP010000025.1 GCA_938016515.1 uncultured Paracoccaceae bacterium
ACGACGCGATCATGGAGATGCTGACCCACGACGGGCCGGTGTTGTTCGACTGTCTGGTCGAGAAGCACGAGAACTGCTTCCCGATGATCCCGTCAGGTAAGCCGCATAATGAGATGCTGCTGGGCGAGAACGCGGATACGGCGAATGCCATCAAATCCGACGGCGCGGTGATGGTTTAGGTCATGGATATGCTTCCCAACTACTTCCAGTTCTGGTCTGACCAATTTGGTCCACTTCAAAGCGAGACGGACGAAAATAACGACGACTACATCAATCCCGGGATGTGGGCGCGGCAACTTTCGGACTTTCTCTCTAAGGAAATGGAGAAACTGGGCTGGAAAACTGTCTTTGTGGCGGTCGAAGATTGGGGGCACTACATTGCTCTCAGTTCAACGCCGGACGGCAAAGAAAACGCCAACATATGCTGTTCGAATGTCGACTCTGAAATAGTGAAGGATAGGTTGGAAAGCTACCTTGTTTATGGCCAGCCAGATGTGAAGATAGTCAAGCGCTGGCTTAAGAAGATCGATGTCTCGGAAGTTTCACAAAAGCTGGGAGACGATCTCCACACGATACTCTCTTCCTGCAACAAGTGTGTTGACCTGCGTCGCGGCGTACAAACTGAGTTGCCAATTTAGAAGCATTTTCCTTGCCTAGGCGCATGGGAATCCCGAACTACTGAAGGACCAAATCATGTCCCCACTCAAAATCAAAAAAGGCTCCTCCAGCCACTCTGCCTATGACCTGCGCACCCCTTTCGGGGATACGGTCGAACAGCACACGCTGGCGGTGATCGTCGAGAACGAACCGGGGGTGCTTGCTCGGGTGATCGGCCTATTTTCAGGTCGCGGTTACAACATCGAAAGCCTCACCGTGGCCGAGATTGACCATACCGGTCACCAGTCCCGGATCACCATCGTGACCTCGGGAACGCCGCAGGTGATCCAACAGATCAAGTCGCAGCTGGGCCGGATTGTTACCGTACATACGGTCAATGATCTGACCGTCGAAGGACCGTCCGTAGAACGCGAATTGGCGTTGCTGAAGGTTGCAGGCAAAGGCGATCAGCGGATCGAGGCGATCCGGCTGGCCGATATTTTCCGCGCCAACGTTGTGGATAGCACACTGGAATCATTCGTTTTTGAGATCACGGGCACGCCAGAAAAAATTGATGCCTTTGCGGAACTCATGCGCCCACTTGGGCTGCACGAAATTGCACGGACAGGTGTCGCAGCCCTTGCACGTGGTGCCGACTAAACACAATGGGCGCAGTCCCCACCGGGATGCGCCCATCGTCTTCGTGAGTGGTATCAGGCGGAAGAGGCCACCTGACGGCCAGCCTTAGCCTGCGGGGTCAGGCATAAGACCTGCTTCGATCGCAGCAGCGACCTCATCAGCGTCCAGAAGACCGTCGCCATTGGCGTCCATCACAGTGAAGCTGTCCGCAGTCAGGTCCGGCATCGCTGTTTGCACTTCTGTCAGGCTGTATGCACCGTCACCGTCGAGATCGATCTCGGCGACGATGGCCAGCGCGGGGGAGGCCAGAAGAACGATAGATGCGGCGGTTGCTGCAAAGATGCGTGTCATGGATTATTTCCTTTCAGTCAGTTTCACGCAGACACTGCTCGTCTGCTGCATTCAATCTGGGATGCCAGCAGGTCACACACCAGAAGCCACCGGGAAAAACGGATTTCTGGGCGGTCTGGTGCCCGTTTGACGTGTAGTGAACGGCAATTATGCGTCGGGTTCCCGACCGGGCATTTGGGTCGGCAAAGCTTGACCCAACACGCCACGCAGAACGCGCGACAAGCTGCCCGAAACACGCATAGCGCGATAAATGCGGAACCCTTCGGGTGGAATTGCGTTTGCGCCCTTGCCCCTGCACCCCATGCAGGACACTCTGCGGCGAAACACGACACAGGTGCCTTATGTCTCCGCGCAAAATCATCATCGATACCGATCCCGGCCAAGACGACGCTGTCGCCATCCTGCTTGCCCTCGCCTCGCCCGAGGATGTGACCGTGTTGGGCATTACGGCTGTCGCCGGCAACGTCCCCCTGCCCCTGACCCAGAAAAACGCCCGGATCGTTTGCGAGCTGGCAGGCAAACCCGAGACATCTGTTTACGCAGGTTGCGACGCCCCCTTGTCCCGCAAGTTGATCACCGCAGAGCATGTTCACGGCAAGACCGGTCTGGATGGCCCCCCGATGGCTGACCCAACCATGCCATTGCAAGACCAACACGCCGTCGACTTCATCATCGACACCCTACGTTCTGAACCTGCGAACACCGTCACACTGTGCCCATTGGGTCCATTGACCAACATCGCCACAGCCTTTCAGAAGGCCCCTGACATCGTGGCGCAGGTTCAGGAGATCGTCCTGATGGGCGGTGGCTATTTTGAGCAGGGCAACATCACCCCGTCCGCTGAATTCAACATATATGTCGATCCAGAGGCCGCAGACATCGTATTCAACTGCGCCCGGCCGATCACCGTGATGCCACTGGATGTCACCCACAAGGCCCTGACAACCAAAGCCCGCGTTGCCGCTTTTCGCGACATGGGCACCAAGGTTGGCGACATGGTGGCTGCCTGGACCGATTTCTTCGAACGGTTCGACATGGAAAAATACGGCTCTGAAGGGGCACCTCTGCATGATCCGACCGTCATCGCCTATCTGATCCGGCCTGACCTGTTCAGTGGCCGCCATATCAATGTCGCCATCGAAACCCAGTCAGAGCTGACCCTTGGGGCAACCGTGGCTGATTGGTGGCGGGTCTCTGACCGGCCTGCCAATGCAACGTTCATGCGCGACATCGACGCGGACGGCTTTTTTGATTTGCTGGCAACCCGGTTGGCCCGACTATGAGTGCTGCTGTCCATCTGGCAGGCCCGGAACAAGCAGCCTTATGCCTTGGTTTGGTGGAAAAGTACCACGCCGAGATTGGTGCGCCTTACGATGATGCGCATCGTGCAAGTGTCGTAGAACCTCTTTTGGATGGCAGCCCATTGGGGGCGATCTGGCTGATCGGACCGTCCCGTGCGCCGCTGGGCTATGTCATGGTTACCTTTGATTGGTCCATCGCAGCAGGCGGCATGGTGGGCTGGGTCCGCGAGATTTATATCCGCGACAAGGTCAGGCGACGCGGTATCGGCACGGAAACACTGCATGCAGTGTCTGTTGCTTTGCGTGGCGGTGGGGTGAAGGCCCTGCACGTTGACCTGCAAGATGGTCAAAACGCTCAAGTGCCATTCTGGACCAAGACAGGGTTTCGCCACGCCGCAAATATGCATGTCCTGACGGATGTTCTTTAGATGAAGGCCCGGTTCGATAACAGCTTTGCTGCTTTGCCAGATCAGATGTTCACGGCGATGAACCCGGCACCTGTTGGTGACCCGACATTGATCATACAAAACGATGGGCTGGCAAAAGACATCGGCATTCAGATCGCGGTCGGCGATCTGCAGGTCTTTGCAGGAAATGAGGTGCCCGACGGTGCAGCCCCTCTTGCCCAGCTCTACGCAGGCCACCAATTCGGCAATTGGAACCCGCAATTGGGCGATGGCCGGGCGATCTTACTGGGGGAAGTGTTGAACGCGTCGGGCCAGCGCCACGATGTTCAGCTTAAAGGATCCGGCCGCACGCCGTATTCGCGTGGCGGCGACGGTCGGGCCTGGCTGGGGCCGGTGCTGCGCGAGTATGTCGTATCAGAAGCAATGCATGCCTTAGACATCCCCACAACCCGTGCCCTTGCTGCTGTGACAACGGGCGAGACTGTGGTCCGCGAGGGCCTGCTCCCAGGGGCTATCCTGACGCGGGTGGCCAGTAGCCACATTCGTGTGGGGACCTTCCAGATATACGCGGCGCGCGGCGAGGTTGATCTGCTTCAGGCCCTTACCGACTACACGATCCAGCGCCACTACCCAGAGGCTGATAGCCCTGCAGCCTTGCTAGACGCCGTGATCGCACGCCAGGCAAAGCTGATCGCAAAATGGATGGGCGTCGGATTTATCCATGGGGTGATGAATACGGACAATGCCTCGATTGCAGGGGAAACCATCGACTACGGCCCTTGTGCGTTCATGGACAGCTATGACCCGGCGCGTGTATTCAGCTCTATCGATCAGTTCGGGCGCTATGCGTATCAAAACCAATCGGGGATTGCTGCGTGGAATATGGCGCAGTTTGCAACGGCATTGATCCCACTGATGCCCAACCGGGACCAAGCCATCGAAGATTTCACAATCGCTGTGAACCGCCTGCCTGCACTTTATGACGCAGCATGGCGCGAGGTCTTCGGGGCAAAACTGGGGGTTTCCAACTTTACCGAAGACGATGATGCGTTGGCACAGGACTTGCTGGGCCTTATGTCAAAAGATCAGGCCGATTTCACCAATGTCTTTGCCAACCTCGACACTGCGCGCGATCAGTTCCTAGACCCAGACGCCTTTGACGACTGGCACCGTCGGTGGTCGCTGCGCCGCAACACGGACCCGGTGAACCCACAAATCATTCCGCGCAACCACCAGGTCGAAGCGATGATCACAGCAGCTGTTGGCGGGGACTTTGCGCCGTTTCGGTCGTTGCTGGCAGCGGTGACTGATCCGTTTACCCCGTTGACTGACATAACAGCACCCTATGCCAAACCACCCACAGAAGACGAATACGTCACACGCACGTTTTGTGGGACATAAAGCGCGACCTGCCCCTTCGTTTCGCCAAAACAACTCAAAACAGCGGCCTGCCAAGAACACACCGCTTGCGGGACAAACCTTTGGCGGGGACCATCATCTGCCAACAGGGGACGTCTGTCTTGTTGCAGATGACCTGAAAGGGGGGAGATAATTTTTCTGTAAAATCGGGGGGTGTGGCGGTGTTGTGGCCAGTTTGGACCGGTTTGCAGGATGATCCGTATGATCATGGGGGCCAGCCCCCACACCCCCGAAGTATTTTTGACCAAAAGAAAATATGAACGGCGCTAGCCTTCGGGATCGGGCTCTGCCGCGATGGGTTCCATACCGGGCAGGTCGTCTACGATCACGGGCGTCCCAGTCAGGGTAATCGTGCCCCCCGCAGTGTCATCCACACTGGCTTGCGATGTTGCATGTGCCGTCACGCTGCCCCCCACCCGTGTCGTCGCTGCCGCATTTGTGCATGTCAGATCACCTGCTGCAATCGCCGCAGCAACTGTCGCCTCTGCAACCGTTGTGTCGCATGTGCCCGACACCGTCAGCCTTCCGCCATCTGTTGCAAAAAGCGTCACCTCCGCGATGTCGATATCCGTCACAGTGACTGTCCCGCCCTGTATCGCTTCGGCCCGCAGCGCCTCGCCCGTGAAGCCCTCTGCCGTTGCCACTGCAGATTCAAAGGCTTTGATATTACGCAATGCTGGCAGTGTGATTGTGACAACGATGTCGTCCTGCCTGCCATAAGGGAAAATCAGCCAGCGCGTATCGCGGTTCAGCGCGAGCCATGGCCCGAACTTGCGAATTTGAAGCTGTTCGACATCACCCGACCGCGCCGTTGCTGTCACCGTGACCTCATCACCCGGTATGACATGAACCGTGACGCCGTTGCGCGCATCAATGCTGTCGATACCCTTAAAGTCGAACACCTTTTCCTCAGCAGTCGCCGGCGTGGCCAACGCAAAGATCACTGCAAGACTACGCAACATGGATCACGTCCTTATTCTGCGGCCACCTTGCCCGGTTTGGCCACCAGCATCGATTTGAGGTAGCGCCCCGTGTGGCTATCTTCCACTGCGGCGACCTTTTCTGGTGTGCCTTGTGCCACAATTTTCCCGCCGCCGTCACCGCCTTCTGGTCCGATGTCGATGATGTGATCAGCGGTTTTCACCACATCGAGATTGTGTTCGATAACGATGACCGAGTTGCCCTGATCGACCAGTTCATGCAGCACTTCGAGGAGTTTGCGCACATCTTCAAAATGCAGGCCCGTCGTGGGCTCGTCGAGGATATAAAGCGTGCGCCCCGTGGACCGCCGCGCCAGTTCCTTGGACAGCTTAACCCGTTGTGCTTCCCCGCCTGACAGCGTTGTCGCTTGTTGTCCGACCTTGATGTACCCCAATCCAACACGCATCAGCGCATCCATCTTTTCGCGGATAGACGGGACCGCGGTGAAGAATTGCTGGGCGTCTTCAACCGTCATGTTCAGCACGTCCGCGATGCTTTTGCCTTTGAACTTAATCTCCAAGGTTTCGCGGTTGTACCGCGCCCCTTTGCAGGTTTCGCATTCGACGTAGACATCCGGAAGGAAGTGCATTTCGATCTTGATAACACCGTCACCCTGACATGCCTCGCAGCGCCCGCCTTTGACGTTGAAGCTGAACCGGCCCGGTTTGTAGCCCCGCGCTTTGGATTCTGGCAGGCCTGCGAACCAATCCCGGATCGGAGTGAAGGCCCCCGTGTATGTAGCCGGGTTGGACCGTGGGGTACGCCCGATGGGCCGTTGGTCGATGTCGATGACTTTGTCGAGGAACTCAAACCCTTTGATTGTCTCGCAAGGAGCCGGTGCTTGACGGGAGCCGTTCAGTTTCTGGGCTGCGTTCTTGAACAGGGTTTCGATGGTGAGGGTCGATTTGCCGCCGCCCGACACACCCGTCACGCAAACGAATTTGCCAAGCGGAAAGTCAGCGGTCACGTTTTGCAGGTTGTTGCCCGTCGCCTTGACCACCGTCAGTTTCTTGCCCGACCCTTTGCGCCGTTTCGCAGGCACTGCGATTTCGCGGGTGCCCATCAGATATTGGCCGGTAATGGAATTGGCGTCCGCCATGATGTCAGCGGGTGCGCCTTGCGAGACGACTTGACCGCCGTGCACCCCCGCCCCCGGACCAATGTCGAAAACGTAGTCGGCCTCTCGGATCGCTTCTTCGTCGTGCTCAACCACGATGACTGTGTTGCCTTGATCGCGGAGGTTTTTGAGCGTTGTCAGAAGGCGGTCGTTGTCACGTTGGTGCAAACCGATAGAGGGTTCGTCGAGGACATAGAGCACCCCTTGCAAGCCAGACCCGATTTGCGAGGCGAGCCGGATACGCTGGCTTTCGCCCCCCGAAAGCGTGCCAGAGTTGCGGGAGAGTGAGAGGTAATCGAGACCGACATTGTTCAGGAACCCAAGGCGTTCCCGAATTTCTTTCAGGATGGCCTTCGCAATCTCGTTCTTTTGGACGGACAGGCTATTAGGAACCGACTGACACCAGTCATAAGCCTCTTTGATCGACAGTTGCACAACCTTGCCGACATGCTGGTCCCCGATGCGCACGGCCAACGCCTCTTCGCGCAGACGGTACCCGCCGCAAGAGCCGCAGGGGCGGTTGTTCTGGTATTGCTCGAATTCTTCGCGGATCCAGTTGCTATCGGTCTCGCGGTAGCGGCGTTCCATGTTGGGAATGACGCCTTCAAAGACGCGGGTCACTTGGTAGACCCGGCCACCTTCGTCGTAGCGGAATTTGATTTCTTCGGTGCCAGAGCCGCGCAGGAAGACCTCTTGCACCTTAGGATCAAGGTCTTTCCAGCGCGCGTTTTTGTTGAACCCGTAGTGTTTGGCGATAGCTTCGATGGTTTGCAGGAAATACGGGGATTTGCCTTTGCGCCAAGGCGCCAGCGCCCCGTCTGCGATTTTGAGTGTGACGTCTGGTACAACCAGTTGTTCGTCAAAGAACAATTCGACCCCAAGGCCATCGCAGGACGGGCATGCCCCGAAGGGCGCGTTGAACGAAAACAGGCGTGGTTCGATTTCCGGGATCGTGAAGCCTGACACCGGACACGCGAAGTTTTCTGAGAATGTGATGCGTTCGGGGTCGCCTTCGGTGGGCGCGGTTTCCAGCACCGTGATGCCGTCCGCAAGATCAAGGGCGGTGCGGAACGAATCTGCCAGCCGCGTTTCCAGGCCTTCCCGCACGACGATCCGATCTACAACAACATCAATGTCATGGCGGAACTTTTTGTCGAGGGTTGGCGGCTCATCAAGCTCATAGAACTCACCATCGACCTTGACCCGTTGGAAGCCTTGCTTGCGCAGTTCTAGAAATTCCTTGCGGTATTCGCCTTTGCGGTCCCGAATGATTGGGGCCAGCAGATAACCGCGCGTCCCTTCTTCCAGCGCCATCACTCGGTCGACCATGTCTTGCACTTGCTGTGCTTCGATCGGCAAGCCAGTGGCGGGTGAATACGGGGTCCCTGCCCGTGCATAAAGCAGACGCAGGTAGTCGTAGATCTCGGTGATTGTGCCGACAGTAGACCGTGGATTTTTGGAGGTCGTCTTTTGTTCGATAGAAATCGCGGGCGACAGGCCAGAGATGTGATCAACATCCGGCTTTTCCATCATATCGAGGAACTGGCGGGCGTAGGCGGACAGCGATTCAACATAGCGGCGCTGGCCTTCTGCGTAGATTGTGTCGAAGGCCAAGGACGACTTGCCAGAGCCGGACAGCCCCGTGATCACCACAAGCTGATCGCGTGGGATATCCACGTCGATCCCCTTCAGGTTATGCTCGCGCGCGCCGCGGACTTCGATGTTCTTCAGTTCAGCCATGTGGCCCCCCAAGGTCCTTTGCCCCAGACATAGTGGGACCAGCGTAAATCGCCAGTGGCCTTATAGAACATTAACGGAACATTGGGAAGTTTTTCACATGTTTTTTCCCTTCGCTGTTGGTCAGGGTTTCCAGACTTGGTGGCAAGAAATGCTGTGCAAGCTGGCAATGCTGTGTTTTCATTCGGCAATATTACAAGATCGGAGTATTTGATGCGTATTTTGCCAACCGCTGCACTGTCGTTTTGTCTTGCCTTGCCTGTGGCCGCACAAGACCGACCGAATACAATTCTGATCATGGATGGGTCCGGCTCAATGTGGGGCCAGATTGACGGGATCGCAAAGATCGCCATCGCCCAGGACGTCGTGACACAGTTGCTGGATACGCTGCCCGGCGAGGAACGCCTTGGCCTGACTGTCTATGGCCACCGCGAGCGGGGCAATTGCACCGACATCGAAACCATCGTCGCCCCGGCCGAAGGAACCCGCGATGCGATTGCCCAAGCCGTTGGGGGCATCCAGCCGCTTGGTAAAACCCCGATGACCGACGCCGTGATCGCTGCCGCTGAGGCGCTGCGCTACACCGAAGACAGCGCCACCGTGATCTTGGTGTCTGACGGTGTAGAGACCTGTAATCCAGACCCTTGTGCCGCTGCCCGTGCCCTCGAAGCGGCTGCTGTTGATTTCACCGCCCATGTCATCGGCTTTGACGTCGGCGGCGATGCTGAGGCCACAGCCCAAATGCAATGTATCGCTGACGAAACCGGCGGCATGTTCATCCCGGCCTCAGACGCGGGCGAGCTTGCAGCCGCTTTGACCACAGTCGTCGAGGAACCAGAGCCAGTCGCTGTAGCGATGACATTCACCGCTGTGATCGGCGACGACAAGCGGCTGATCGAAAGCCCGGTCTTGTGGGACATCAATCAGGACGCAGGTCTGGTCGCAGAAGATGTGCAAGCCAACCCCCTGGAGACCGAATTACCAGAGGGCGCCTATGTCGCGACCGCCTATTCGCTGGAGTTGGAACAGACGGTCAACGTCGATTTCGTTGTCGGCGCAAGTGCCGACACGCAAGTGGAGGCCGTCTTTGAAGAGCCCGCACTGACAGCAGTTATCATTGCTGCAGAAACTGTGCCCGGCGGGTCCATGTTCCCAATTGGCTGGGAGGGTCCAAATGACGACGGGGACAACATTCAGATGTACCCCGCCGATGACGATCAGCGATACACTTACGTCTATACTGATCGTGGCAATCCGATCAGCATGATCGCTCCGTTTGATCCCGGCATGTACGAACTGCGCTATGTTCATCGCGACAGGGATATTATCGGCACAAAGTTGATTGAGGTAACGGCTGTCCCTGTGGGTCTGGAAGCCCCGACAGAGGTAAACGCCGGCTCAGATTTTTCAGTCACCTGGACTGGCCCGGACGCACCGGGCGACAACGTCCAGATCGGCCCCATCGGCGAAACCGTGTACAGCAACTACCAATATACTGATCGTGGTAACCCCGTTTCGATCACTGCTCCGACGACGCCCGGCACCTATGAACTGCGCTACAAGTTCCGCGATCAACAGGTCATCTACACGCAGCCCATCACGGTAACCGAAGTCACAGCCAGCATCACAGCCCCA
>CALILP010000026.1 GCA_938016515.1 uncultured Paracoccaceae bacterium
GGCATGCGGGCTGGTGATGATGGCGGGTGCTGTCTTTGGGCAGGCGAAAGAAGCCATTGAAGACGTGATCGGCAGCCAGCTGGAGGCTTTCAATGATCGCGATGTCACTACGGCGTTTTCCTTTGCAAGCCCCATGATCAAGGGCATTTTCCGTGACCCCAGTAATTTTGGGATGATGGTAGAGCGTGGCTATCCAATGGTCTGGGACAACGCAGATGTGCGGTTCCTTGATTTGCGTGAAGAGGCCGGGATGCAAATTCAGACTATCATGGTGCGGGACGCTGAAGGTGTGTTTCACACATTGGAATACGCGATGATCGAGACCCCGGATGGCTGGCAGATAAATGGCGTGCAACTGGTTGAAACAGACCTCGCCGCCTGACCCCCAATCCCTATGTTTTGCTGGTACACCATTCGTACACCAGACGTACACCGCGCGTACACCGATGCGGTGCATAAACCTGCGTGTTGCGCGTCCCAACGCGACGGTGGTGTGAGCCCCCGTTAAGGCCCATATTTTAATCAAATCCCCAATTGTAACGGCGGCGTTGTGGCTGCCCACCTTTTGGGGATCTTTGCATGAACAAGGCGATTACTGACGGCGTGGTGCTGATGCCGCTTCCATTTGTGGCGGGCTTAGGCGTTTGGGCAAACGGCGATGGCACGCCGGGGTCAGACACCTATGCAACCGATGGCACTGGCGCTTTTGTTCCGGCCGATCAGGATTTCGGCGGTTGCCTTGAGTTGGTCAAAGATACCGCCACCAAGCGGTTGCGCTATATGGGCGAGACCCCCATTCTGCCAGGCTGCTATTTGCGGATCACCGCGAAGGTCAAGGCGGTGGCCGGGCCACTTCCAACGGTGCGTATCTCTGCATATCCGGGGGCCGCGGGCGGTGGCAAGGCCACTGGCCACCCTGAAGTGGGGCCTGCGACGACGCTGACTACCATTGGCGAGATCGTCGAGATCTCAGCCATTGTCGGTGTGGGCGAGCGGACCGGCGTGGATATGGTTTGGCCGACGGCCGTTTTTGGTCACTTCGGGATTGATGTCACCGGATCAAATGGTGGTGCGATCCGCGTTGATGATTTGGTGATCGAGGATATCACCAGCGCCTTTCTGCGCGATATGTTGTCGGTCGTGGACGTGCGCGACTTTGGTGCAAAGGGTGACGGTACGACAGACGATAGTGCAGCCTTTGATGCCGCCGATGCAGCAGCAAACGGCCGGACCCTGTTGGTGTCCGCTGGCCAGTACTTTTTGGGGTCATCTGTTACCATCCAAAGTCGCATTCGGTTTGAAGGCACTGTGGTGCAGGGCGCTGCTGATCGGTTCATTCTGCAAAAAGACTACCATTTTGAAAGCTATCTGGATGCGTTTGGCGATGAGGAAACGGCGTTCAAAAAGGCCTATCAAGCGCTTTTGAATTTCACTGATCACGAATCCCTTGATCTGCGGGGGCGTCGGATTGCCCTGACCGCACCTGTTGATATGCAGGCGGCCGATCCATCCCGGACTGTATTTGCAACCCGGCGGGTGATCCGTAACGGTCAGTTCTCGCCGGTGGCGGGGCCTGCCTGGGATACGGATGTTGTGACCTCTTCCGGGACGTACAGCACTGGCAGTGCCAAGGTGCTGACGAATGTTGCCAATGTGGCCAACGTGCCTGTTGGTGCGCTGGTTGAAGGTGCAGGCGTCGGCCGCGAGGTTTATGTGACCGCTAAGAACGTGGGCGCCCAGACGGTAACCCTTAGCCAGCCATTGTTCGATGCGGCAGGCACCCAGTCCTACGTCTTTCGCCGGTTCAAATACATGTTGGATTTCTCTGGCTATGACGATCTTGACCAGTTCGTTCTGACCGATATCGACTTTCAGTGCGACGGCGATGCCAGTGCCATCATGCTGGCACCACAAGGGTTAATCTTTCAGGTCAAGGACTGCGCCATCCTCAAGCCAAAGGATCGGGGGATCACCTCGATCGGGACTGGCTGTCAGGGGATGCTGATTGACCGCAATAACTTTGTCTCGAACGAGCAGGGGCAGACTGTGTCATCGCGCACGACGCTGTGCTTTAACACCAACGCAAATGATGTGAAAATCCGCGACAACCGGGTCGCTCTGTTCAAGCATTTCTGCGTTTTGGCTGGGTCGGGCAATTTGGTGTCGGGCAACCACTGGTTCCATGGCGACACGACCACGGATGGCGTTCGTCTTGGTGGGATGATCTTTACGCTGCCGAACTCCAAATCCATCGTGACCGGCAATTACATCGACAACAACTTCATCGAGCTGACCAATGAACACGAGGCCGAACCAGAGTTTGCCAATCAGTTCTCGTTTGGCGGTCTGACAATCACTGGCAACATCTTCACAGCCAATGATGTGGCCCCGTGGTTCAACTTTCTTGTGGTGAAGCCTTATGGGAATGATCATTTCATCCATGGGCTTTCTGTGATCTCGAACGTTTTCCGGGCGATTAACGGGGCGATAGACCGGATCGAAAAGGTCGATACATCTTTTGCCGATCTGGATTACGGCCGGATGCGAGGCGTCACCTTTGCAGACAATACGTTTCACGGGGTCGACGACCCTTGCTACAATCCAGCACCGCAGGAAATCACCCAGAATACCCCGGCGACTGATTGGCAACGCGACAATACCCCCGCATTGCCCTTTGGGGGGCGTGCACGGTTTGTCGACGCCGTTGTCCTTGATGGCCCGATCCGGGATAGCGGCAACGATGAGGTGTTTCAAATGCCCTATGTCAGCGACAATCAGGGCGCAAACCAGACCGAAACCCGGTTTACTTTTGGGACCGCCGTGACCGGCAAATTGCGCTATCTGGTGAGGATGGATAACCCGCTGTAAACGCGCGCTAGTTTGTAACGCAGCGTCACATGCTGCGTTGCAGAAAATGCATGGCGGGGTACCGGTTTCAGCAGTTGTTGAACGGGTGCCCCGCTTCCATGTTGGGTGTGGGAGGGGAGCGTAGACATATCAGGAGCTTTCCATGGCCCGTCACAACATGAATACAATGATGACAACAAGCGAGATGGTTCTCGCTTTGCTGGCCGTCCCATTCCAGCGACTTGGTGAAGCACTGGCCCGTCACGGTGCACGCAGTGCGCGTGCCCAGTGGTTGGCCCAGCTGAACGCAACTTCGGATGCCGAGCTGGCCGCAAAGGGTTTGACCCGTGCGCAGGCCGCTCAGATGATGTTGCGCAGCCAGTTCTGATCGCGCCGATCCCTGGCGATCCAGGCGCGAAGCCGGACCGCGTAAACAGTCAAAGCCAACGCCTCACGACAGATATGTTTGAGGCGCAGCCCAATGGGGACGCCGATATTGGCCGGTGCGTCGTGCGTCGCCCGTAGGCCAAGTGCCCGTGCCACCATAATCGCGCGGGGTCCGTGGTATCTGTCCGTGACGATGCAAACGTCGCTGATCCCGAGGGCTTTCAGGATCACCTGCGCATTGCGCAGGTTTTCGTATGTCGTGGTCGAGTTTGTCTCGCAGTGGATCATGTCCGCTGGGATGCCGTTGGAGATCAGAAGATCCCGCATCACGACGGCCTCTGATGGCGGGTGCTGTCCAAGCCCGCCGCAGGGCAATATGCAAGTCCCACGTCCGGCTTGAAACAACGCTGCACCGTGCTGCGTGCGCCGGCGTAAAGTCGGAGACGGCCCATCAGCCCAAACAGCAGCCCCTAAGATGACGATTGTTGTCACGGGCGCGCCTTGATTTGCAAAGAAATTGACAATTCTGTCGACATGTGTGGCGCCTTTTTACAATTCATGCCGTTTTGAGGCGACGTCGAACTTGGCTTTCTGCAATTTCCGCCCATGATGCGTCAAAGATTACATCATCTTGGGGGGAGGAACCAATATGTCCAATCGCTATCCACCGTCTGCAGAGGCCGCAAGTGCCGCCCACGCCGACAAAGCGACCTATGACAAAATGTACGCGGACTCGATTGCTGATCCGGTTGCCTTTTGGGGCGAGCATGGCAAGCGCGTCGATTGGATCAAACCCTACACTAAAGTCAAAGAGACATCCTTTGCGCCCGGTGCTGTTGATATCAAATGGTACGAAGATGGCACCTTGAACGTCGCGGCCAATTGCGTGGATCGGCACTTGGCCACACGCGGTGACCAGACCGCGATCATCTGGGAACCCGACAGCCCGGATGATGAGGCCCTGCACATCACATATAGTGACCTGCACAAGAGCGTCTGCAAGTTTGCCAATGTTCTAAAGGATATGGGCGTTAGCAAAGGGGATCGCGTTGTCATCTATATGCCGATGATCCCAGAGGCCGCCTATGCGATGCTGGCATGCGCCCGGATTGGGGCGATCCATTCAATTGTCTTCGCGGGCTTTTCGGCAGAGGCATTGGGCGCGCGGGTCAACGCCTGTGACGCGAAGGTCGTGATCACCGCTGATGGCGCCCCGCGCGGCGGCCGCGTGACGAACCTCAAGGACAGCGTCAATCAGGCGTTGTTGAACGATTTTGACGACGTGAAATGTCTTGTTGTGAAACGCACAGGCCAACAGATTGCATGGCGTGAAGGTCTTGATGTCTGGCTGCATGAAGCAGAGGCCAAGGTTGCCGACGACTGCCCACCCGAAGAAATGGGCGCCGAAGATCCGCTGTTCATTCTTTACACGTCCGGCTCCACCGGGATGCCGAAGGGCGTGGTGCACAGCACCGGTGGCTACCTCGTTTATGCCGCCATGACCCAGCAATACACGTTCGACTATCACGACGGTGACATTTTCTGGTGTACCGCTGATGTGGGTTGGGTCACCGGCCACAGCTATATTGTGTATGGGCCGCTTGCGAATGGGGCGACCACCGTGATGTTTGAAGGCGTGCCAACCTACCCAGACGCCAGCCGCTTCTGGGCTGTGTGTGAAAAGCACAAGGTGAACCAGTTTTATACCGCACCTACAGCGATCCGAGCTTTGATGGCGCAGGGTGACAGCTTCGTTGAGAAGCATGACCTGTCGGACCTGAAATTGCTTGGAACCGTCGGGGAGCCGATCAACCCCGAAGCCTGGAACTGGTACAACGACGTCATCGGCGGTGGCAAAATTCCGATCGTCGACACATGGTGGCAGACCGAAACCGGGGGGCACTTGCTAACGCCATTGCCGGGGGCCACCACCACGAAACCGGGATCGGCAACGCTGCCGTTCTTCGGTATTCAGCCTGTCGTACTGGAGCCGACGTCCGGCGAAGAAATCACCGATGTGGCTTGCGAAGGCGTCTTGTGCATCAAAGACAGCTGGCCGGGCCAGATGCGGACCGTTTGGGGTGATCATGACCGGTTCATGAAAACCTACTTTGATGACTACAAGAATTACTACTTTACCGGTGACGGCTGTCGCCGTGATGAAGACGGCTACTATTGGATCACCGGTCGCGTGGATGACGTGATCAACGTGTCTGGTCACCGGATGGGCACCGCAGAGGTCGAAAGCGCCTTGGTCGCCCACGCAAAGGTCGCCGAGGCGGCTGTGGTTGGCTATCCGCACGACGTGAAAGGTCAGGGGATCTATGCCTACGTCACTTTGATGAACGGCGAAGAACCGTCCGACGCATTGCGCAAAGAACTCGAAGTTTGGGTGCGGACTGAAATCGGCCCGATTGCCAAGCCTGACTTGCTGCAATGGGCGCCGGGACTGCCAAAGACCCGCTCTGGCAAGATCATGCGTCGTATCCTGCGTAAAATTGCAGAGGATGACTTTGGTGCGCTCGGCGACACCTCGACCCTCGCGGACCCAAGCGTTGTGGATGACTTGATCGAGAACCGGATGAACTGCGGCTGATCACCAGACCATCCCAAAAATGAATTGAATCGCGCGCCATCCCGTGGCGCGCGATTTGCGTTTAGGATGCATGCAGATATGGCGCGACCCAAAGCCACAGTCGTCGATTGGGCTTTTGTGATGGTGTTAAATCCTATAATAATAGTCGGGAAAGCGCGTTGGTGAGTCTTTGCCCCGTGTAAATCGATGAAGGGTGCGAAATGGCTGTGCCGCAGCTGCTGCAAAATGTCAGAAATGAACATCCGGGCACACCGGATTTGCCTCAGGCATGGTTGGACGTTTTGAACAATGTCCGGATGATGGCGCTGAGGTGCAGGGCCGCAGCCTATACCGATTTGTTCAAGGCTTGTGCGCTCTTGTCCACCAAGCAAAACACCGCACGCGATGCCCATGCGCAGGCATTGCTGCGGTGTTTGCGGCAGGCGGTTGGCCGCAGCTCAGTGTTTTATCGACCGGGAAGCGTCACGCTGTCCTTCGACGAGGCGTGGTTGATGCGTGCGATCATGGCTGCGCACAGTGGTGATAGCGACAGTTTTGCCTTTCTGATCCGGTCGCGCGTCTTGGCACATCATCAACGGTCGACTGCGTTTCTGATTACCGGAATGGCGCGGCAAATCACCAGTTTAGAATAATTCTAATAAGAGCTTGCCCCTCCGCAATCAAGTCTTATGTTAAGCGCAGCAAGCCAGCATGACGCCCGCCAGCCAATCCCTTTTGACCCTGGAGACTTGGAATGACACAGACAGCAAACGCGCTGACCACAGACGCAAAGACAGCAATCGCAGAGGCCCTGAACCAATCCGTGGCAGAAACAGCTGTCGCAACCATGCTTGCCCAAAATTTCCATTGGAACGTCAAAGGCATGGCCTTTGGTCCGCTCCATGAATTGTTTCAGCAGATGTATGAAGACCACTTTGCGGCACAGGATGATCTGGCCGAACGTATTCGCGCCCTTGATGCTCACGCCGAAGGCACGCTGGCCGGTATGATTGCCCGGTCCAAAGTGGCAGAACATGATGGCCACGCCACCGATAAAGAAATGATCAGACTGATGCAGGAAGCGCAGGAAACACTGGCCCAGACATTGGCTGGCTGTGGCGAGTTGGCGGCCTCACACGGGGATACGCTGACCGAAGATCTGTGTATCGCGCGCGGCCAGACCCACGAGAAATTCGCGTGGTTCCTGCGCGCTCACCTTGGTTAAGCCGATTTCTTGACAGAGATGGGAAAGGGCGCTGCGGCGCCTTTTTTCTTGCATTTCTTGGTGTAGGCGATGCGCCAGCCCGTAAAGCCGCCCATTTGCTGTTGCTGTGCCATCAGCATGGTCACAAAGCCGTCGCGCTGCGCGTTCTTTTTGATGGTTTTGAACAACCTTTTTTGCGGTTTGGTCATCGCGCAGCCGATGCAATGGCCTTGGCGTTTGTATTTGCAGACATCGATGCAAGGGCTGGGCGTTTTCGGCATGTGGTGTCTCGGCTAGTGAAGTGTGGTCTGGCTGGACTTTTGGTGTTTGATATCACGTGGGGCTGCAAGGTTCATTTGTTTTAAGGCGATCGCAAAGTTGGTCGCAAGAGACGCCAAAAGAGGGGCAACATCCGGGCGGACCAGCAGCGTTGCGATCAACATGGCATCTTCGCGGTCGCCATCGGCTGCAACGGCGATGAAGTTGGCAAAGCAGGCCTCGTCCGCCCCAATGCAGTGGCACTTGATATCGTGATGGACCAGCGGGCGGCGGCCGTGCAAGGCACACAGGCGGCACAACTCGCCCAAGGTGTCAAAGACGCGCACGCCGCGGGTGCTGCCAAGTGCTGTGGCAAAATCGCGCTGCACGCTATGGCGCGACTCTGCGCTGTCACGCCACATGCGCAGGTAAATCACGCTGGCAGCTGCAATCGCGTCCAGATCAGCAATGACCCCTACGGGTGCCGCGCCCCGTGCTGCGCGATGATCAAGGGGGGCTGTCATTTCGTCAGGATCAGTTTGCCGGCCCGCGTGATCCGCAGGACATAGGTTTGATCATTCAGCACGATATGCGCTTGATCACCCCCCTTTGTCAGGTCTGCTGCGTCATAGGCGGGCAGGGTGACTGTCGTGGCCTTGGCCGTCTCGATTGGCGAAAGAGTTCCCATCACGCGTTGCCTTCCCGGATGTCGCAGCGATCCAGCAGCCATTCCAGTTGCAGGCCCGCGCGGCCGTTCTCTTGGTCAAGAACGGCAAGGAAATCGGCTTTGCTTGGCACGGTTGGCGCCTTTGGTTTTCCGCGGCGGTTGTGGTCTTCGGGCATTTTTTGCATCGCAGGAAGTCCTTTCATTTGTGAAATGCTCGGGCTTCCCTGACCGCGTCGGCAGGGTGGCTGGATTTGTCACGAACCTGTGGGATTCTGGCCATATTGTCAATCCGACAATTTTTATCGGAAATGCTGGACATCGCTCGTGCCATCAGTTTAAACCGATTCCCGAGTAAAACGCTCATACAAAGGATTGAGCCATGACACGACTGACCCCGACACGCATTATTCTGGCCGCAACGGTCTCTGCATTGGCCACAACGGCCTTCGCCGAAGGCGAATTGAACCTGTATTCATCGCGTCACTACGACACCGATGAGCGGCTTTATTCCGACTTTACTGATCTGACTGGCATCACCGTAAACCGGATCGAAGGCAACGCTGATGAGTTGATCGCAAGAATGCAGGCCGAAGGCGTAAACTCGCCTGCCGACATTTTGTTGACGGTTGATACGTCGCGGCTAGAACGCGCTAAGGACGCAGGTGTTTTACAATCCATCGAAAGTGACGTGTTGGAAGCCCGCGTGCCAGCGGCATTGCAAGATGCCGACAATCAATGGTTCGGCTTTAGCCAGCGCGCCCGGATCATCTTTTATGACAAGGCCGATGTGACAAACCCACCGATGGATTATGTTTCGCTGGCAGATCCGGCTTACGCAGGGATGGTCTGTCACCGGTCTTCATCCAACGTCTATTCCCAGACCTTGCTGGCATCTGTGATCGAAAACCATGGTGCCGAGGCCGCGACAGGCTGGGCCGAAGGTGTTGTGAACAACTTTGCCCGCGCCCCGCAGGGGGGTGACACCGATCAATTGCGTGGTTTGGTGTCGGGCGAGTGTGATATCTCGATTTCTAACACCTATTACTTTGCGCGCGCCCTGCGCAAAGACGTCGACGGCTTGGATGCCGATGCTTTGGCGAACATCGGCTGGGTATTTCCGGCCCAGAACGCCGAAGGGGCCCACATGAACCTGTCTGGTGGCGGTGTCGCAGCCAACGCCCCGAACCGGGACAACGCCATTGCATTCATGGAATACCTCGCCTCGGATCAGGCGCAGGAATACTTCAGCGCTGGCAATGACGAATATCCTGCCGTGCCAGGCGTTGGTTTGTCTGCATCCGTAGCCCAACTTGGATTGTTCCGCCCGGATGCCGTGAACTTGAGCACGGTCGCCAAGAATGTTCCGGCGGCCCAAGAGATCTTTAACACCGTCGGCTGGGAATAACCCCCATCCCCTCCAGCTGGTCAAAGGGCGTTCCATCCGGGGCGCCCTTTTTCGTCTCAGGCCACGCCTCGCCGCATCCGGCGGCACAGCAAGATCACCGGGATCAACCCGATCCCTGCAATCACAAGGCTGGGGACTGCCGCCCCGCTGAGACGTTCGTCTGATGCCAATCGGTGAGCCTGTACCGCCAACGTGTCATAGTTGAAAGGCCGCATGATCAGCGTCGCCGGCAGCTCTTTCATCACGTCAACAAAAACAATCAGCCCTGCTGTCAGCAAGCTGTTACGCAGCATCGGCATATGCACTCTGCGGACCAACCCCGGCACATCAGCGCCGAGGGTCCGTGCGGCAAGGTCGATGTTGGGCCCCACAGCCTCGATCCCGCCTTCGTAGGCCCCGATGGCCGCTGCCAGAAAGCGGATCATGTAGGCTGTGATCAACAGCCAGATAGATCCGGTCAGCAAAAGACCCGTCGAGATATCAAACGTCGCCCGCATCCACGTATCAAGGTGATTGTCGAAGAGTGCGAAGGGCACCAGCAAACCCACCGCAATGACACCACCGGGCACCGCATATCCAATGCGGCCAAGGTAAAGGGCTACAGCCGCTTTGCGCGTTCCCGTGACCCGCTGACCTGTCCCCAAGACCAGTGCTGCCGTAACCGTCACGAGGGCTGCGATGGCCGCCAGAGTGACAGAATTGCGGATGAACCCCAGATAGCGCGGGCTAAGCAGGTTCTGCTCTGACCCCAACGCCATCGTGAACAGGGTGATGACCGGCACGATCACCCCCAACAAGACTGGCAATGCACAAAGCGTGCAGGCAACCCATTGGCCTGTCGGCGTTAGTTGAATGCGGTCCATCGGTGCTTTGCGCTGATTGTCTGCGTAAGAGGCGTTGCCCCGGCTATAGCGTTCCAGCAGCGCAAGCAGCAGTGCGAACGCAAGCAATCCTAGGGATAACTGCGCTGCTGCTGCCCTGTCTGCCATCGCAAACCAGCTGGTGTAGATCCCGACCGAGAATGTCTGCACGCCGAAATAGGCGACCGTCCCAAAATCCGCGATGGTTTCCATTGCCACCAGCAAGACACCCGCCGCGATGGCCGGTCGCGCCATTGGCAAGGACACTGAGAGACAGGCGTGCAGGGGCGATTTGCCCAAGACCCGTGCCGCCAAAAACGTCGATCCGCTTTGCGCTGAAAACGTCGCACGCGCCAGCAGGTAGACATATGGATAAAGCACCAGCGTCAGCATCGCCGCCGCCCCGCCCAAGGACCGGATTTCCGGGAACCAATAATCGCGCGGCCCCCAATCCATCATGGCGCGCAGTGTCGACTGCACAATGCCCGGATGGTCAAGGATATGGGTGTACCCGTAGGCCAGGACATAAGCCGGAAAGGCCAGCGGAAGGGCCAGCCCGATTTCCAGCCAGCGCCGTCCTTTGAATTCTGTCATGGTGACCAGCCACGCCGCACCGGTTCCGATGGCGGCACTGCCGATCATCACCACGACCACAAGGAACAGCGTATCGCGGGTGTAGCGCCACAACACTGTTTCGGCGAGGTGGGTCAGGGTTTCGGTAGATCCGGTAAGGGCCGAGATGACAACTGCAAGGTAGGGCAACAGGCACAGTACCGTAACGAGCACCGCAAAGGCTGCGATCACCCAGCGCAACATGCGACGGGCCCCGGTGGAAAACGTTTGTGTCAGGCGGTTGCTGGCGGGGTGGATCACCGAGGTATCCCAAGTTAAAAGGTCAGGTTACGGGATAGACCAACCGGGCCAAGGGGACAACGGGTGCGGGGCGGCGGAATGTTCTGCCGCCCCGCGTTGTGGCAATTGGGTTTACGCGAACAGGAATTCGTCTTCTGCAAGCCGGTCAAAGGCAAAACCATCAAGCGAGAATGCAGTGTCGCCTACGGCCTTTACCTTGACCGTGTCAAAGCTATCTCCGCCAAGATCAGCAGAAGCAGACCCGCCTGTCGCGTCGATGACTTGCGATCCGATCAGGATGCCGTTGTCGAGGAAGATCACCTCGACCTCGCCGTCACCGCGGACCTCTGCAAAGTCGAATGTTGCTTCTGTGGCATCCCCAAACGGGCCGTCCTGCATCTTGAAGACCAGCTTTTCGCGGTCGTTGACCAGACCTGCTTCGCCATTGAAGATGTTGTCGCTGCGTGACCAAATGCCAACTTCGCCACCAAAGAAGCTTAGCTTTTCCCAACCGGGGGCCTGCGCCTTCAGTTTTACATCGATATCCCGGAATGTAGCGGCATTTTTCAAAAGCCCCAGTATGTCGGTGTCAACCTGTTCACCATCGACAAACTCGCGGGCTTTGGTGTGGAAGAACCCTTTGCTTTCAAACGATACGGCCACTTCCAAGGTGGTGGGTGCAACGTCGCCGATTGTCAGTTGGGCAACCAGTGGGTCGTGATCGCTGGCCCGTTGATCAGTGTCCGCGAATTCAGAGTTGACGTGCACGATGTCGAACTGCGCATCACCGGCCAAGGCATCCGATACCAAGATATGATCAAGGCTTTGGCTGTTGCCTTGAAAGTTGAAGCTATACCGCTCGTCCTCGGGTAGGGTGTTTGTCAGGTTCGTGAGGCCCACGTCTTCAAGGCCGGTCAGGGGCGAGACGAATTCAAACTCGTTGAAGTCCCCGACAACCACAACATTTGCATCCGCGTCTGCTGCCAATGCGTCTGCGACAAATCCTGCGACCGCTTCGGATTGGGCCTGTCGTTCATCGAGTGACCCGTTGACATCGACGTCTTCCTGGCGCGCTGCGAAATCCTGTTCGACACCAAGCAACGGCGCGCTGCCGCCTTTGGACGAGAAGTGGTTGTTGACCACCGTGACCTCTTCACCGTTGAACGCGAAAGTGGCCACCAAGGGCAGGCGGGCGCCTTCAAAGGCCGCACCTGCATCTTGCGAACCGATCGTCTGGACAGAGCCTTCGATCAATGTGACCCGATCTTCTTTATACAGGAAACCGGTGCGGATATTGCCGCCGGGCTGACCGCCACTGGCCAGATCGGTGATGAAGGTATTGTCGATATAGGCATACCCCGAACTGTCGTTCATCAACCCGTCATCGGCCAAATCAATGGCGTCAATCAGTGTCTCGAAGGTCAGCGAGGCCGAAATCACCCCATCCCCAATTTCGCCACCCGTGTTGTCCTGAATCTCTTGCAGGCCAAGAATATCAGGGCTGCCAAGGTTGTTGACGATCTGGTTTGCGATGGCGTCAAAACGGCCATCGCCAAGGTCGTCATCGACGTTGCGGGCCTGCCCACCACTGGTGTTTTCCTGCACCTCAACGATCGGGTCGAGGTTCAACACGTTATAGCTGGCGACCGTCAGTTGATTTTCCGCACCTGCCAGTTCTGTGACGTCGGGGATCAGTGTGGACGGCTCAATCACGACAATCTGCTCTGTCGGGTTGATCTGAAAGTAACCGAAATCGTAAGATACGACCCCCGTCACATCATCAAGCGCCGCACCCACATTGACCTCTACCGCATCAAGGCCAAAGTCCCAGTCGATCTGGACCTTCTCTGGGTTAAAGTCGTCGGGCGATATGTTCAGCGTTCCACGGTCTGACAAGCCGGTCGCACCCGCACCGCCATCGACGGCGACAAAAAGCTCGCCAAAGCCGCTGGTGCCCGAAATTGCGACAGGTTGTGGTGCTGTGACCAGCATCCCTTCAAGGCTTTCCCAAAAGTCGATGCCGTCGGTTTCCGGGTCGAATGACGTGAAATTGTCATCCTCGATGTTTTCCGTTGGAAGCTCGCGGCCACCAGCGCCCAATATGACCGCTGCGGGCAGTGCGTTACCGGTCGACAGCACTGTGATTTCTGACGTTCCAGAAAGTTGTGTGGTGCTCAGGTTGCCAGAGCCCTGACCGCCCGGATAAAACTCGCTGACGGTTCCGGTGACATCAAGTGCGTCACCGATGGCCACTGTGGGCACGCTGCCGGTGAAGACAAAGATCGCATCGGACGTGGCAATATCGCCATCGCCAATGGGATCTTGCATGTAAAAGCCGTTAGAATCGACCGCTGTGACAATGCCGCTTGTGATCACCAGATCCCCGGTGCCGCCTGTTGTCGGATCAAGTGGTGTGGCACTGACCCGGCCAGACACATGACCGGCCCCTTGAATGTCCATGATTGTGACGCGCTCCGGGTCGCTGCCCGGATCGGGCGTGTTCGTGCTGCCGGGGGTGTCTGCGCTTTGGTCCGCAAATGCCAACAAAACGAAGTCACCGGTGCCGTCAGGTACCCGCGCGCCACCACCCGGTGTGAAACCGGAGGGATCCGTAAAGACCTGAGCTGCGTAGGATTGGTCCGGCGTTTCATCACCATCTTCAAGAGAAAGGCCTGCGACGATATCAGCCCATGGCGTGACATCCAACACCCCATCTTCGTCTGTATCAAGGTCATCGCCAGCAGCGCCGGTAAAGTCATCGACGACAAGGAACGTTTGCGGCGACCCAAAGAAGTCGAGGCCTGCGACGCCTACGTCTCCTGCATCCAGATTGGGGTTGTCGTCTTCTGCGATCAACAAGAACCCGTTCTCATCTGCCACGGCACCATCAAGGCTGATCGCAAAATCGATGGATCCGGGGGCGAATTCGCCTGAAATCGCGAGCAGGGTCTTGCCGTCAAAGGACGTTCCCGGTGCGGTCAGCAGCTCCACGAAATCATCGTCTGCCCCGGATTGAGCAACCCGGTATTCGTTGATCACGATGGTTGGGTCCGGGATCACTGCACCCGGTGTGGGGAACGGGTTGGGCGCTGTTGCATTGGTGGTGACATTGTCCAGCGCGTTGGTCCCGCTGAACGTCCAATTGGCTGGGTCGAAGGTCGTGCTGGGTCCCAAAGCCGGATCGCGCGAGGCCCAACCGTCCGTGTATTCCCAGACTTGGCCGCTTCCGTCGATGCCAACGTCGCCAAAGACATCCACGACGCTGCCGTTCTGGAACAGCTCTATCGCATCATCGCCGTTAATGTTTGCAGCACCAGACGTAAAGTCGGGCGCAAAGCCAAAGAAGCTGGTGAAATTGTCGATTTCTGTCGCGATGTACAACGTCGTCCCAGCACTGACAGCCACGGCCGGGAAGTCAAATTCAACGGTGCCACCGTCGCCGCCGTTATTGGCGGATCCAATGCCATAGATCGAAAGATCGGCAATATCGTTAAGCGCAATAACCTGGATGGCTTTGGGCAGTCCGCCAGAAAGGCTGCCATCAACAACTCCAGTGATCATCAAGTCTGACATGCGTTTTGTCCTTGCAATAGAAGACGCGCCAGGTCGCGCGCGCCATGTGATAAATACGGGTCGAATGAATGTGTGTGTGACCCCCCGGTTACGGTGTCAGGTCACAACTTTTGCGCCGATTATTCAATCGCTATTCCCGCTTACGCTGAGTAACTTTCTGGCCTATCGCTGTAACAGCCTGATGACGCAGGCAACTTTGGGGCCGTTTTGTTCGCCTCTGTCGGTCTTCAAATGTCCGGGGCGCCGTATTTCAGCACAACCGGCACCACGAGTTCTTCTTCGTCGATCAAGTGCCGGTTTAAGAGCGTTTTAAGTTGGCCGAGCTGACGCAGGAAAGCGTCGGCTGGCTGTATCATTTTTGTGGTGTCGTCACGATTTTGCAGCACCGCGTTCGCGCGTTCCACGAAGGCGTTCAGGTGACCGTCAATTGCGTGGTGATCCTTGTCGAGAATTTCAAACCCGCGCGACAGGCGGGCATCAAGGTGGATCAATTTCGGGAAGTAGTGATCGTCTTCGATTGTGTGATGACCATGCAATTCCTGCACAAACATCCCACCATATCGTGCCAGATGTGCCGTATAGAATTTCGCGGACAGGTTGTGATCGAGGAATTTTTCGGTATCCGCCCGCATCTGATTAACAATCCGGCGAAACATCAGGTGCCGATCCAGCCAAAAGCGCAGCAGGCCTTCAAAGCCGGGATCGTGTTCCCAGCTTGCGCGGGGATATGTCTCTAGCAGAACACGCAGGGCGTCGGGCAGGGCGGTCCGGGTTTCAAGGGGAAGGTCGGGATCGTTCATTTTGCTTCCAAATCAATTTGGCTTCCCACAGCGACATCCCGTCACAGGGTGTGTCACTTTAGCCCGGCGTTTTTCGAATCAAAGTCTGCCGGGGAGCAACGTCTGGCGACATATTTGTCATGTATCCGACATTCTAGCGTAACAAACAGGCAGCTTCAGCCATAGCGGGTGTTCAACTCTTGCGCAGCAACGTCACGCCCAGAACGCACTTGCACTTTTTAGGCAGTCGCTGAAAGATGTAGCATCTTTGGTGACTGACAAGGGCACCAATCAAAAAGAATGGGCCGAAGCCACGGCCCTCACATGGGAGATTTTACACATGACATTCACAGCAACGCTCAAGGCGACCACCGCCGCCGTGTTCCTGATGGGCACGACAGCGGCCTTTGCGGACGGCCACGGCACGCATCCTGAAACCGGCGAGCCGCTCGCGTCTGAACAGACGTTTACCTATTGGGTCGGCGCCGAAAGCCCATCCTTTGATCCGGGCCTCACAGAAGACGTCGATGGCTCTGCCCATGCGCGTGACCTGTTCGAAGGCCTGATGAACCAAGACGCGGACGGCAACCTGATACCGGGTGTAGCCACTGGTTTTGACGTTTCTGACGATGGTCTTGTCTACACGTTCACGTTGCGCGACAACGCCAAGTGGTCGAATGGCGATCCCGTTGTTGCTGGCGATTTTGAGTACGCATGGAAGCGCGCCGCGTCGCCAGAGCTTGCATCGCCATATTCTTGGTACATGGGTCTGATGGCTCTAGAGAACGTCGACGCAGTCATCGCGGGCGATATGCCCACAGACGAATTGGGCGTGACAGCAATCGACGACACAACGCTTGAAGTTCGCCTTGGTCAGCCGCTGCCGTATTTCGCGCAGATGGTTGTGCACACCACGACGTTCCCAGTGCACCAAGCCACAGTCGAAGCACATGGCGCTGACTGGACAAAGCCCGAAAACATCGTCTCTAACGGCGCATTTGTTCTGTCAGAGCATATCCCGAACGAAAAGCTGGTGCGTGTCCGCAACGAGAACTACTGGGACAACGAAAACACCATTCTTGATGAAGTCACAGCCCTTGTCATCGCCGATGAAAGCGTTGCTTTGACACGCTACCTTGCCGGCGAATTGGACCAAACACAGGTCCCAGCCGGTCAGTTCCCACGTCTGTCCGCTGAATACCCGACAGAGGCTGTTTCCGTGCCTTCCGCGTGTTCCTACTATTACACGATCAACATGTCTGACACGACGAACCCAGCCTTGCTGGACCCACAGGTGCGTCAGGCCCTGTCCATGGCCATCGACCGTGACGTGATCGTGGAAAGCGTGCTGGCTGGCGGCCAAAAGCCTGCCTACACCTTCACGCACTGGGCGACTGCTGGTTTCGAAACACCAGACGTCCCAGCCGCATCCATGACGCAGGAAGAGCGGAACGCGAAGGCGGCCGAACTTATGGCGGCTGCGGGCTACGGTTCTGACAACCCGCTCAGCATTGATCTGATCTACAACACTAATGAAAGCCACAAGTCCGTGGCGATCGCTGTCTCGCAGATGTGGAAGCAGACGCTGGGTGTCGAAACAGAGCTGGGCAACCAGGAATGGAAGACCTTCCTCGAAACACGCGGCAATCAGGACTATGAGATCGCCCGCGCTGGCTGGTGTGCTGACTACAATGAAGCATCCACCTTCCTTGATCTGATGCAGTCCGACTCTGGTTACAACGACGCAGCATATTCCAACCCACGGGTGGATGAGCTGATGGCCGAAGCCAAAACATCGGACAACCCACAAGCGGCCTACACGGAAGTGGAGCAGATCATCGCAGAAGATCTGCCAATCATTCCGATCTACCACTACGCTGAAGTGAACATGCAGAACGACAAGCTGGGTGGCTGGCCGTTCAACAACTTCCAGCAAAACTGGTACTCCAAAGACCTCTACAAAATCGCTGAATAAGTAGCCTTACTACGACACGCCTCCGGAATTTTTCCGGGGGCGTGATTGCTATTGATGCACTCCATCTGCGGACACCCATCTGATGCTTAGTTTTATTATCCGACGCCTCGCCGTCGCCATTCCGACGTTGTTGATCCTTGTGATCCTGTCGTTTGTGCTGATGTACGCGGCCCCCGGCGGCCCCTTCACCTCTGAGCGGCCTTTGCCCGCGCAGGTCCTTGCCAACATCGAAGCGAAATACGGACTTGATCAGCCCTTCTGGAAGCAGATTGTCAATTACGTGGTTGGTGTTGTGACCCAATTCGATTTCGGCCCGTCCTTCCAATACAAAGACCAGACGGTCAACGACATCATCGCCCAAGGCTTCCCGGTCACGCTGACCTACGGCTTCTGGTCTTTCCTCGTGGCTTGCGTTGTTGGCATCTCACTTGGCGTTGTTGCAGCCCTCAAGCAGAACTCATGGCTCGACTATCTTGCCGTCGGATTCACCATCGGCGCGCAGGTCTTGCCCAACTTCGTGATGGCCCCACTGCTGGTGATCACCTTTACCCTCTGGCTGGGCTGGCTGCCCGGTGGCGGCTGGAACGGCGGGGCATGGCAAAACCTGATCATGCCGGTCATTGCGCTGTCCACATCCTACATGGCGTCCATCGCGCGGATCACCCGGTCT
>CALILP010000027.1 GCA_938016515.1 uncultured Paracoccaceae bacterium
GCATCACAGTTTGCCGATGGGCGCAACGTTGTAGGTGGGTTTTTGCACTTATCAACAAGGCTTTATGCCATTCTTACAACCGTCCTGACAGCACTGTTTTTTGGGTGCACACTTGGTGTCATTTGCCTCATCGAAAGACAAACACGATCAGAAAAGTGAAAAAACTTGGCCGAGTGCTGAATATTACAGGGCGCTGATGCGTAGACCTCTAGAGTGACCTCGGCCCACACGTCGGTTCAACGCAAAGGAGATACCATGCCCGACCCAATATCAGCGAGTAACAGTCTTCCGATTGCCATTGATGAAGCACGTTCGTCGCAAACACCGATTGCCCAACCGGCTGATCCCGCAGAGACCGCACCAGCATCAAGCGAAGCCAAAGCCCAGCAGTTCCAAAAGGCGCTGAACGATCAGCAGCAGATAACGGAAATGCAAATCAAGTACGAGACGACAGTCTTTGACCCCGCGCAGGACATCGAGATCAACGCGACATTTTCACAGCCTGCCAAAGCAGCCCAGCTCTGAGCAGTGTCGATCTAGTCAGGTTTGGATAGAGCTTTGATTCAGTGGTCAGAAGAGTTTTCAGACTTGCCGCCGCAAGCCAAGGAAACCATCGTACAGAAATCCGCGGTTCGGACGTTTTCGAACAATGGCATCATCTACCTTCAGGAAGATGACGCGACAAGCTTTCATTTCGTCGTTTCAGGTTATGTGCGACTGTCCTATCTGATGGAAGATGGAACCGCCATTCTTTACACAGTTGTTCCGCCCGGACATAGCTTTGGTGAATTGGGTGTATTTGATCAAGGGTATTACCCAGATACAGCATCGGCTATTGGAAATACCAGAATTCTATCGGTAAAGGCTGATTTCACGACGCAATCAAATATGTATGGCGGGCAACTTCAAAATGCCCTGAGTAAGTTGATTGCAAAACGGTATCGCACATACATCGATGTCACAAAAAGCCTTTATTTGAACAACCTTCCGGCACGATTGGCCCAATCATTGCTTAGATTGGTTGATAGCCTCGGAGAAAGAGCAATTCATGAAGGTCGCGACGTGCCCTGCCTTGGGTCTGCCGTCAACCAAAGTGATCTTGGATCAATGGCGCGCGGCACCAGAGGAAACATAAACCGGACTTTGAAAAGCTGGGAACGAAACAATTGGATTGCGATCCAGAACAGAAAAATCCTGATCCTGAATAGGACGTCAATCGAAAATTTAACACTCGACGACTAATCTGGGGAAAAGGCATGAGGCAAATAAAATGAGTACCGATCTGAACTTTCGAATGACCGATCTGGAAGAAAACCTATCGTCCGATGATGGCGCGGCGTTCAAGGCCAAGGTTCTCGACAGGCTTGTCGCGTCCGGCGGCATCGTTGCAAAGAAAATGGACGCGGGACTGCCCTCAGAAGACTTCAAAAATGCGCAACTTCTTCATCAGGCGCTCGCTGCGGCGCACGAAGTTGTTTCAACATTTCCGGTGCAAGAGCCGGAACAAATCAAATCCTAGAAAGGACATACCATGACAGTTATCTCCACAGCCGCAGGCATTGCATCAACAGGTGCCGCCACACCAACCTTCGAAGAAGGCCGCGATGGGACAGTAAACCTGAACCGGGACGGTTTCGATTTGATCTTCCGTCAGGGCCAACTGCAAGGTCAGATGGCCGCGATTGAAAACGACATTCGCGAGATCGAACAGAACACAAATCTGTCAGACACAGAGAAAATGTTCTCGATGCAGATGGCTATGAACGCATGGTCCGCGATCACCAATCTTCGCTCTAACATGTTGAAAAACGTGTCGGATTCCCTGAAGACGATCGCACGGAACGTCGCTTAATTCATTCCCTGCCGCGTCACTGATGCGGCAGGGTCCAACACCTGCAAACCGATCATAGACCCGGCCACACACGGTCGGGTGCTAACCTGCGCCACGCCGCGCGCCCATTGTTGAGTCCGGATCATGGCCAGTCAAAACGCTTACGTATTGAAAATTCTGACCGGCGCGCAGGTGGGCGTCGAGGCGTCGATTGCGGAAGCTGAATATGTGCTGGGGTCCGGGTCAGACGACGATCTTCATTTCGTCGACCTTAGCCTGAAACCCGGTCACGCCCGCCTGAAGATCGAAGACGGCACAATCAGCGTCGCAGGCGGCGCCGGCGGCGTGAATACCAAATCAGGGATCAATATCCTGACCGGCGACGAGGAATGGCGCAGCATTGAACCGCTTGATATCGTCACAATCGGCACGACGTCTTTTGCCATTGGTCCGGTTTCGGCAGATTGGTCCAGTCTGGTCAATCAAGAGGCTGCTCCCGAAACCAAGCAACCCATCAAAGCACCAAAAACGCCGAAACAGTCGTCATGGGGCGCGGGCCGCTTCATGACGTTTACCGCTTTGACCTTTGTTACATTGCTGTCGATTGGCTGGCTGGCCAGCTCCTCTGTCGGTGATGCGGACGCAAGCGTTACGGTTGACGGGCGGTCTGAATTGGCACTTGTGAATGCCGCCCTCGAACCTTTCCCATTTTCCAGAAATGTTGCGATTAATCAAGAAGTTGATGGTGTCGTCCTTGCAACCGGCTATGTCGAAACACCAGCCGAGCGCCGTGCCCTGCGTAATGCCATTGATGACACCGCCGTCCCGGTTCGGTTTCGGGTCTTTTCGCGCGATGTCATCACAAGCGAGATCACCGGCATCATCGAAAATCAACAGATCCCGGTTCAATTCGCGTTGGATACCAAAGGCACGCTGACCATCCGCGGCGATGTTCTGGAACAGGGCAGGGTGACCCGCCTGACCAATGCCATCGACGGCGTTGTCCCCGGCGTCGAAAAGATTGATCTACGTGTGAAGACAGCGAACAGCTATCTTGATGATGTCCGCGCCTTGGTCGCACGATCCGAATTGCAAGACAGCGTCATCCTTCGGCTGGACGGCACCTTGATCGAGGCAAATGGCGTCATCGTTGCTACCAAAATCGATAATTGGGTGGGCTTCATTCAATCTTATGCCCGGCGCTATGCCGACAAGATCGCTTTGCGGTCGTTTGTCCAACTCGTCGACGAAAACGGCAACGTTTTGTCAAACCCGGTCGCTGCACAACCCGGTTTGCCGATCATCATCGGGTCCTTGTCCGGTTCCGGAACATCTGAAGCGCGGCCAGAGAATTCCAGTTTCGATGCCACTCTGGTCGGTGAAACCACCTTGCTAGAGGTGCCCGCGTCAGCAGATGCGACCCTGAATGGCACCACTTCAAACACCCAAACGCAGGTCCCGACATCGGATGATGCACCACAAACGACGTCTCAGGACACAACCGACAATACGCCATCAACCACCGTGGAGGGCACATCTTCCACCAGATCACAGGCAGCGGGGATCACGCTGAACCTGAACCGCTTGAAGGAAGGATCCTTTGGCGCCGAAGACGTATTTCCTGGTTTCAACGTCGCCACCTTAACCCGGTCCGCCAACACAAGTTCCACCACTGCAAGGCCAAGCCAACCCAGCGAACTGACGGTTCCGGATTTGGATAACGTCACCCCTGTAAAAGCGACGAATGTGACAGAAACCGCTGCGCTACCGACCTCTCGGCTTTTGAACCGGGCCTCTCGTCCTGAAAGCATCCGTGGCTCGCAGGCTTTGCAGCGCATGACCCAAGCGGTTTTGGCTGGTGAGGGACAGGCAGAAGATTTGCCCCCGCAAATAAATTTTGAAAATGCGGCAAACACGCTGGACCAGCTGAAATATCTGTGGGGCCAGTCGACAGATCGCACAGCAATCGAGAATCAGTATTTTGCGATGTTGTCGCAGCCACAATTGGACCGGACAGAATGTTGGCACAACTCTGTGGCGACCAATGCGAATGTCGCGAATATCCTGTTCTGGCTCGACTACCTAAGCATTTCCGAAGACTTTGATCTGAGCGTGATTGGCATGGACGCGCAGGTTTTGTTGCTTGAAGCAGCGCTGAACCCCAACCGCATCCACGCATGTGCCCAGCACGTCAGCGCCAATGGCAGCGTCGACATTTCGTCTATGTCTTTGTACCTGAACGAGGTTTTGACAAATCCCGAATTCATCCGGTTCATCGTCAGACAGCTGGACGCCTATCAGCTGAACCTGTCTGGTGTCAGTACCGGATCGCGGAACCGCTATGCACAATCAACCAATGGCATCCGTTTCAACGAGGGCACATCGCCAACGCCCAGCAGCCTTTTGGTGAACGTGGGCGAGCTTGGCCTGCTGGTTCAAGACTCCGATAGGTTGTCTGTGACCGTCTATGATGCCTCGCTACATTGGAAGTCAGGCGGCTAGGCCGTTAATCGCTTTGCCCGATGCGAGGTGTGCTATTTAGTACACTTCTGTCGTCCGAGCTCCTGTAGCGTGGGGCCAACAAACAAAGAGCTGGCTCTTGAAAGCTAACAAAAGCTCGACACATCGGCAGTGGAAGACATCAAATTGAAAAGCGGTATTCGCATTTTGAGCGGTCAGGCTGCGCCATTGCGCCCTCTGGCATGCTTGGCCATGATCCTCGCCCTGACGGCGTGTGATACACTTAACACCAATCCCACCACCGGAGAGCCAAGCGCTTTTTCAAAGTTCCTCTCTGGGCTGACCGAACGCAACGTGCGTTTGGATCGCGATGCCTTTGCGGACCTTGAAACAGACGCAGACCAAGGGCGCGGCCTGCAGATCAACACTGTTCTGGTGAACCGCAGCGGGGTGACCGGCCTGCAGGAAGACACGTTCTTTGCGTTGGAACTTGCCGAAGAACAAGACCCCGGATTCATTTCCACCCAACAGCAAAACATCCGGGAACTGGAAACCGCTGGCGCGGATCGCTTCAACCCCAGCCAACGTGTCGAAATCCGGTTTGAGAACGATCCGCTGACGTTGGTTGTGGATCAGTTGCTTGGTGGTCTTTTGTCGGCCAACTATCTGGCCGCCACGCCGCTAGAAGGCACGATCAACTTCGAAACCAGAACCCCGGTTCTGAAATCTCAAATCCCAACGATTCTGCGCGATATTCTCTCGGGTCGTGGCTATGTAATGAAGCTGATCAATGGCGTCTATCAAATCGGCAGCCCGGCGACGATTGAACAACTGGAAATCAACTCGGCGATTGGGGGCAGTTCCGAATTTTCGACCCGCGTGATCGAGATAAAGCAAGGCAATGTCGAAGAACTGGCTGACGTCGTCGCCCGCATTCTGCCCATCGGCGCATCTGTCACACCGGTTCTCAGCGACGGATCATTGATCGTCACCGCTAGTCCTGCCGATCTGAACGCTGTCACCGATCTGGTCAACACGCTTGTCGACACGGGCGTGGCCCGCGACCTTGTCGCCATCGTCACCTTAGAACGCAGCGCGCCAGAGGCTGTGGCCGCATCTGTCCTGACATATTACGAGCAGGCGGGCACCCCCCGATCCCGCATTCCAATCGTTATCCCCTTGGAAAACCAGCAGTCTTTGCTTTTGGGTGCCAAAGACAACCGCACGATGAACAACGTCCGCGAGTTGGTACGTAGCTTGGACCGCGACTTGCGCGACTCTGCTTCGTTGCGGATCATTCCGTTGACTCACCTGCCTGCGGCCGAGATTTCAGACCAGCTGAATGCGATTTACGGTGGGGGCACAGCGCCCAATACCAGCCTTGATCAAAGCGCGGGCGGTGGCGGCACGAATACATCGATCCTTGTCCCTGCCAACATCCGCAATGCCGACCCAAATGCCGCACCGCCATCAGAAACTCAACTGGCGCAAGCCGCCAGTGCGTCTCCGGCAGGGGTGTCGATTGTACCCGACAGCCGCAACAACGCGCTGTTGGTCTACGCCACGTTCGAGCAATTCAAACGCATCCGCGAGGTCGTTCACGCCCTTGATCTGCCACTGGCACAGGTTGTGATCGAAGCCACGATTGTCGAAGTGGATGTGAATGATAATCTTAGCTATGGGGTGCAATCGTTCCTGAATTCTAGCGGCATCAGCCTGCGGTCAGCCAACACGGTTTCGGCAACGGATCCGGGGCAGGCGGGCCTGTTCGGCAGCTTTTCGATCAACCCACTTGGCTCGACTTCTGCAGATGTTGTTTTAACCGCACTGCAAGCTGTCACAGATGTGCGCATCATCTCTTCGCCTTACCTGACGGTTCTAGATGGCAAGGCAGCCCGGCTGTCGATTGGCGATCAAGTGCCTTTCCTGACAAGTTCGACGGACGCTGAAAACGACGGAACCACAACAACAACCAACCAGATCGAGGTCCGCGACACAGGCATCATCCTGGAAGTCACCCCCAGCATTGGTGCCGACAATTCCGTCCTGTTGAACATCAACCAAGAGGTCAGTTCCGTCGCACCGGCGGGTGCAGCAGTTAACCAGCTGACGCCAACGATCCAACAGCGTACGATCACATCTGACATTGTGGTCAGGTCTGGCCGCACGGCATTGCTGGGTGGGCTTATTCAAGACAGCCAAACCGGCGTGACCACTGGCGTGCCAGTTGTCAGCAACATCCCGGTTCTTGGCGATCTGTTCAAGCAAACCAACAATGACATCGCCCGGACGGAACTGCTGGTGATGATCACACCGCGGGTCATTCGCAAGCCATCACAGTTGGAAAACATCACACGGCAGCTGCGGGCAGGTCTGAACTGATCGCAAGACACACAGGTGTCGTGCGATCGTAAAGTTGTTTACTCCCAGTGTCTCTGCTCTAGCGGGCGCGCAAATTCCTGACGATCTTCGGTGGCCGGTGCCTCATCCATCAAAACAGACGGCATCCGCGGCGTTTCGGGTGCCGGTTGTTCCATCAACACCGAAGGCATGCGCGCAGTCTCGGGGGTCTCTGCCTCTGCTTCGGCCCGGAAATTGACCGCATCCGCAGGTTCACGAACCGTGGATGTCTCCTCAGAGTAGGCGCTGAAATCTGGGTGATAGGTCCCGCCTAACGCAGGTGGGCGCATGTCATTTTCGACATCAACCTCAACACTCACGGTGGTCTCGCGCGTGATGACCGTCGCAGACATCGGGGCACGCTGTGTCTCGCCATTCAAAAGGTGCTGTGTCCGGTCCTGTTGCGTTTCGAATGCGTCGAATTTCAGGCTTTTCGCCCCTTCAAATCGATCACCGGTCCGCATCGGATCAGCGGGCTTGTTGGAATTGCCTGAGGTCATTTTACTGAATGCGTTACCAATCGCCTTTGACATTTTGCCAAAGAAGTTCTGAACACTGCTCAGCATTTTCGGGCGTGTCGACGGCGGTGCGGCAGTGTCGTTGGCCCTAAATTGGGCGCTGTCGCGGTTCTGCGTGTCAGCAGCTTTATCGTTGTCATGACTCTGGATAAGCAGGTTGCTGTTGACCTGCGGGTTTAAGCCTGAGCCTGTGATCGCGTTCATGGCGGCTATCCTTCACTTGTTCCTTTCAACCAAGGTACACGCGAAAGATCGGTCACGTTGTGTCATTCTATACAGGCTGGGTCACTTTCGGTCAGGGATGATCCAGCTGCGATTGCTCTACAGTTTCAGGCATCACGCCGGACGACAGTGACCTAATCAGATGTGCCCGCATGTCAGCCATCGACCGCACCTGTGTTGCCTCATCCGGGATCAGACCGGGGTGGAATTGATCATCGGACAGGGCATCGACCAGGTGCTTGGGACCAATCAGATGCATGGGCACATGCGGCCGCTCATCCAGTGCCACAAAGCCAGCCGCCTGATGATCACCGATCACAATCAAAAGAGGCGGGTCTTCTGCATGCAAAGCCGCATAGGCGAACACAACCTGCAAGGCGTAATCCACAGCCAGCCGGTATTGATCACGGACCCGGTCATGATCCTTCCACACCTCACTGGGCAGATCGCTGTTTTCAACGATCGGATCAAAGACCGACCCGTCCCCAAGCTGATCCCAGTCAATAAGGTCGGGCACCGGAACCCAAGGCGCATGCGATGATCCCAAAGCGATCTGACCAAACAGAAATTGTCCTTGGGGAATTTTGGCACCCAACAACCTGTCCATCGCCGCGAAAGTGAACTGATCGGGCATTGTGATCCAGTTAAAGGGCAACCCCTTATAGCCCAAATCCTTTGCCGCAAGGATTGTCTCAAAGCCCATGAACTGGGCTTCGGGCCAATCTAACGTGATTTGCGGCATGACCGCTGCCGTATGAAACCCAGATTGCGCGGCAAGATGGAACAGGGTTTGTCTGCCGCTGGACAAGGCCGCACCATAAGCCGTCTGATTGTCGATCCAAAGGCCGTTGGCAAAAGTGGAATGCGCCAGCCAGCTTTGCCCACCTTGGGTCGGGGATTGCAGAATCGTTGACGTCATCGACAAACCAAGGTCCTGCAACTGCTGTTGGCCCGCCAACAGCGTCTCGCGGTGCAGGTCTGCATAGAACGGCGTATCAAGACTTGTCCGACCATAGCTTTCAACGAAAACCACCAGAACATCGCGATCCACCAGATCAAATAGATCCGTCTGGTCAGCGTATGGATCCTGCACTGCTGCCAGACGGAAAGCGCGCAGATCCGTCAGCGTCTTTTGCGCCATCTCAATCCGCTCAACGCCGACGCGGGCGGTAAATGCCGTGCCCGGTGCGCTATAAGGTAAGGACCAGTGCCCCATTTTCTGCCCCACGTCCGCAATCAGCAAAACTGTTGCTGCGACAGCGCCGATGCCTGCCAGTCTGGTCAAACGCGGCGAAACCTGCAGGCGGGACCAAACCCGGCACGCCCACCAAAGCCCGACCGCAAGCACGATGACCGCGATGATGGCCGAGACCACAGCCAAGCCCGCCGCAATTGGCCCGAATGCTCCGATGATCAGATCAAACAGTGATGACACAAGGGGCAGGTCAGCAACGGGGTTGAAACCGCGATTCAGGCTGGTGAACATGATGAAATCAGCGGCTTTCAACGCAGCGATCAGGGTCAGGACAACAACCAAGACCACACGCAGGAACCGCCCGAACGACCCTGACCCAATCGCGATAAGGGTCAACAAGATCGCGGGCAGTTCAAGCGGGAACAACAATAGCGCATCCCACGCCACCGCAGCCGGATGGTTCGGCTGGATCAGCACCAAATGAAGAACCAATGCCGCCAGCAGGGCCACACCTGCAACGCGCATATTCAGGACGCCGCGCCAGTTCATCACTGTGCGGCCCGCCAGAGCCACAGAACATCGCGCCCAAATGACCAAAGAAGTGCAACAGCCACGCCTGCAATCACGATGCTCAGCTGACCATCCGCCAAAAACGGAACCTGCAGCGCAATCAACGCCCCGATTTGCAGAACACACACTGCTTTGCGACTGAACTTTTCAGGCAAGGATCGCGTCAGCCAGGGAAGACGCATTTGGGCCGCGCCGAACAGGTAATAAGGCAGGCCGAGCAGGATAACATATCCTCCGGCGGCCCCTGACATCGCTGCAAAACAGGCCAGCACAAGGGCAAAGGCTGCATCGACTTCCACATCAAAACGGGCCCCAAAATCCGACGCAAGGCCCTGCTTGCGGGCCAGCCAGCCATCAACGCCATCAAGGCAAAGCGCGCAAACCGCCAATCCAAACAACGGCCAGGATGGGGCCACGCCGGCAAGAAGAGCCACAAAAAGGATCCCAACAATCACAAGCCTGCCAAGCGTCGCGATGTTGCACAGACCAAGGACACCGTGGGGAAAGTCGTGCGACAGGCGATGACCCATCCACGCAATCGCGGCACTATAAACCGAAAGGCCTGCAGCGATGGCGTAGGGCGCGCTTTGGGTCGACCTGATTAACGCAAACCAGCCCAGCACCACCAGCCCGCCACCAAACCAACCAGCGATATAGAAGGTCCGCACCGGCGATGACAAAGACGTGTGTGGCGTTGCCAAGCGGGAGGTTTTCACGCGATGAATTGGGACAGATTTCATAAGATGATCTTTTTTAGATGAGTCAGAGAATAATACGCCTCGGCACCGCGTATTATTCACAAGACGACAAAGAAATATAGGAGAGCGCCCGATGAGCGCCGACACAACGCAATACACCACAACCGCCCGTTTGATCCATTGGACCATGGCCATCCTTGTCATCGGCATGATCCCGGTGGGGTTCTTGATGGTTCAGAAAGGTCTGGATCGCAGCTTTCAGAACTTCCTTTTCATTTCCCATAAGAACATCGGTGTCTTGTTGCTGATCTTGATTTTCGTGCGCCTGTTCAATCGGTGGCGCAGCCCGCCTGCGCTGCATCCGGTTCCGATGGCGCCGCTTCAGAAACTTGCGGCGCACATGACTCATGTCGGGCTCTATGGCTTGCTGCTGATGATGCCGCTTGCTGGCTACATTCGCGTTCGGGCTGGTGGTTTTCCAATTGAAAGTCTGGATGCGCTGGGAATCCCTGCACTGGTCCCGCGGTCCGAAGCTTTGGCAGAGGCCGCAAAGATGGTGCATTTCTACGGGTCCTACGCGATTGCAGCGCTCATCGTGATGCATATCGGGGCCGCGTGTTTTCACGGGCTGTTTCTTAAGGACGGTGTGTTCTCTCGAATGTGGCCACCGGTCGGGAAAAAGGTCTGAAACGGTCTGGTCGGCGTGGATTTAGGGGGAGAAGATAGATGTCTGCCATAGACCATCTGTCGCATGACAGCGAAAGCCTGTGTGCCACGCCGCACCGCTTTGCCGTGCCTCCGCTTTATGCGTTCGTGGCGCTGAACACCTGCTTGTCCATGACGATCTTTGCGGCATTCACCCTGTCCGTCACGCAATGGAGCGGCCCCGCGGTGCTGATTTCGATCCTCGTTTTGATCAACGCCATTTGGATTTCAGGTGGGGCCGCCACCGCAATCCTTGGGCTTTTGACGCCTGCCAAACCCACAGCAAGCCCATCACCGACTTGGCAGCCGGATGGGAAAACGGCGATCTTGATCGCGCTTTGCGGCGAAGATCCAGAACCGCTTGCCGGATATTTGGCTACCCTCACCACGTCCTTGTCGCAAACCGCAATGCACCACAAAACAGAGGTCTTCGTCCTGTCCGACACCTCCGGTCCCGCGCAAATCGCGCAAGAGGACGCGGCCTTGGCCACCTTGATCGCGACCGGTCGGGTGACCTATCGCCGCCGCGCGACGAACACCGACAAAAAGCCAGGCAATATCACGGATTGGCTGCACACCTATGGCGCAGGGTTCGACTATATGGCGGTGCTGGATGCCGACAGCAGGATGACCGCGGACAGCATCCAAAACATTGTCTGGCGACTGGAACAGCGACCGGGCACTGGTCTTTTGCAAGCAGGGATCGCCCTGATCCCCGGCCGGACGCGGTTCGGCAAGCACCAGCGCATCGCATCGCGGCTTTTGTCGCGCAATTTCGGGCGCGGTTTTGCGGCTTGGACAGGCAAGACCGCCAACTACTGGGGTCACAATGCGATCATGCGGGTCGCAGCCTTCCGCACTGCCGCCCCTTTGCCACGCCTGTCAGGGTCAGCCCCCTTTGGCGGTGCCATTCTCAGCCACGATTTTGTCGAGGCCGCAGCAATGCGCCGTGCGGGGTGGGATATTGAGCTGGCCCACGACGTTCGCGGCAGCGCCGAAGATGCACCACAAACACTGGCCGAGTACTTTCGCCGGGATCGACGCTGGTGTCAGGGGAACCTTCAGCATCTGCGGGTGCTGGGGCAGCCCGGACTACACGGACGCAGCCGCTTTCATTTCGTCACCGGAATTCTTAGCTACGTCGCCGCCCCCATTTGGCTGCTGCTGGTCCTGCTACTCAGTTTTGGGGGCGTGTCCGTGTCCGGCTATGCCCCCGTGATCTGCGTGGCTATCATGCTTTTGGTCCCAAAGGTCTGCGCCCTGATCGACATCCTGCCCAAGACGCGGACATGGCGCAGGCGGCGTGTCTTCTTGAAAGCCGCGCTGTCGGAACTGGTTGTCTCTGCCTTGGTGGCCCCCTTGGTCATGATGCGGCACGCCGCCGCGGTATGCTCGGTCATGCTGGGCCGCGATTGCGGGTGGAAATCGCCCCGGTCTGTCCGGTGGCACGTCCCCCAAGGCTGGACCGAAGGTGTCTGCGGCATCATCATGCTGTGGGTCGCATCAACAAACGGGCCAGCAGGCCTTTTGTGGCTGTCCCCGATCTTTTTGCCATTGCTGAGTGGCCCCGTCTTGGTGCCCATGTTGAACAGGAGCCCCTTATGAAACGCCGAGATTTCCTTGCCACCACAGCAGCCGCCCTCGTGCTACAAGCGCAGGGTGGGTTTGCCGAAGATGCGGCCGACGTTTCCTTGCTGGAAACAGCGCGCCTGTTGCGCGATCAGCCGTATGTCCCCAACACAACGCCGCTTTCGCCGCCCTTTGACGATCTGGATTACAACGCATTCCGGGGCATCCGTCCCATCGCGGGCCAGACCGCCATGTTACCGCATGGC
This sequence comes from uncultured Paracoccaceae bacterium, assembly GCA_938016515.1. Taxonomy (GTDB): domain Bacteria; phylum Pseudomonadota; class Alphaproteobacteria; order Rhodobacterales; family Rhodobacteraceae; genus Yoonia. The sequence continues at coordinate 12,435 of CALILP010000027.1, forward strand.
CCGAAATTTGCGGTCGACCTGCTGCCACCGGGCCTGTATTTTCTGGATCCGGTCAAAATCGACCGCGTGTCGCAAGACGTCCTGACCGAGATCGCGTTCAGCCCCAAATTGTTCACCTACGAGCCGCGCTATTTCGACACGATCCCGGACACCAGCCCCGGCGCTGGGTTCACCGGTTTGCGCCTGCGCTATCCGCTCAACGCGCCAGAACAGATGGACGAGCTGTTGGTCATGCAAGGTGCCAGCTACTTCCGCGCCATCGGCGAGGCGATGGCCTATGGTTTGTCAGCCCGCACCATCGCATTGGGCACAGGGGGCCCGACAGCCGAAGAATTCCCCCGCTTTGTGCATCTGCGCCTGCATCCCGCTGATGGCGATGCGGTACGGATCGAAGGCGTCATCGACAGTCCGTCTTTGACTGGGCATCTTGATTTGACGGTCTATCCGGGACGCAACACCGAAATGGAAGTCGTGACCACGATTTTCCCGCGGGTCGAGATCGCAGATATCGGTGTGGCGCCCGCAACGTCGATGTACCTCAAGGGGCCGATGCTGTCTGCGGTCTCTGATGACTTCCGGCCGCGCGTGCATGACAGTGATGTACTGGTCATCCACAATGGCGCGGATGAACACCTTTGGCGTCCCGTCGCAAACCCGCGCGGGGTGGAAACCTCGGCCTTCGCAGATGTTTCTCCCAAGGCCTTTGGTCTGTATCAAACCGCCCGGACGTTCGAAAGCTTTCAAGACACCGAAGCCCGCTATCACGATCGCCCCTCCCTGAAGGTCACGCCGCAAGGGGCTTGGGGTGCAGGGGCTGTCATGCTGGTCGAACTGCCCACAGGCGACGAGTTTATGGACAACATCGTGGCCTTCTGGCGGCCACAGGACACCTTGGTTCCGGGTCAAGACTACCGGTTTGCCTACCGTCTGACCTGGACCCTTGATCAGCCCGATCTGGGCTACCTGCCACCCTTCGTACAGGGGCGCAGCGGACGCGAGCATGATCAGCCGGGCTTTCGGCGCTATGTCGTGGATGTCGCGACAACAGCAGAAAAGACTAGCCTCGCGCATTCCGTCAGCGAAGGGGCGGAAATCAAAGGCGTCAGCGTCTTTGCGTTACCCGATCAGGACGTCACACGGGTCACATTCTTGTTCTCACCCGGCGATCTGCCCGCTGCGGAAATTCGCCTCAGCCTGCGGGCGTCAGATGGCACACCGCTGAGCCCGGTCTGGCTGCATCGCTGGACGCCTGCACGCGACGGCGGCGTCTGACGGGCAGCGTGATTTTGCTGCACGGCCATTAGGACTACATAAGGATACAGATTAGAATGCTATTAACACATCAACCACTTGGGAGCCTCTATGTTTGCCGTTGAAGTCAGAGATCACGTGATGATCGCTCATTCCTTGCCGTCACCCGTCTTTGGACCCGCCCAGGGGATGCATGGTGCAACGTTCATCGTTGACGCTGCGTTCTTTACAGAAGACCTCGATGAGAACGGGCTTGTTGTTGATATGGGCCTTGCGACCGAGGCTTTGTCGGCGGCACTCGCGCCCCTGAAATACGCCAACCTAGATGAGGTCCCGGCCTTCAAAGGCAAGATCACAACGACAGAGTTCCTGTGCCATCATATCTGGCAACAGTTGCGCGATGCGGTTCTGGAAACCGGCCTTGGCGGCGGCGGACGTGTGAAGCGCATCAAAGTATCGCTTGAAGAAAGCCACGTCGCGCGCGGGTGGTACGAGGCGGATGTCTGATATGTCCTTTTCACCGGACTGGTTGGCCTTGCGCGAACCGGCTGATCTGGCCGCGCGA
>CALILP010000028.1 GCA_938016515.1 uncultured Paracoccaceae bacterium
TACGAAAGCCACCCGATCGCCCCGCTGGATCGTCAGATCGAGGCCGCGCACGATTTGCTTGCCCGCATAGGCTTTCGTAAGACCAAAGGCTTCGATCACCTTCTTGCCTGATGTACTGCCCCCCTCAAACGCCATGGCAGCTGTGCCTTGACGCTTGATCTGTGCTGCCCGTTCTGCCCGCAGATCCTGCAAAGCCCGGACCCGGCCCTGATTACGCTTGCGCCGGGCAGAGATCCCTTCGACGGCCCACCGAGCTTCTGCCTTAATCTTGCGGTTCAGCTTGTGGCGCTGCTGGTCTTCTTCTTCCCAGATTTTGTCACGCCAGTCTTCGAACCGATCAAACCCCTGTTCGGCCCGGCGGACCTGCCCCCGGTCGATCCAAAGGGTTGCTTTGGTCAAGGCCCGTAAAAACGCCCGGTCGTGTGAAATCAGGACAAACCCGGCCCGGGTGTTCTTTAACTCGTTTTCCAGCCAAGCAATGGCTTCGATATCAAGGTGGTTGGTCGGCTCGTCGAGCAACATTAACGCAGGGGCTTCGGCCATCAGCTTGGCCAGGGCCGCCCGCCTGCGTTCACCGCCAGAGGCCGTGTTGACATCACCTGACGGATCAAACTTCAGACCTTCGGCGACCATCTCGACCTTGTAAGCCTCATCAGCATCCAGTCCACTGGCCGCATAATCACCCAGTGTGGCACAGCCCACCATCGATGGATCCTGTTCCATATACCCGACAGTCACACCCGGTGCCGCGACCCGCGTTCCGCTGTCCGCCTCAACCAACCCGGCCATGACCTTCAACAGTGTCGATTTACCAGATCCGTTGCGCCCCACCAAAGCAACCCGATCAGCAGGTTGCACCACCAATGACAGGTCAGAAAAGATCGGATCGCCCCCGAAGGTCAGCGAAATATCGGACATTTGGAGTAAAGGAGTACGTGCCATAGCCGTCAGCTAATCCGGCAAGCTATGGCACGCAAGCCCCGTCTTCATTTCGCCAAAACAACTCGCCCCGCTGGCAAGCGTCCCGCAAGATCACACAAGCGCGCGCAGGGCTTTGGCGCGGGCCGGTGGCACTTGCGAAATCTCCAACCCTGTCAGAACGTGTAAGGTCTGCATGACCGGATCAATCACAGCGTGATCGCTGACCCAGCCCCCCATCGCCAGATAGGTCCGCAGTAAGGGCGGCATTGGGGATTGCCGTGCTCCCGCGGCCGCGACACCGCGTAGCGCCAAGATGTGGTCCGATTTGCGCAATGTGCCAAACCGGATTGGCGCAACATGGGTCTGTCCAAGGCGCTGAAACACCCGGGCATAGGGAGACGGATCGGTCCCTGAAAAGCTGGTGCACCCAAAAATCAACTGCACCCCCTGCTGATCAACAATCTGCGTGATTGCCCGCCACGCCACCCGTACGATATGGGGATCATGCTGCGTGGGGTCCGTACAGAAGCGTCCGATTTCCAGTGTCGTTTTCACCAAGGCCCCAAATTTTGACGTATCATAGAACGTCGCGGCGTATCCCGTGGCGGCATCACGACCAGTACTCACCCGGTGACGCATCGTTCCAACCAGCCTCCCACATGCGGTATCGGTGATCATCAGATGCGCAAATGCGCTGTCGTAGTCATCCACGTCGATGCCGTCGCCTCCGTGAAAGCACCGGTGTCGCAGTGTTTGGCACGCCAGCACGTCCTGCGCGTTTGCAGCAAGTTGGGCCACATAGCGGCCTTTTTGAAAGTCCATGCGCATCTGCGTTCCTTGGCGGCAGGCAGTTCACGCCCTACATAGGGGATAACGATAAACAAGGATGTCGCAAAGATGGATAAAGTCATCAAATCGGACGCGGAATGGCGCGCCCAGCTTTCAGACGAGGCCTATAAAGTGACCCGCAAGCACGGCACAGAGCGTGCAGGCACCCACGAAGATTTTCCCAAAAGTGCCGGCACCTATATGTGCGTGTGTTGCGGTGCCCCCCTGTTCGATCAGGAGACCAAGTTTGAAAGCGGCACCGGCTGGCCCTCTTTCTATGCACCGCTTGACGGCGACATGGTCGGCGAGAAAGTAGACCGCAGTTTCTTCATGAAGCGCACCGAGGTTCATTGTAATCGGTGTGAAGCCCACTTGGGACACGTCTTTCCAGATGGTCCAGCCCCGACGGGCTTGCGCTACTGCATCAATGGTGTGGCTTTGAACTTCGAACCGGAAGATGGTGCCAAATAAATCATAGGACGGGCGGCCATGCTGCCCATCCTCTTCGGTGGCACCTTTTGTCTAGCTATCGCCGCCCAACGGTCCGTCAATCAACTGACCTGCGTCGATCCGGCCAATCGCTCCAAGCAGCTGACTAACAAAGGTCACGTCCGCAATCCCATCATCCGTAATCCGGCGTGACAGGACAACAACCCGGCCTTGCTCCATTCCAAAGCGTTCGATGTTCGACAACACGCCACCTTGTGTAAAGCTGATCGCCGCAACCTCGCGGTTCCTAATTTCGGGTTCAAACGGGCCAAAGCGGGTGCGCTCTGACTGAACGTAGTACAATGTATCACCGTTTACGGCGCCGGATGTCGTCGGCGGACCCACCAATGCAATGATCTCGTCGCGTGTTGTGACCCCAACGGTCATCTGCTGCAGGTCTTCCGGAAGCGGAATAAATCCGTGTGTGCGGGTCATTGTCGAGCAACCCATCACCCCCACGACTGATGCGATCATAACAGCACGCCGCAGCGTGGCCCCCAAAGGGTTGGATTGGCGGCTCATGTGTGACCTCTTGCTTTGACTGCTCTTGGCTTTTATCCCACCTACATCATGCACCCCGCCCTGTTCAAGAATGGAGTGTGCCCTTGAGCACCACAACGCCACATCGTTTCCGCATTGCCGATCTGGCGACGCGCAAACCCACCCGTTTTTCGATTCAGCCGGATGCCGCCACCCGCACGGCCTTGGCCACTGAACTGGATATTCTAGAAATCCGCAAATTGCGGCTCGATGGTGAGATCGTACCGGCGGGGGACCGCGACTGGGTACTCAATGCTGACCTTGGGGCGACCGTTGTGCAGCCTTGCGTCGTGACACTTAACCCTGTGGTAACCCGTCTGGACGAGCCTGTGTCCCGGACATATGTGGCCGATTTCATTGAACCCGAGGCCGCAGAGGTTGAAATGCCAGAAGATGACACCATCGATCCAATCCCCGCCGTGCTGGACTTGGAAGCCGTAATGGCAGAGGCCTTGTCGCTGGCTTTGCCTGCATTTCCCCGCGCCACAGGTGTAGAGCTGGGGGATGCTGTTTACACTCAAGACGGCGTGGCCCCGATGACCGATGAAGATGCCAAGCCGTTTGCCGGGTTGGGTGCTTTGAAGGCGAAGTTGGAAAGCAAGGACGAGTAAGATGTAGGGTGGGTGAAACCCACGCGACTTCCACCCTTTTTGCACCGCGCAGCGTGGGTTCCACCCACCCTACGGAACGTCACAAATCAGCCTCTTGCGCGATTGCGCAAAAGCAGTATGTTCCGCGCTCTCGTATATACCGTCTCGACAGGGCTGCCATTCTGGCCTAAGACCCCCGACAGACACCGACATCCGGGCCGCGCGCCCAATAAACATAGGGTTGAGACATGGCCGTCCAGCAGAATAAAGTATCAAAATCCCGCCGCAACAACCGGCGTGCGCACGACTCACTGTCGGCAGCAAATCCAAACGAGTGCGAGAACTGTGGCGAGCTGAAGCGCCCGCACCACATTTGTCCATCTTGCAACCACTACGCATCCCGCGAAGTGATTGCTGCGAAGTCAGAGATCGACCTCGACGACGACGCAGCGTAAGCTGACACCTGAAGGCAGCGATCAGGGGCACCAATACATCATGACAACAGCCGCACCGGCCTCTGCCGGAACAAACGCAGCTTTGACGGATACGGTACTTTCTGTGGACGCCATGGGTGGTGATAACGGGCCTGCAACGGTTGTTGCGGGCCTTGCGCGTTTTCTGGGGCAGCGTCCAGATGCCAAGGTGATCCTGCATGGACCAGAGGCTGAGCTGACGGCCCTTCTGCAAAAGCGCAACCTGACCAGCAAGGTCACGATCCACGACGCCACCGAAGTTGTAAAGATGACCGACAAGCCAAGCCACGTTGTGCGCAATGGCAAGAAAACGTCGATGTGGTCCGCGATTGAGGCCGTTCGTGCCGGTCAAGCACAGGTTTGCGTCAGCTGTGGGAACACCGGCGGCCTGATGGCAATGTCGATGCTACGCCTGCGCAAGGCCGATGGTGTGAACCGTCCCGCCATCGCCTGCCTCTGGCCGTCGTTCAACAAAGCAGGCTTTAACGTCATGCTGGATGCAGGTGCAGACATCCGCGCCGATCAGGATGATCTGTTGGCCTACGCCTTGATGGGATCGTCCTACGCGCGCAATGGCCTTGAAATCAAACGGCCTCGTGTTGGTCTGCTGAATGTCGGTACAGAAGAACACAAGGGCCGCGCGGAACTGAAAGTCGCCCACGAGCTGATCGCCAATGCCGCTGACGCCGGGGACTTCGAATATGTCGGTTTTATTGAAGGTGGCGATATCCCGTCTAACAAGGTCGATGTGATTGTCACGGACGGGTTCACCGGCAACGTCGCCTTAAAGACGGGCGAAGGCACGGCCAACCTGATTTCAACGGTCCTGCGCACCAGCCTGAAATCGAATCTGATCTCGATGGTTGGTGCCGTATTCGCACGCGGCGCCTTGGATAAATTGCGGCGCAAGGTTGATCCGCGCCGCGTGAATGGTGGCGTTTTCCTTGGGCTGAACCATACAGTAATCAAAAGCCACGGATCAGCTGATGAAACAGGTGTTGAGGCCGCTTTGAACCTTGCCTACACCCTCGCGCAGGCAGGATTCTCCGACAAGCTTGCGGCACGGGTTGCATCCGCGGTCAGCCTTGCCCAAGATACAGGCGATGGGAATGACGCTGCGTCATAAGATGCGCGGCGACTTTGGGCACAGGCAGGTAAAATGACACGACGCGCAGTGGTACGGGGGGTGGGTCACTACCTGCCAGACCGGATCGTCCCAAACAGCGAATTTGAAAAGACGCTTGATACCACGGACGAGTGGATCAAGGCCCGCTCTGGTATCGAGCGGCGTCACTTCGCAGCGACCGGGCAAGGCACCTCAGATTTAGCAGCACAAGCAGCCAAGAACGCGCTGGCGATGGCCGGGATCGATGCCAATGATGTTGATGCAATTGTTGTTGCCACATCGACGGCGGACAACACGTTTCCGTCTGCAGCCACGATGGTGCAACACAAGATCGGGAACACCCAGGGATTCGCTTTTGACATCCAAGCGGTCTGCGCGGGGTTCATTTATGCGCTAACGAATGCCAACGCTTTGATCCTTTCGGGGCAAGCCGACCGTGTTTTGGTGATTGGGGCTGAAACCTTCAGCCGGATCATGGATTGGACGGATCGATCGACTTGCGTATTATTTGGTGACGGCGCTGGCGCACTCGTTCTTGAATGCGCAGATGGCGACGGTACGACGGATGATCGGGGTATACTTGCGACTGACCTGAACTCTGACGGCAGCTATCGCGATTTGTTGTACGTTGATGGCGGTGTCGCCACGCAAAATACCGGCGTCTTGAAGATGCAAGGCAAAGAAGTCTTTCGCCATGCCGTTGAAAAGCTTGCACAAACGGCGGATACAGCTTTGGAAAAAGTTGGGCTTAACGCAGAAGATGTTGCCTGGGTTGTCCCGCATCAGGCGAATATCCGCATCATCCAATCAACCGCAAAGAAACTGCAGATTGGCATGGATCGGGTGATTGTGACCGTTCAAGACCACGGAAACACCTCTGCAGCATCGATCCCGCTGGCACTTTCTGTGGGTGTGGCTGAGGGCAAGATCAAGCAAGGTGATTTGATCGTGTCAGAAGCAATCGGCGGCGGTCTGGCATGGGGTGCCGTCGTTCTACGGTGGTAAGAAACGGCGAAAAAACGCGCCAAAGTCTATACTTAGGGTGCGACGTTATTGACTCTGAATTTGGATCACGCCTATCGTCTGGTTAATTCAAAGGGGGCCCCACAATGACCGATAAGACACTGACACGCATGGATCTGGCCGAAGCTGTTCACAGTGAAGTTGGATTGTCGCGCAACGACAGTGCCGATTTGGTAGAAAGCGTGCTGACCCACGTCTCGGATGCGTTGGTGTCCGGCGAGTCTGTGAAGATATCGTCTTTCGGGACATTCTCGGTGCGCAACAAGGCCGCCCGCGTGGGCCGGAACCCCAAAACCGGCGAAGAAGTCCCAATCCATCCGCGGCGCGTTCTGACGTTCCGGCCATCGCACCTGATGAAAGACCGCGTGGCGGCTGGTAACAAATCCTAAGCTCAGCCGCCGGATCAAAGCCCATGGCCAAATCGCGCGACGCCTTTCGCACCATCTCTGAAGTTTCAGACGTTCTGGATACGCCGGCGCACGTACTGCGGTTTTGGGAAAGCAAGTTCAAACAGATTAAGCCCGTGAAACGTGCAGGCGGACGACGGTACTACCGCCCCGATGATCTGGCCTTGCTTGCTGCAATCAAAGATATGCTGCACGGACAGGGGCATTCCATCAAAGACGCGCAGAAGCTTATTCGCGAAACCGGCGTAAAGGATGTTGTCGCGCAAGGGCATGCCATCATCGGCAGTGAAGATGATGTGATCGACACCCCCACAATGCCACCGCGCGCGGTTCCACCAGCACCGCAGACACAATCGGATCTGTTTGCGGGAGGTGATGTACCGGACACGGCACCGCCACGCATTGAAATTACGGGCGCAGAAGCTGTCCCAGACCCAATCCCGGAACCCGACGTCGCGGCCTTTGTCCGAAGCGACACCCCTGCCCCAGAGACAAAAACCGCAACGCCTGCATTGCCAGCGATGCCGACTGTGCGTGAAGACATGTCATCGCGCATTCTGGAAGCACTGGCCTTTGCTGACCCCGACCGCGTGCGTCCTAATGCAGCAAAGATCACCCCGCTTATTGCCCGATTGTCCGCCCTGCGCGACGAGATGCGGCATCCTTGGTAACAGCTTCGCATTTTGCTTGCCCTGCCTGACATTTGCGGTAAGAACACGATCAGTCGGGCTATGGCGCAGCCTGGTAGCGCGTCCGTCTGGGGGACGGAAGGTCGCAGGTTCGAGTCCTGCTAGCCCGACCAACTTGATCACCGCCCGCCCGCAGTTTGCGCGGCGGGCGTTGTGATATCTAACGGACCCGTGGGAGGGATCGGATGACAGGGACACCAAACCCCGGCGTGTTGGCCGACCATCAGATTAAAGCGATGCTGGCCAATGGCCAGATCACGGCCAAAGAACCCGTGATTGAAGGGCAAATTCAGCCTGCATCCCTCGACCTGCGCCTTGGGACTGTCGCGTATCGGGTGCGTGCCTCTTTCTTGGCGGGACGCAAACGCACAGTCGCGGATCGCCTGTCCCAGTTCCAGATGCACGAGATTGACCTGACCGGCGGCGCTGTTCTGGAAAAGGGCTGCGTTTATGTGGTCCCTCTGATCGAAAGCCTGTCATTGCCCCCTGGTATGACCGGTGCCGCCTCTGCCAAATCATCCATTGGTCGCCTTGATCTGTTGACGCGTGTGATTACTGATCATGGTCATGAGTTCGACCGTGTTCCAGAAGGATATTCTGGACCGCTTTATGTGGAAATTTGCCCAAGGTCGTTTTCGGTGGTGGCCCAGACCGGTCAGATGCTGAACCAGATCATCTTCCGCAACGGGCGCACCTTGATGAGTGATGCAGAGTTACAAACGCTGCATAACCAAACCCCCATTGTGTCTGGCGAAGCTGTGATCTCGGAAGGTCTGGGCTTCTCTGTCGATCTGAAACCGGAGGGCAGCGACCTTGTTGGGTATCGCGCCAAGCCACATACAGGCGTCATCGATCTCGGAAAGTTGGCGCATTACGATCCCGCAGAATACTGGGAAGAGGTACGCACCGATCAGGGTTGGATCATCCTTGACCCCGGCGCGTTCTATATCCTTGTCAGCCGCGAGGCGATTGCGATCCCGCCGATGGCCGCTGCTGAAATGGCCCCCTACATCGCAATGGTTGGCGAGTTCCGGGTCCATTATGCCGGATTCTTCGATCCCGGATTTGGCTATGCAGAGGCAGGCGGGACCGGGTCGCGCGGTGTCCTTGAGGTTCGGTGCCATGAAGCCCCATTTGTGCTGGAACATGGCCAGATTGTCGGGCGGCTTGTGTATGAACATATGGCAGCGATGCCTGATGCTTTATACGGGCGCGAGATCAAGTCGAATTATCAGGGCCAAGGGCTGAAGCTGTCGAAACATTTCGCAGCCACGTAAAACAGCGGAAATCTCGATGGCCGGGACAAGGTACACGGGACGTTTCCGCCAAAGCAGATACACTAACTGCCATCGAGATAACCGTCTGTCTTCAAGCGCTTGAACATCGACGCAGTGACGGGGAAAATTGCGCCGATGACGTCACTTTCGGTGAAATGTCAGCTAAGTGACAGTCAGGAAACCCGTACCCATGGGTCAATTTAGGTCGGGATTTCCGGACCTTCCGCCGCAGACTTTCTAGAAAAAGCGCCGAAACATGCGCATGGATCGTTGCGCCTGATTGGCTGTCTTTTTGCCCTTCTTGGCGCGGCGGCGTTCGTCAGGTGTCAGGTCGTCTTGATGGCCACCACCACCTGCAATGCGGTTGATCCCCGCGTTAATCCCGCGGCTCATGACTTTGCGCATGATCATATTCACAATCTGGTTCACATTCATTCTGGCGTATCCTCAAACATCTCAACCTGATCATCATCTTCGGCGTCGTCATCCTCTGCATCGGGATCAAGCGTGCCGGGCGGTGGACGGTTATCGAGCAACCCAGCCGCCCGAAGTTCCTTGAGGCCCGGCAGGTCGCGCGCGTTCTCTAATGCAAAATGATCAAGGAAACCTTGTGTCACAACAAAGGTCGTTGGACGGCCAGGGGTCATCCGCCTGCGACCAAAGCGAATCCATTCCATTTCAATCAACTGATCGATGGTCCCACGAGAGACGCTGACGCCCCGGATTTCCTCGATCTCTGCCCGCGTCACTGGCTGGTGGTAAGCCACAATCGCAAGCGTCTCGATGGCAGCGCGGCTAAGCTTGCGGACCTCGACGGTCTCCTTTTGCATCAAAAACCCAAGATCAGGGGCTGTGCGAAAGGCATAGGCGTCCTCGATCTTGACCAGCTGAACACCCCTGCCTTCGTACTTTTTGCGGACATAGACCAACGCCTCTGCCGGGTCAGACCCGTGCGGCATCCGGCCCGTCAGTTCCTTGATCGAAACCGGGTCGGCAGTCGCAAAAAGTATCGCCTCAACCATGCGTTCTTGCTCGGCCATGGGTGGTGCCTCGAACAGGCTGTCGTTCTCAGGTGTCGCCATCGCGGTCGGCCCTCTTGCGAATTTGGATCGGGGCATAGGTGTCACCCTGCCGCATATCAATCTTACCCTCTTTGACAAGCTCCAGCGTGGCGGCAAACGTCGCAGCAGTCGATGACCGGCTACGCACGCCATCCATGTTCCAACCGTCTGGCAGGTAACTGGAAATGTCTGTCCACTCGCCTGCGAACCCGATCAGTCCCCGCATCCGATCGAGGGCCTGTTCCATTGTCATGACAGCCTCGCGGTCCATCACGAAAGGTCGGAAATCGTCCTTGGTACGTATGCGTGCGTAGCCTTGCATCAAATCAAGCAAGGTTGCGGTATAGGTGACCTTGCGAACGCGCTGGACGTCCTCGGTGATGCCACGGGCAAAGAAATCCCGGCCCAGTTGGTCACGACCCATCAGCTTGGCCGCGACATCACGCATTGCAGCAAGCCGTTCAAGCTGGAACGCAAGGTGGGCGGCCAGTTCTTCACCGGAAGGGCCGTCTTCGGTTGGATCGGGTGGCAGCAAAAGGCGGGATTTCAGGAACGCAAGCCAAGCAGCCATTACAAGGTAATCAGCGGCGAGTTCGAGGCGCAGCTCTTTTGCCTTTTCAACAAAGGCCAGATATTGTTCGGCCAAGGCAAGGATCGAGATCTGCCGCAAATCTACCTTCTGGGTTCGGCTGAGGGTCAGCAGCAGATCAAGCGGCCCTTCATAGGCACCGACGTCAACGATCAGCGCTTCTGCGGCGACGCGGTCGCTGACAGACAAGACGGTGCTTTCATCGTCGTTCTCGAAATCGGTGTCACTCATTTTGCAGTCTTGGCGTCCTCACGCAAAGTAGGCTGCAAATTCCGCTTCTAAGGCCCGAATGTCAACGTCCGTAGGGGCTTTTCGCTGGGCCAATGCGGCATCGGCACGGGTCTGTGCAGCCGCATCGAACGCACCGGCAGCGACCACAACTGCCACCATCTCGTCGGGTTTGCCATTGCAGTGCAACACCGCATCACATCCGGCTTGCACTGAAGCAATCGTGCGCGTGGCGACATCGCCTGACAAAGCCTCCATCGAGATGTCGTCCGTCATCAGCAATCCCTCAAAACCGATATCCGTGCGGATGACATTGATCAGTTGCGTATTCTGCGTTGCAGGCGTGTTTCCGGCTTCGGGGAAAACGATGTGGGCGGACATGCCTAGCGTGATGTCGCGCAGCGCTTTGAACGGTGCAAAGTCCCAATCTGTCGCGTCTTCCAGCGAGACATCAGCGACAGGCAAGTCAAGATGGCTGTCCACCGTCGCGCGGCCATGTCCCGGCATATGTTTCAGGATCGGCAGGACGCCACCTGCGATGTAGCCACTCGCCGTCGCGCGGGCGTTGGCAATCACCGTCGCAGGGTCACGGCCCAAACAGCGGTTTTGCAGGAACGGATGGGTCTCGGGACTTGCGATGTCACAGGTCGGCCCGCAGTTCGCGTCGATACCAACTGCCCGCAATTCATGCGCAATCAGCCGACCTCGGGTCCAGAAGGTCTGCGGATCACCGCTTTTCTCGGCCTGATCCAGCGGCGGCAGGTATTCGCGCCAATGCGGCGCGCGCATGCGTTGAACACGGCCACCTTCTTGATCAATCATCACGATGGCATCGCGCCCCACAGCCTCTCGCAGTGCTGTCGTCAGGGCCGTCAGCTGCGCGGGGGTGTCAACGTTGCGGGCAAAAAGAATTAAGGCCCACGGGTCCGCGTCTCGAAAGAAGTCGCGCTCCCATGGGGTCAGTGTGAAACCAGCGGGGGCAAGTATGGCGGCCCCGTTGCGGGTCATTACCGGACAACCACTGGAATACACTCGGCGTTGCCAGCCTTAAGCGTTTCACAGAACCGGCGGGCGGCTGCGGCCTCGGTAAAGCCAGACGCGCGCAAGCGGTAGAACGTGCTGCCACCAGAAGAGGCTTCTTGGATCACGCGCTCTTTGTCACCCATGAATTCTGCAAACAGGCTGCGAATGCGGGTCCATTCTTCGGCGGCCACGTCAGCGGATGGATAAGCGCCCAGCTGTACAAGGTTCGTGCCAGCCGGAAGTGGCGCACTTGCAGCCACCTGGGCTTCGGCCAAAGCGGCAGCAACGGCTGTTGTAGTATCAGAAACCTGCTGTGCGGCAGAGGCGGCCGGCGCCTCGGCAGAGGCCAAGGTGACAAGGCTGTTGGGCCGCACGGTTGGCCGCAACGACACAGCGACACCGGGAACTGATGGGTCAACCGCAGGGGCTGCCGTTTCGCCACCAAGGGTCGCAGTTGGCGCGACCGTTTCACCTGCAGCAAGGTCTGTCATTGGTGTTGCAGTTCCCGCGATTTGATCCGCCAACGCAAGAATGCCCTCGGTTGTCAGGGGCTCATCATTTTCGGGTGCAATTGTTGTCTCGACCACAGCAGGAACTTCTTGTTCCAGCGGGGCTGCATCAGCGGCTGGCAAAACTTCATCGGCTTCTGCCAATGGTTCCACGCGCAGGTCCTCTTCGGCCAAGGCCTGTGACTGCGGCGCCAGCAGCAAGCTGTCAGAGGGGCCAGCGGCCTCGCCTTCGCCCGCAACCTGGTTCACTGCTAAACCTGCGTGATCCGCGATTTCGCCACCTGCGTCCTGCGGGGCCACGCGCATCGCGCCTTCAGCGGCCCGAACCACCGGGATGCCAGAGACATCGCGCATGATCAGATTGTAGCCCCAAACACTGATCCCAGCGACCAGTGCCAAAGACACCACCGCACCGGCGTAATTCACCAGCGACGTTGTTTGCATATATTGAATATGGGACGGATCCCTGTCGTCGTAGACTGCCATACCTGCCTCGCGCCAGCTTAGCTGCCAACGCGCGGCAGGGTGCTGATCATCTAGAGTTTACTCGACCCGGCAGCGGCACGCTTCAGCGCATCTCTTCCACCGGAGTGACGCCGAGAATACCCAAACCTGACAAAATCACAACAGATACGGCCCGGATCAGGGCGATTTTTGCCTGTGTTGTGGAAACGTCACCCTCTTGCACAAAACGCAGCGAGGCGTCGTCATTGCCCTTGTTGTAAAGCGCGTGGAAGTCTGAGGCGAGATCGTAAAGATAGAAGGCGATCCGGTGCGGCTCGTGGCCCTTCGCTGCGATCTCAACCAGACGTGGCCATTCGGCGAGTTTCTTGATGAGGGTAAGTTCGGCTTCATCCGTCAGACTAGAAATATCTTGAGAGGCCAGCATCTTGTTGAGCATTTGGTCGCCACCTGCAAACGCATAGACCCTTCCCGGTGCTGGGACATGTTTCTCAGCATCTAGCAGGGTCTTAATTGTAGGCGAAATCTCTGCTGCTTTCAGCGTCGCCGAATTGATCCGCGCATAGGCGTAGTTCACGTAGAACACCGGATTGTCCTTCGACTGCTCCAGCACCTTGTCAAAATCAAAGTCCAGCGGCGCGTCGTTCTTGCGCGTCAGCATGTGGAACCGGGTCACGCTTGGCCCCACCTGATCCACAACATCACGCAGGGTGACGAACGTCCCTGCCCGCTTTGACATCTTGAACGGCTCTCCATTCTTGTAGAGCTTCACTAGCTGCGTCAGCTTTACATCTAACGGCACTTTGCCATCTGACAAAGCAGACACTGCCGCTTTCATCCGCTTCACATAGCCGCCGTGATCTGCCCCAAAGACGTCGATCAACTGATCGTAGCCCCGGTTAATCTTGTCATAGTGATACGCGATGTCGGGGGCGAAATAGGTCCACGACCCATCCGATTTCTGGACAGGCCGATCCACGTCATCGCCATGTTCGGTGGATTTAAACAGGGTCTGCTCGCGCGGTTCCCAGTCTTCTGGCATCTTGCCCTTCGGTGGCTCCAAAGTGCCCCGATAGATCAAGCCCTTCTGATCCAACTCCTCAATCGCAGCTTCGATCAAACCAGTCCCATACAAAGATTTCTCGGAATAGAAACTGTCCATCTCGACGTTCAGCGCTGCCAAATCTTCCCGGATCAGCTCCATCATCTTCTCAGTGGCGAATTCCCGGACCTCTTCAAGCCAATACTGCTCCCCTTTATCAAGGAACTGGTCACCGACCTTGTCCTTCAACGCCTGCCCCACCGGGATCAGATAGTCACCGGGATAGGTGCCATCCTCAAAGGCGATCTCTTGGCCGTGGGCCTCCTGATACCGCAGGTACACCGACCGCGCGAGGACATCGACCTGCGCGCCGCCATCATTGATGTAGTATTCCTTGGTGACGTCATAGCCTGCGTAGGCCAGCAAAGTGGCGAGCGCGTCGCCAAAGACAGCGCCCCGTGTGTGGCCGACATGAAGCGGCCCGGTCGGATTGGCAGAAACATATTCCACCATCAGCTTTTGGCCCTGTCCCATCGTGGACTTGCCGTAGTTGGCATCGGTCAAAGCCGCCTTCACAACGCCCTGCCAAACGGATGCATCCAGCCGCATGTTCAGGAAACCGGGGCCAGCAACTTCAGCGGTCGCAATCCGGTCGTCAGCCGTCAGTTTTGCGGCCAAGGCCTCTGCGATTGCACGCGGGTTCATCTTGGCGGGTTTCGCCAGCACCATTGCCGCATTCGTGGCCATGTCACCGTGGGCTGGGTCTCGGGGTGGTTCGACCGATACGGCAGCAACAGGCAGGCCGTCAGGCAATGTGCCTTCCACAACAAGAGCGTCGATTGCGGCCAAAACGACCGTCCGGATATCAGCAAAGAGGTTCATCAGCAGGGTCCGCCTTAAGATCAGGAGTGTGATCTATCATGTGCAAGTGAGAGGTCAATCGGGAGCGTTTCGAAGATCGGCCCGCACCCCACCTTATGATGCAGCATCCGCAGGAGGTTGCGCATCTGTCGTGCCATCGGGTGGTCGGAGCGACAACAGACGCAAAGCAGACCCCGCCTTGATCTCGGCATCACTTTTGACGAACTTGATTGTCCCGCTGTCCCCGATGGTTCCCATCAGATAACTATCAGGGCGTTGCGAACGCCAGTGGTCCAACGTGAATTCATCGCTCAGTGGCGTGATCCGAAAGGTCCAGCCCTCGCGGATCAACTGTTCGAGGTCCGTAAACCCAAGGTCCGGCCCCAAATCCCTGCCGCCTAGCGTGGTCGGCAACTGATGTCGCGCACTGTCTGACTTTTCACGGGTGATCTGAAAGACATTCTCACGGCCGTATTCGGGCGCCAGATCAGTGGCCACCAGCGTATTGTAAGCGTCGTTATCCGTGGCACAGACCAGCGTGCCGTAGTTGATGAATTCCAACCGGTGTTCGGCGGCCTCTGACAGGATATCACCAGAAAAAGTCGATATTCCTGCGGCCCGCGCGCCGCGCAAATGGCCAAAGTTCGGGTCGGTCATCAAGACAGGGATGTCAGCTTTCTTCAACGCCTCAGCCAAACCTGTCGTGAACTTGGAACCGCCAATCAGGATCACACCGGGCGTGCTGGCCCCTGTCAGCCCAAGGAACCGCGCAAAGGGCGCCAGCGTGAAGCCATGCAAAACAACTGTCACAGCCACCAGTACAAAGGCCAATGGGCCGATCAATGCCGCATCTTCAAAGCCAAGCGCGTTCAAACGGTCGCCAAACAGGCCCGCCACGGCGATCAACACGACGCCACGGGGCCCGGTGAAAGCAATCAAGACCTGTTCACGCCACGGCAAACCAGACCCAAGCAGCGAGATAAAGACCGTCACCGGTCGCGCCACAAGCACAACCAACGCGACAAACAGCACCGCCTGCCATAGGTTCAGCTTGGCCAGAGCCGCAAAATCAAGGTTCGCAGCCAGCAGAATGAAAACACCTGACACCAGCAAGACGGTGGCGTGTTCCTTAAACCGCAACAGCTCTGTGTAGCTGGGCAAATTGGCATTTGCGATCACAATCCCCATGATCGTCACAGCCAACAATCCGCTTTCATGCAGCACCGCGTCTGACAGCGCAAAAGCTGCCAGCAGAACGGTGAAAAGCACGGGAACCTTCATATATTCAGGCACCAGCGCGTTCTTAAATGATCGCGCGATCCCAAAACCCGCCGCTGTCCCAAGAAATGACGCGAAAGCAATGCCGATGACCAGCTCCATCGTGGCCTCTTGCGGGGTGGTTCCAGCAACTGTCAGGACAGAAACCACCGAGAACGCTAGCACGGCGGCCAAAGCTCCGATGGGATCGTTGACGATTGCTTCCCATTGCAACAAGGCAGCTGGTCTGCGCGACAGCCGGGCACTGCGCAGCAAAGGCGCAATCACTGTGGGGCCGGTCACGATCATAATACCGCCGAACACGGCCGCACTTTCCCATGAAAGCCCTGCCCCATAGCGCAATGCCAAGGCAGACGTCAGCCACCCCAGCGGCGCGCCGATGAAAACCAAACGCTTCACGCCAACAGCCGCATCGCGCAGGGCGTGAAAATTCAGTGTCAGCCCCCCTTCGAACAGGATAATCGCCACTGCAATCGAAATCATCGGTCCGGTCAGTGGCCCGATGTCGCGGATCGGATCAAAGATGCCCAGAACCGGCCCAATCAAGATCCCAGCAACCAGCATCAAAACAATGGCGGGCATGCGCAGTCGCCACGCCAGCCACTGCGATCCGACGCCAAGGGCGCCTACCAAGGCAATTGCTGTGACCGGGCTGAGTGCGCCTTCGGTTCCTGTGGCCATACGTCTTCTCCTGACACTCCTGCGGCGTCCAGCCGCAAAGGAACATCTAGATCACTGCAATGGCAAGTAATTTTCTTGAATTAGGCGGAGGTACGCAATTGCATCTGGCGCAGACCGAAGGCTGCGGCAAGGGCTGCCAGCAACATCGGCAGGCCCGCAGGTACGGGAACCGGGGCCACGGGTGCAGCCACACCAAACGAGAAATTGTCCATTGTATGCGTCTCGGCAAAACCGGGACCGCTGCCGCCGCTGGCAACAACCGAACTAAACGATGTGTCCGCAACGAACCCCCAAAAGCCGGTATAAGGGGCAGACAGCTCTTGCGAGACGACTTCGCCGGTATCCAGTGTAAACCGCAAACCAATGCCGCTTCCGCCGGGGGAGGTATCAAAATCACCACCAAAGGCTGTGATCGCTGATCCGAATGAATAGGTGACATCGCTGCCAAAAATCGTCGGGCGACCGCGCAATTGACCGGCACCGTTCACGAAGGCATTTGTTGTTGTAAACCCGGCACCACTTGCGTTGCCGCTGCTGAAATCCTCAAACGACAAGCTTCCGCCGGTGGCCAGATCAAAGGCAGCGCGGTCGGTATAGATTGTTGTGGCCGCCTGCGCGCCCGGCGCAAATGGCATAACCCCAAGGGCAAAAACAAAGGCACTGATGGCAGCCGATTTAAACACGTGTTTACATCCGTCCTACATTTACAAGCGCGAAAAGAGTCAGAAATCCCCGCGTCAACAATTAACCTTTCATCAATATGTGGGGGCGCAGAGATGACCGAATTGCGGCAAAATTGTAGAAAACCACCAGAAATGGGGGGAAAAAACAGATACGGTCGTCACAACCGCGTTGGAGACCCAAAAATGATGCCCTGTCCGACACTGACGACAAACCGTTTGACCCTTCGTCCACTGCAACAGGACGACAATGCCAACCTGCGTGGGCTTCTTTCAGACCCGAATGTCCGCCGATACCTCGGCGGTCCGGTGCCTGACGACGCGATCAGCGTGCAGCTGTCCAACATGCATGACGACGCATTGGCATACCCCTATTGGACTGTTCTGGACCAAACCAATCCGATTGGGTTGATCAGCCTGACACCACACAAAGACGGCACCGACATCGAACTGTCCTACCAGTTCTTGCCTGACTTTTGGGGCCGCGGCCTTGCCTACGAAGCAACGCGCGCCGTGGTTGATGACGCCTTGGCGCGTTGGACCCTCAGCCGCATCATCGCCGAGACCCAGATTGCGAATACCACCTCGCTTGCTTTGCTGACACGTCTCGGCATGGTCGAGATCAACCGCGTCGCACGATTTGGCGCGATGCAAGCGATCTACGCCACGAAAGCCTAGGTGCCTTTGATC
>CALILP010000029.1 GCA_938016515.1 uncultured Paracoccaceae bacterium
TGGGCCGACAAATACGACGGCCAGGTGCACGGCGTCCCGCTCCGGGGCGTGGCGCTGGCGATGAAAGAACCAGTCGGCAAGATCACGGCTTTCGCGGCTGACGACTGGCCACTCCTTGGCCTCATCTCACCGATAGCGGCAGCCCTCGCGATGGGCAACCGGATCACCCTTGTGGCCTCAGAACCCTTCCCGCTGATGACAGCTGACCTCATCCAGATCCTCGAGACCTCAGATGTACCGGCAGGAACGGTCAACATCCTCACAGGATCGCACACCGACCTCGCGCCGCACGTCGCCAGTCACGCGGATATCGACGCGGTCTGGTCCTTCTCCGGTGCAGACATCAGCGGCACCATCGAACGCCACGCGGCAAGCAACCTCAAGCGCACATGGGTTAACCACGGCCGGGCCATTGCACCTACAGCCAAAGACATGCTCGCGGCAGCAACAGAGGTGAAAAACGTCTGGGTCCCTTACGGAGAATAACCAAACGCCTTCTTTGTTTCTTTCTATATCCCGGGGGAGCGCGAAGCGCGGGGGCAGCGCCCCCCAAACCAAAAAATAAAATCGGCGCAGCCGGCCTTTGGATCAGACCTCCGCCAGCAACGTGGCATTCCCCCCTGCGGCGGTCGTATCAATGCAAATGTGGCGCTCCAACTGGCACCGCTTTCCCAGATCAGCTTCCGCCATCAGCGGGATCAGCTTGCCGTCCCGCGCCGCCAAAGCCGCGCGATATGGACGCGCCACATCCGCGTCCGCCTGCAATGCAACCGCATCTATGCCGTCAAGCGCCCCTAAATCCGCCGGAGATACAATCCCCGCCAATCCTTCTGAGGCCCGCAAACCCGGCGCCACACATAACGTCTGACACCCATTGTCCTGCGCGACCTGCGCCTGCGCCAAGGCCGCATCCCGACCCGGGCCAAGACACAACACCGTGCCACGGCCAAAGATCGACACAACGTTCGACTCGCCTGTTGGTCCGGGCAGGCTTTGCGATGACAAACAAGGCTGCACACCACCCAGCCCCTTCAGCGCTGTTTGCAACGTGCTAAGCGCCACTGCCCCGCCATCGGGACCCGCAAAGACCTGCCGACCCGGATCAGTAAAGCGCGGTACATAATCCGGCCCACCAGCCTTCGGCCCCGTACCCGACAACCCTTCTCCGCCAAAAGGTTGCGATCCGACGACAGCCCCAATCTGGTTGCGGTTCACATAAATATTCCCGGCGCGCAGCTTTTGCGTCACATCCGTCACTCGGTCATCAATCCGGGTGTGAATACCAAACGTCAGGCCATACCCGGTCCCGTTGATCGCGGCGATCACCCGGTCCAAATCCTCGGCGGCATAGCGGGCGACATGCAGGACCGGCCCAAAGATCTCTTCAGACAGGTCCCCGATCCCATCCACAGCAATCACCGTCGGAGGCACAAACGTCCCCACGGTCGGAAAACCAACGTCCTTCAAAACACGGCCCTCAGCACGGGCCGCATTGATGTGGTTCATAATCCCGTTCTTTGCCCGCTGGTCGATCACCGGACCGACGTCGGTGCTATGCGCCCAAGGGTCGCCCAGCTGCAACGCATCCATTGCGCCATAAAGCATCTTCAGAAACCCATCGGCGACGTCTTCCTGCACATACAAGACCCGCAACGCAGAACACCGCTGCCCTGCGGATTGGAATGCCGAGGCCACAATGTCGCGTACCGCCTGTTCCGGCAGCGCTGTGCTGTCCACGATCATCGCATTCAGCCCGCCGGTTTCCGCAATCAGGGGGGCTGCAGGGTCCATATGTGCCGCCATGTTGCGATTGATCGCCTGTGCCGTTGCGGTTGAGCCGGTAAAGCAGACGCCATTGACCTCAGGTGCAGCGGTCAACATCGCACCCACGACGTGGCCCTGCCCCGGTACCAGTTGCAAGACATCCGCAGGCACACCCGCTTCATGCAACATCTGAGCTGCCAAGATACCTGTGATCGAGGTGGATTCCGCCGGTTTCGCCAACACGCCATTGCCTGCCGCCAAAGCCGCCGCGATCTGGCCTGTGAAAATCGCCAAGGGAAAGTTCCAAGGCGAGATACAGGTGAACACGCCGCGCGCCGGAGTGGTCAATTCCAAAGCCCTCGCTGCGTAATAGCGCAAGAAATCAACAGCCTCGCGCAGTTCCGCGATCGCGTCCATCTGCGTCTTACCTGCTTCTCGGGCGAGGACTGCAAAGAAAAGCCCAAGGTTTTGCTCATACAGATCAGCCGCTCGGTTCAGTACCGCTGCACGCTCTTTCGCGGAATCGTCCCACGGCTTGGCCGCCGCAATCGCCGCCTTGACGTTGTCCTTTGTGCAATAGCGGACAGACCCGACAGCATCTTCTGGCCGGGCCGGGTTCCAAACGGGCACCGTCTCTCCAAACTCAGCGACACCTGCAATCAAAGGGTCCACATGCCATTGGGCCTGCCGATGCGGGTCACGCACACTATCAATCCATGCCAAGTCATCCACGTCATGCAAGTCGCGGCCAATCGAATTGGGCCGCTCTGCACCATATAGATCGGACGGCATCCGCACGGGTGACTGCCCCGGAACAACCCCATCAAAAGGGTCTTTTGCAATCTCAGAGGCAGGTACATCCGCATCCACGATCTGGTTCACAAACGACGAATTCGCCCCGTTTTCCAACAAGCGCCGCACCAGATACGCCAACAAATCCTCATGCGCTCCCACAGGGGCATAAATGCGGGACCGACATTGGTTTTGCTTAAGAATGATGTCGTGCAAAGCCTCGCCCATCCCATGCAACCGCTGAAATTCATAGCTGTCCGGGTCCGCGTCCATCTCGAACACAGCAGCAATCGAATGGGCGTTATGGGTGGCAAACTGCGGATAGATCCGGTCGGTATAGCCCAGCAATTGCTTGGCGCAGCAGATGTAGGACACGTCTGTTGCGGCCTTTTGGGTAAAGACCGGAAAGCCCGGCAGCCCTTCGACCTGGGCGCGCTTGATCTCTGTGTCCCAGTAGGCCCCTTTCACAAGGCGGATCATGATCTTGCGGTCCAACGCGACGGCCAATGCATAAAGCCAGTCAATGGCATGGGACGCACGCTTGCCATAAGCCTGCACAACAACGCCAAACCCGTCCCACCCAGCCAAGCTTTCGTCGCGCAAGACGGCCTCGATCACGTCCAGCGACAAATCCAGCCGGTCGGCCTCTTCAGCGTCGATATTCAAGCCCATGCCCGCAGCTTTTGCCTGCTTGGCCAAGGTCAATGCGCGATCCACAAGTTCCGTCATGACGCGGTCGCGCTGACCGACTTCGTAACGGGGATGCAAAGCTGACAATTTGATCGAAATCCCCGGATTGGCCCGGATGTCATCTGCTGTGCATTCCTTTGCCAGCTGGGCAATCGCATCTGCATAGGCGTCAAAGTAGTCCTGCGCATCATCCTCAGTCAAAGCCGCCTCGCCCAGCATATCGTAGGAAAACGTATACCCTTGTGTCTGCCGCTTGCGCCCGTTTGCGACGGCATCCTTGATCGTCTCGCCCAAGACAAATTGCGCGCCCAGTTCTTTCATCGCGCGTGACACAGCCACACGGATCACAGGCTCTCCCAATCGTTTGACGGCGGATCGCAACACAGAGGCCATGCCATTGCCGTCCTGCAAAACCTTGCCGGTCAGCATCAGTGCCCAGGTCGAGGCGTTCACCAACGAGGAACTCGACTTGCCCAAATGCTCGTTCCACGCAGACGGCGCAATTTTGTCTTCGATTAAAGCGTCAATCGTATCAGCATCCGGAACGCGTAAAAGCGCCTCAGCCAAACACATCAGCGCGATCCCTTCGTCCGTGGACAAGCCATATTCGGCAAGAAAGACCTCCATCAGACCGGGGCTGGCATCTTCACGAATAGCGGTCACCAGGGCCTCGGCACGTTTGCTTGCCGCCTTGTGAAAGGCCTCCGCAAGATCAGCGCGGGCAGTCAGATCAGCCAAAACAGCGTGTTCATCCCGAACGTGGGCATCTCGCATGGCGCGGCGATGGGTGTGCAATGCTGACATCTGTCTGACCTCCTTGTGTGGGACAGTTGAAATTTATCATAGCCAAGAAGATAAATCTGGCTATATTCCCCAAAATTCCAGACGAACCGCCCAAAAATATTAAGTATTGAGGACGAAATAAGGACAATGATTGAAAAACAAAGTCAACTCGACCAATTTGACTATAAGATATTGGATACATTGCGCGCGGACGGACGAATCTCGGTCACTGCACTTGCAGATCAGGTCGGATTGACCAAAACCCCCTGCCAAATCAGGCTAAAGCGTCTGCAAGAAAGCGGATACATCACAGGCTTTCGGGCGATCATTGACCCGGCCCGTCTTGGCCGGAACAACGTCGCTTTTGTCGAGGTGAAGTTGAATGACACCCGCGAAAGCGCGCTCAAAGCCTTCGACGAGGCTGTCCGAAGCACCCCAGAAATAGAGATGTGCCACATGATCGCCGGGGCCTTCGATTACCTGCTTAAGGTTCGGACCCGCGATATCACCGAATATCGGCGGGTTCTGGGCGAGAAAATCTCATCCCTGCCTTATGTCGCAAACACCTCGACGCATGTGTCGATGCAGTCGGTAAAGGATGAGGCCTATTAGGGCAGGACCCATTAATTTTGGGTCCTGACCCTAGGCAGGCATCTCTTGGCGCGCCACGCGTCGGGCGACAAACATGGCAATGACCCACCCGCTTGTGACGGCGGTTCCGATGCCCAACCAGACACCCCAGACGTCGAACCCCAGCAATGCAATAAAGACCCAAATAAACAACGCGACGCCAATGCCTTGGCGGTAAATACTGATCCACAACGTCCAAATCGGCCGCTTGAGGCCTTGCAGCAAAGAGTTGATCGAGAACAACATCATGTAAATCGGGAACAGAAAGCTATCGACACGCAAATAGCTGACCCCAACCTCGATGACGGCCGGATCATTGGTAAAGACCCCCATCGCATAGCGCCCCCCGAACCACAGCGCGGGTGTTGCAATCACGGTCATTGCGAACCCAAGTTTCCAACATAAAAACAAGGCAGCACGCACGCGATCATAGGCCTCTGCGCCGAAATTCTGACCGACCATCGGCAGCAGCGCCATCGTCATGCCAAGGACGGGCAACAGCAGTATCTGCTCAATCCGCAGGGCAATCCCATAGGCCGCAATGGCATGTTCACCAAACCCTTTCAGGGCAAATTGCACCACAAAACCAGAGATGAACATCACCATCATTGCGGTACTTGCTGGCAGCATCTGTGCGGTAATCGCCTTGAACGTCCTCAGGTCCGGTACAAATTCCGCCCGCTTCACCCGGTCCATGATCTCCAGATCAAACACCCGCGTGATGACCCAGATCATCACCCCCGTCTGGCTGATCACGGTCGCCAGTGCGATCCCGTTAAAGCCCATCCCGCCCCACACACCGGGGATACCAAACATCAGCAACGGGTTCAGGCCCACGTTCAGAAAGAACGCCCCCATCAGCCCACGCTGCAACGTCTTCGTATCGCCGTGCGCCTGCAAAACACCGTTCGTGCCATAGGCCATCATGAAACCGGGCAACGAGAACAGCAGCCAGCGGAAATAGCCTGTGGCAGCGTCGCGGTACGCGCCCGGCTCTGACACCAGCTTGATCAATTCTGGGCCACCAAACCAGCCGATCACCATCAATGACGCGGTGGCAATCAACCCAAAACTGATCCCTTGGGCCGTCAATTGCCGCGCGGCGCGATTATCCTTCTTGCCCTTCGCATTGCTGACCAGCGCGGACATTGCAGAACTCAGGCCAAAGCCTACAGCCATCATGATAAAGAACGCCTGAAACCCAATCGCCAGCCCGGCCTGCGCGTCAGTTGACAGGCGACCCGCCCAATAGACATCCACGACGTTATAAAGCGTAGAAAATAGCATCCCGATAGCCGCCGGGATCGCCAGCTTGCGAAAGTGCCCCAACAATGGCCCCGTCGTTAGGTCCTGCGACTGATCAGCGCTCACCCTTCAGCTGCCTGCATACGGCGTTCCAGCCAACGCACACCGGCAGAGACGATCAGGATCAGCACAAGATATTCCAGCACTAGTACCGTATAGATCTCCAAGGGGCGGTATTCCGTGACAACCAGTTCATTCGCCTTACGTGTCAGCTCTTGCATGCCGATAACGGACACCAAAGACGACATTTTCAGCATATAAACCAACTGGTTGCCTAGCGCGGGCAAGATCCGCCGGATCGCCTGTGGCAGGATGATATAGCGCATCGTATCGCGGTAGTTCAACGAGATCGACCGTGCAGCCTCGTATTGACCTTTGGCAATGGATTGGATGCCCGCCCTGAAAATCTCGGCCTGAAACGCACTGTCTGACAGGGCCAAGGCAAGCACGCCGGCCCAAAAGACGTTCAGGGTTATGCCGGTCAAAGCGGGCAACCCGTAATAGACCCACAAGATCAACACGAGGATCGGCACAGCGCGGACAATCTCGACATAGGTCCGGTTGAACGCGCGCCAGCCCTTC
>CALILP010000030.1 GCA_938016515.1 uncultured Paracoccaceae bacterium
TGCTGATGATAGCGATTGCCTGGCTGTCCAGCGTGCGCCCGACCGAGACATGGGAAGACGCAGAGGCCCGCGCATTGACCCCTTATGAGACGCGTTATGCTGCGGCTGCCGGGTTTGACGCCGCCTACACGACGATCATCGGCAATTGCTCGATGTGCCATGCCCGCGAGCCGGTTTGGGGAAATCTTAGATGGGCCCCCAAGGGCATCCACCTCGAGACGCCCGGTGATGTCGCCCGCCACGCCGACCAGATTTACCTGCAAGCCGGTGTCAGCCACGCGATGCCGCCGCCTAACGCCATCCAAATGGACACAGAGGCCCGCGAAACCATCATCGCATGGGTCCGCGAAGCCCGCGCTGCCCCATGAGCCCGCATTCAAAAGGCGTCTGACCTTCAGATGGCCGGTTGAGGCAGACCCCAAGCCGATTTTGCGACGTCCCACCCTGACGACGAAAACCGAATTTCATGCAATGCGCCGTATCGCTCGGTTTGGTGCGCAGCAGGCCTTGCTTGGGACGTGTTTGCCGACCCAAGGCCAAGTTTGCTGCGGTGACACACAGGTCCACTTTGAGAACCGGTGACAAGGGGGCCGCGGTGGCCTATCCTCGAACAGCTGCCTCAGTTTGCTTAAAGGAAAACGTTGGATGATTGCCTATGTCACAGTCGGCGCAGATGACATGGTCAGCGCAGAGCGGTTTTATTCTGCGTTCTTGCCCGCGCTTGGTTATCGCTTTGAAACGTATCATGCAGACTTAAGCTACATCCCACCGGTACACCCCGGCCAAACGACGACGTCACCTGATTTCTATGTAAAATCTCCCTTCAATGGTGGTCCGGCATCGTCCGGGAATGGTTCTATGGTTGCATTTGAGGCAGACAGCCAAAGCAAAGTCCGAGAGCTTCACGCGGCGGCACTTGCAGCTGGTGGTGCGGACGATGGCCAGCCGGGCTTTCGTGTTTCGTACGGCGCGCACTTTTACGTTGGATATCTTCGCGATCCCCACGGAAACAAGATTGCTTTGTTCTGCGATAGCCCAGACGAACCGAGCCGCGACGACTAAATGCTCGACAATGCCGACTTTCGTGCATCGCCCAGCATCCGAGACTTTGGCCTCAAGCCAGACCTTCAAACGCTCAGATCTGGCCAAACCAAAAACCGTTGACGTGTCTTGTGAGATTGAGCCGACAATGCTGACCTTGGGGTTCCGGAGATTGGCAACGCATGCATGCACCCGTTTCCTTAACGCAACCTTGTGGCAGAGAAATAGCGTTTCAATTACCTGACTGCCTTACAATGTCATCTTTGCAGACCGCCCGAATGCCGCCAGTGCGCTTATGCAGCGACCGGCCACGTTGTTTACTTTGGTTTGTCGCGCGAGTGCCTCGATCAAAGCATTAGACCATGACCGAAGGAAGCCTGCTTTTGACAGTGGCGGCTGTGCTTTTCTCGATATACTTCTATGGGCCCTACCACAGCGCATTCATGTTTTGCCCGCGCTTGTGAATGACTTGAAAGCCTTGCTGCGCGCGTGCGGATAGCCGGTTTGTTCGCGCCTCAACATCACACCGCGTGTTGCTTATGAGGCGGATGGCATGATCACCCGCGTGAAACACGAAATCACCGCCGCAAGGTTGGGCAATGTAGCCGCCTTATCGCAAGTCCGGTCCCGCATTCTGGCTTACGGTCGCGCCATAACAGTCAGCGTCTTTGACGATCTACGTTTTAGGGAAAGTTGGCTCCGGCGGTAGGGATCGAACCTACGACAAATTGATTAACAGTCAACTGCTCTACCGCTGAGCTACGCCGGAACGCGGTGTTTGCGTCCTATAGCAACGGGATTCCGGTCCGTCCAGTGGGTAGTTTTGGTTTTTTGTATTTTCCCGGGCCTGCGACATTAACCCCCTGTCAGGGCGAACAGTGCATCCGGATGTAGTCGCGGGTCTGCCGCCACCCGGCCCTGGGTTTCCAGCGCAACCAAATGTGCAAAAACGTTCCGTCCTGCAGCCCCTGCCAAGCCGGGTGCCAGCCCTTCATAGATGCGGTTGACAAGGCCTGGAACTGTCGCCGGGCCTGATCCCAAAGCGCCCAAGATCGCTGATGTCCGCGCCTCTCGGTGTTTGATCAATGTGGCCAGCCGGGTGTCCGGATCCTGAATAGGTGCACCATGTCCGGAATAATGCACCGATGCTGCAACCCCTGCCAGACGGCGGCAGGAGTTTAGGAAATCCTCCATGTCCCCGTCCGGGGGGGAGACCAAAGATGTCGACCAACCCATCACCAGATCCCCCACAAAGACGGCGTCATCCCAGACCAGTGCGATATGGTTGCCCAAGTGGCCGGGCGTGTGCATGACTTTCAGGGTCCAGTCGGTGCCCACGATCACTTCGCCGTCGCTGACCAGCACGTCCGGTTGAAAATGCAGGTCCAGCCCTTCTCCGCCGCCAGCCATACCTTCAGAGGCCAGACGCGTCATGACAGGACTGCGCCCTGCGGTCGTGTCTCCGAAGGCCAGAACAGGTGCCCCTGTTTGGTCTGACAGGGGTTTGGCCAAGGGCGAATGATCAAGGTGACTGTGGGTGACGATGATGTGGCTGACCCGCCTGCCCCCGATGACCTGAATCAATGCCGCAAGGTGCGCATCGCTGGCTGGGCCCGGATCAATGATCGCGAGGCTGTCGCTGCCCAGCAGATAGGTGTTCGTCCCCGGCCCGGTCATCGGGGATGGGTTCGGGGCCAGCACCATTTGCAGGCCCGGCCTGAGGTCAATCGGCTGTCCCGGCTCTGCCGCAAAGAGATCATCCATCCGCGTTATGACTTTCCGTTTTGGGGCGCAGCAGATAGCCTGCCCACATGACGTTCAACTGGTTGAAAAATGCAATGCCACGGGGCCTGTATGGCCGGGCTGCCTTGATCCTGATCCTGCCGGTGATCCTGTTGCAATTGCTGGTCTCGGTTGTGTTCATCCAACGCCACTTTGACGGCGTGACACGGTCGATGACAAGTGCCATGTCGATTGATCTGCGCTACATGCAAGACCAGATCAACGGCGCCGCTGATGCCGCAGCACTGCAAGACCGACTTGCCCGTGTCGGCGACGGTCTGGAACTGATGATTGCTTTTCCTGCCCCGTTGCCGCCACCCTTAGACATTGTTCCGTTTCAGGACCTGACCGGATCAACCGTCATCAGCACGTTACGCGCGGAATTGGAGGGCGTGACCCGAGTCTCGCTTGAGAGCCGCCGCGTTGTGCAAGCCTGGATTGAAACCGACATGGGGTTGGTGAAGACCTCGTTTCAGCGCCGCCGGGTGTCTGCCTCGAACCCCCATCAGTTGCTGGTGATCATGGTCGTGATCGGGGCTTTGATGACCACGATTGCCTACTTCTTTTTGCGTAATCAGTTACGCCCGATCAAGCGCATGGGCGATGCCGCCACCGCCTACGGCAAAGGCCGTATCGTCGATTTCAACCCAACTGGCGCGATCGAAGTCCGGGCCGCTGGCATGGCCTTTCTGGATATGCGCAACCGGATCGAGCGTCAGACCCAATCCCGCACCCTGATGCTGTCTGGTGTCAGTCACGATTTGCGCACCCCCCTGACCCGGATGCGTCTGGGTCTGTCGATGCTGGACGACGCCGAGGCTGCCCCTCTGATCAAGGATGTCGAGGAAATGCAGCACCTGCTGGATGGGTTTCTGGACTTTGCCCGCAGTGATGCAGGCGACACGTTGGAACCTGCCATCCCGCAAGACCTTGTGACCGACGTGCTAGAGGCCGCTGTGCGCATGGGTCAGGCCGTGACCGCAGGCGAGATCACGGGGCCTCGTGCCGACATCGCCATCCGTCCGCTGGCGATCCGGCGGGCGCTGGATAATCTGGTGGGCAATGCCCTGCGATACGGCACTTCTGCCACCGTGGGTGTGACTGTCACAGACAGGGCCGTTCGCTTTACCGTTGATGATGACGGCCCCGGCATTCCCGCAGATCAACGCGAAGAGGCAACCCGCCCGTTTGTCCGGCTTGATAAGGCCCGCAATCAGGATGCAGGAAGCGGTGTTGGGTTGGGCCTGTCGATCGTCAGTGACATCGCCCGGACCCACGGCGGGATGCTGCGCTTGGGCGACAGCACGACATTGGGCGGGTTGAAAGCAGAGCTGGTTTTGGCCCGCTAGGCCGCCGCCCTTATGAAGGAACAGCACATGTACCGTATCGGCCTATTAGGAGCCTCTTGGATTGCACCGCAAGCGATCCTTGATCCTGCAAGTATTCAGCCGGGCTTTACCGTCACAGCTGTGGCCGCGCGCCACGCTGAACGGGTCAAGGCCTATGCAGCCCTGCATGCGATACCAAAAGCCTATGATAGCTATGACGCATTGCTGGCCGATCCTGACATCGACATCATCTACATCAGCCTGCCCCCTAGCCACCACGCTGTCTGGTCGATCCGCGCTTTGCAGGCAGGCAAGCATGTGATTTGTGAAAAGCCCACTGCGATGAACCTGACCGAAGCGACCGCCATGGTTGATGCCGCAAAGGCAACTGGCAAACGCCTGATCGAAGCGTTTCATTCCAGGTATCACCCCGCCTTTGAGACCTGCCTTTCGTGGGTCAGCACGGGTCGGGTCGGGCAGATCACCAGCCTTAGTGCCAGCTTTGGTGTTCCCCTAGAGGACGATGGCCGCAAGAACCAATATCGCCCCGAACTGGGCGGCGGCAGCATTACTGATATGGGCTGCTATCCCCTGCATTGGGTCACCAGTATAATGGGCGCACCCGTCACGGATGTGACCGCAGACGCTGTCTTGGCAGCTTCCGGTGTCGACGAAAGCTTTCAGGCGACGCTGACCTTTCCAAATAACGTCTGTGCCGAGATTTCGTCGTCGATGCATCCCAGTGGCAGTTTCGCGGCATGGATGGATATCACCGGTACCAAAGGTCAGATCCGGTTCCAGAACCCACTGGTCCCGCATCAAGGAGGCGCGCTGACCTGTGTCGTCGATGATGTAACACATGAGGCTTCGGTCTCGACCATTTCGACTTACGCCTATCAGCTGCAGGCGATTGGTGCGGCTTTGCACTCTGGGTGCACGCTGCCAACTGAAGGTGCAGCCCTGCTGACACAGCAATCCATGATTGATCGGCTGTATGCGGCAGCAGGTCTCGGCCATCTTCGGGCCACAACGTATACGGGTTAGTCGACAGGCAGACCGCTTGGCACTGTTTCCGGACGCCCCAAGGGGCGCGTTTCTGCGGTCTTGCCAGTCAGGGCATGTAGGAAAGCTTCGAGGTCTGCGATATCGTCGTTGGTAATCCCGCCAAGGCTGATCTCGATCGATGCTGTCTGGCGCGCCATTTCCCGCGCGTCCGCCTGAATGGCCAGATCCACATGTCCGATCCAGGGCGCGTTGGGTAACGCCGCCTCGTCCAGTGTCCACGCAGCACGCGACCCAAGTGGATCAAGGTGGTGCCCGATCATGGCCTGCAACGTCGGATAGGCACCGTTGTGTCCATAGGGGGCCGTCAACGCCACGTTGCGCAGCGATGGCGTGCGGAAACGGTAAGCGTCTTCCAGAAAATTCGTTTTACCCATACGCCCTACATCGCGCGGGATCGGATCAAACCGGCGGGTGCGGCCCGGACCAAAGGCCGGTAAGCCCAACGCTCTGAATTCCTGATCCGTGAACAGGGGCCCAGAGTGGCATTGCACACAGCCCCCATCGCCAAAAAACAAAGCCCGCCCCCGCTCTGCGTTTGCGGCCAGCGGCGTGCCGTTCAGGTAGGCGTCATAAGGGCTGTCATAGCTGCGCCATTCGGTTGTGATGAAAGCGCCAAGGGCGTTTGCAATCTCAACAATTGTCACGTCCTGAGACGTTTCAATATGCGGGAAAGCTGACACGAACATGTCCCCGTATGCCGGAATCGTGCGCACTCGTTTGGCGATGATCGGCCACGCCGCATCTATCCGGTCATGGACCGCGCCTGCGATCTCGTTTTCGCGGGGGTTTCCGGCCATCTCGAATTGCGCGACCATCGGAAACACGGCTTGTGCTGCCACGATGTTATCGAGACCTGTGGGCAGCCATTCCTCTGCCGGGGAATTGAAGCCATTGCCGTAGATGTCCGACGCGCTGAGCCTGCCATCATGGAACAGCACCCGAATATCCTTGTGCCCCAGGTTCCACAGTGCTGGTGCATTGCGTGGGATACGCTTGCGGATGGCGTCATCCCCGGTTCCAGTCGTCCGCTCTGGCCCAACGCCCTGCCCGCCTTCACCGATCCCCAGCGACAAGCCATCCGTGCCCGCGTGGTCATGGTGATGACACGTGCCACAGCTGATATTCTGGTTCCCTGACAGGATCTTATCGTAGAATAACAATTGACCCAGACGCGCTTGCGCAGGGTCTGCGGGGATGTAATCATCTGCCGTGATTTGCGCCGATACCGGTGCAGCAGCAAGGACAAGCGCATGCGCAAGATAGCATTTCTTCTTTGGTTTTGGGCCAGTGCCGCGGTTGCTGAAATCGAAGAAGCGCGTGATCTGATGGAGGCAGGCGAGTATGTCGCCGCCCGCGAGATGTTTGAGGTATTCGCCCGCTCTGGCAATGCTGACGCCGAAGAGCTGATTGGTGTTATGTATGCCCTTGGACTGGGCGTGGAGCGCGATGATGTCCGGGCCTTTGACTGGTATCTGCGGTCGTCTTTGAAGGGTCATCCAGGTGCTCAATCAGGGTTGGGGTGGTATTACGAAGTGGGCCGTGGCATCCCCGAGCCTGACCTTGTCAGAGCCTATCTATGGTATGCTCTGTCGGCAATAGGTGGTGACGTCGATGCTCCGGACTCGCTCGAGGAGTTGTCGCCGAAACTGACGGCGGAAGAACGCGCCTTGGCAGAGACCTTGATAGATGACTACCGGGTCTGGATGTATCCCTTTCGCTAAGGACATGATGTGATCCCTGAGATTGACAGTTTATTGGTGCAAAAGTTGGTGGCCCAGCAGTTCCCTGACCACGCGCATTTGCCAGTGACGCCTGTGAAGACCCAAGGCTGGGACAATCGCACGTTTCGACTGGGAGATGCCTTGACCGTCCGTCTGCCAAGTCAGGTCGTCTATGCTGATGCCGTCCACAAAGAAGCAAAGGCATTGGCCATTCTAAGCGATCATCTGCCTGTACCAGTCCCCGAAGTTGTCGGTCTCGGCGAACCCACGGATGCGTATCCTTTGCCGTGGTCAATGCGTCGTTGGATTTCTGGGTCAACGCTCGCCGATACCCAAGTGACAGATCGTATCGCCCTTGCTAAACGTCTGGGCGCGCTTCTGGTGTCTTTGCGCGGCGCGCCGGTTGACCTTAGCTTCAGTGCCGGAACGCATTCCTTCTATCGCGGTTGTCATCCAAGCGTTTACGCAGACGAAGTGGCCCAAAGTCTGCAAGGCATCAATGACCCTGCCGTTTCAGGGCGTTGCCTTGAGATCTGGCATCGTGGAATGACGCAGGTCTGGCAGGACACGCCCGTGTGGTTTCATGGCGATTTGGCTGTCGGGAATATCTTAATGCAAGGTGATGCTATCACCGCCCTGATCGACTTTGGAACTTGTGGTGTGGGTGATCCTGCTTGCGACTTTGTTATGGCCTGGACCTATTTCGACGCCGAGGAACGCCAGCACTTTCGCGATGCCGCCCATGTCGATGACGGGACATGGTATCGTGCAAAAGCGTGGGCCCTGTGGAAGGCATTGCTGATCACGACGGCCACCCCTGAACGAGATGCCGATGGAACGCAGGCGCGCGCCTTGAACGAAATTTTGATGGAAAGCGCGTCATAGCCGCCATCAATTACTGTTGCCGCTTTTGATGCCATCGTGCTGCATAGGCACGTAGGGTGTCTGACGTGTCTGACCCATGGCCGGACATAGCGGGTGGCGCTGCTGCAGTTTCGCGCTTTTCGCCCAACAACAGCGCTGCTCCGATCGCGGTTCCTGTGACGGCATCGCTGTGCTGGACAGGTCTTTCTGTCGCTGCGGCCAGCATGTCTGTGTAAGTTGCATTTGCTGCAAACGGCCCTTCGACCAGTGTCGGTCCTTGCGCGCCCGTCAGCTGCAGGCATGTGTCGGTCATCATCGCAAGATAGAACGACAGCGCTGCCGCCCTCTGGCCAGTGCCGATGGCAGGCTCTGGTCCAGTCCAGCGCATCGGCAGGCCTTGAAACGGCCCTGTGGTCGGGTCGACCGCAGGCAGGATCATCAGCCCAGTCGCAAGGACCCCTGCAATGTCCTGCGCGGTGGGTTTGATCGGATGACCCGCCTGCACGATCTCGTATTCGCGCCCGCCCATAAACCGAGCGGATGGCACCGGATCACCTAAGGCATTCATGTTCACAAGCGTATCACGGCCTGGATCAAGATCGACGGTCTTACCTCCGACCGCCATCGTGATGACCCATGTCCCTGTAGAGACCACCGCAAACGGCGTGTCTTGGGACAGGATATGGGGATAAAGCGATGCATTGGAATCGTGGATCCCAACGGCCACGGGTGTTGTCTTGGGCAGCCCAGTCTTCGCTGCAATTTTCGGCAGGATCGTCCCCAGAATGCGATCAGATCCGGTGACTGGCGCGATCTTTTCTGCAATCCCAAGCCGATCGACCAGATCTGAAAAGCCACCCTTGTGCGGGTTCCAAAGGTCCGTATGGCACCCGATGGATGTCACGTCGTAGGCCGCTTTTCCGGTCAGTCGGTATCCCCAGTATTGCGGATACCCTACGATTGCCTTTGTTCGGGCACGCAGTGTCGGATCTTGCTGAAACTGGTAGTGTAGCTGCGCACCGACGTTGAGCCCGTTTGCAAGCCGGGGTGACCCAGTTTGCGCAAAGGGTGGCCGTATCGCATCGTAATCCGCCGCGATGTCCTGCGGGATCGGGTGTTCATAGTCAAGGATCGGGGCCGCAAGATCGCCGTGTTCATCCAGCAAGACGACACTGGCGCCGTGGGTTGTGACCGAAATCGCATCGACCCCGTGCCCACGATAAAACTGCTTCAACCCATCACAGATGAATTCCCACTGTCCTTGGGTATCAAAATGCCCCCACGGTGGTCCCGCAAGCACCGTATTTGGCCGTGTGATCACGGCGACTTCTGTCCGGGTGTCCAGATCGACAAGCGCCAGTTTGGCATTGGTCTTGCCAATGTCTATGACGGCGATATGGCGCGGCTGCGTCATGGCATATGAAAGACTTGGGTCAACGGCACAGCCACCGGTGCGTTGTCAGGGCCCGTTTCCATGATGTCCGCCATATATGCCCACCATTTTTGCATCAACGGGCTTTGTGGCAAATCGCCCATGGTATGCCCGTCTTTTCGGATCAGGACACCAATCAACAGGTTTGTTTCTGGGTCCAAATGAATGCTGTAGTCACTGATCCCTGCCGCGTGCAACAGGCCAACCAGCTCTGGCCAGATCTCGTCGTGCCGGCGCTGATACTCGGCTTCCATGCCGAGATTAAGACGCATACGAAAAACGAAACGTTCGCTCATGATTGGGTCCTTGCAACGATCATTGCCAGCAGTCTGGGCAAGGCGATCACGCCGATCAGAAGCAAGCCGATGAAGATCGACATCACGATCCCCGGCACGTTCAGCAGACCAAGCCCAAAAGTGACTAACCCCATCACAAAGGCCGCAATCACGACACCCGGGATGGAGCCCGATCCCCCAAGGATATTGACCCCGCCAAGAACCACCATCGTCACCACCTCCAGCTCCATGCCGGTTGCAATGCTGGGCCGGGTCGACCCAAGCCGTGATGTCAGACAGATCGCCGCGACCCCTGACATCAGACCTGTCAGCAAGAAAAGAATGAACTTGACCCGCTGCACTCTGATACCGCTGAACAATGCCCCGGTAGGGTTGTTCCCGATGGCGTAGACCGCGCGGCCAAAGTTCGTTTTGTGCAAAAGGCCCCCGTAAATCACTGCGATAATCACAAAGAGCAGCATTTCGACCGTGAACACCCAGTAGATATAGCCCTGCCCGAACCACGCGAAACTGGATGGATATCCCCGAAAAGCATCATCGCCAAGGATGATAAAGCTAATCCCGCGAAACAGGCTCATGGTGCCGATGGTCACAACAATAGATGGCAACCCCAGCACAGTGACAAAGAAGGCGTTGAATGCGCCGCACAACACACCCACGGTCAGGCCAATGATCACCAGTTCAGGCGTTCCCGCCCCGTATTGCACCGCAAGCCCCATCGCAGTGCTGGCCAGTGCAATGATGGAGGCCACGGACAGGTCAATCTCGCCTGCGATAATCAGCAGCGCCATGGCAAATGCGATCATCGCTTTTTCAGTGAAATTGAACGTCGCGTCGCTGAGGTTCCAGGCGTTCAGAAAGTAGGGCGACGCAAAACTGTTCACGATGAAGATCGCAATCGCTACGGCCAGAAGCAGTGTTTCCCAACTGCGTAAGGTCCGATGCGCCCGGCTGTGCAGCCGGTCTGGGACGTGCCGATTGGTGGTTGCATCTGTCATGATCGCACCTCTGCGTCCTTGAGGATGATCCGGCCCTTCTTACGACCAGACTGCGCATTGAAGGCCACCGCAATCAGGATCGCGCTACCTGAAATGGCTAGTTGCCAGAATGGTGAGATATTCACGACCGGCAGCGCGTTTTTCACAACCCCAAGAAAGATCGCCCCCAGAACCGCCCCACCAACAGAGCCGATACCCCCCGCAATAGAAATACCTCCGATCACGCAGGCTGCCACGACTTCCAGCTCAAAGCCGCCTGCGATATCCACATAAGCCACCGCATAACGCGCCACCCAAAGGTAGCCCGTTAATCCAGCCAAGGCACCAGAGATGACGAAGGCCAGAAACTGCGTCTTGCCGACATCGATCCCCGTGTAGACGGCCGCGTGAGGATTGCCGCCGACCGCAAATATCGAGCGGCCTAATTGTGTCCGCGCCATCATGATCCCAAAGATAACAACTGTGATGATCGCAACCCATGACAGCACCGGCAGACCAAGAAATTCTGCACGGGGTACCCCGGTGAAGGCCGGGCTCATTTCGTGCGAATTGACCCACTTTCCGTCAGAGATCAAAAAGATGATACCTCTGAATATTGTCATCGTGCCCAAGGTGACCACGATTGGCGGGATTGACAGTTTCCACACCAGCACCCCGTTGATTGCCCCCATCACGGCACCCAAGCTTATGGCGATCGCAATGATGATCGGGATCGGAAGCCCCGGCATCGCGACGTTGATCATGGCAACCGCCATGCCTGTCAGCGCAAGGTTTGCCGCAACGGACAGGTCAATGCAGCGCGTCAAGATCACCACCATCTGGCCAAGTGCCAGAATGATCAGTGGTGCGGTGTCGTTAAAGACGTTTGCAAGATTGGAAGGCGCGATAAACCCCGCGAAACGCGACGCCACAACGGCCAGCAATACCCCAATCGCTGCAGCAAGGATCGTTTCACGGACCGGGATAAAGCGCGACAGTGTCATTTCATGCCCCCTGCATCTGCGCGGTCGCCGTGATGCCCGCCGCGTGGCGGACCAGCGTTTCTGGAACCAAGTCGTCGCCTGCTACTTCTGCAGCAATGCGACCATCCCGCATCACAATGACACGGTCCGACATACCGATAACCTCTGGTATTTCAGAGCTGACCATAATGATCGACAATCCCTGCCCCGCCAGTTCCGCCATGAAGTCATGCACCGCAGCCTTCGAGCCGATGTCGATCCCCTTGGTGGGTTCATCAAGGATGATCACCTGCGGCTGTGTCGCAAGCCATTTCGCGATCACAACCTTTTGCTGGTTGCCCCCCGACAGGTTGCCGACATCCTGATCAAGGGCTGCGCCCCGTAGATCGAGCCGCTCTGCGTACTCGCGCGCCAGTTTGAATTCTTCGACAAGCTGCAAAAACCCGGACCGGGACGTTTTCTGTAGCGACGGCAAAGTGATGTTCTGAAAGATCGGCAGACCAATCACAGCGCCTTGTTTGCCCC
The DNA here is from genome assembly GCA_938016515.1 of uncultured Paracoccaceae bacterium. GTDB lineage: Bacteria > Pseudomonadota > Alphaproteobacteria > Rhodobacterales > Rhodobacteraceae > Yoonia. The sequence goes on from CALILP010000030.1 coordinate 12,015, forward strand.
GATCTTCGGGGACGTAGACGATCCCGTTGGCAACAGCGTCAGCAGGTGAGCGGATGACACGGATGTTTCCGTTGATCTTTGTCACACCCTTGCTAGGCTTGGTAATTCCAAAAAGCGCCTGCATCAGTTCAGAGCGGCCAGCCCCAACGAGGCCGTAAAACCCAAGGATCTCTCCGCGCTTGAGGGTAAATCCAATATCCGCGAACTCGGTGGGGTGCGCGTAGCCCACAACTTGCATGACATCGTCGCCCAGATGCGGCTCTCGCGTTGGGAAAATCTGATCGACCGCACGACCGACCATCATCTTGACCAGCGTATCTTCGGTGATGTCTTCAATCAGCCCTTCGCCAACAAAGGCTCCGTCACGAAAGACGGTGTAGCGGTCGGCGATGCGGAAAATCTCATCGAACTTATGGCTGATGAACAGGATTGCTTTGCCTTGGGCCTTGAGCGTCTCGACAAGCTCATACAGCTCTTCGATTTCTTTGTGAGACAGCGCCGCTGTGGGTTCATCCATGATGACGACGCGCGCATCCACCGATAAGGCCCGTGCAATCGCAACAAGGTGTTTGCTGGCGATACCAAGATCACGCAGTACGGCGCTTGTGGCAAAGGGTGCCCCGATTTCATCCAGAAGGCCCTGTGCTGCGCGATGCATTTCGGCCCGGTCGATCAGGCCCCATTTGGTGCGGGGTGCGTGACCGATAAAGATGTTCTCTGCCACGGATAGTTCGTCAAACAGGACCGTTTCCTGATGGATTGCGGTGATCCCAGCATCAGACGCAGCGTTTGGTGTTGTTAAGGAAATCGGTTCGCCTGCAACGCGGATCGTCCCGCCATCGGGCTGGTAGATGCCTGTCAGGATCTTGACTGTCGTGGATTTCCCGGCGCCATTCTCGCCGACAAGGGCTGTGACCTGACCGGGGTACAGATTCAGTGTGACCTGATCCAATGCTTTCACGCCCGGAAAGGTCTTGGTGATCGCATCCATCGAAACGACGGGAGCCGATGCAGCTGCTGCACGCGTTGTCATGTCGACACTCTTTCGAAAGGGGGAAAGTCCAAGTGAATTGGCCCGGCACAAAGATACCGGGCCAATCCGGGAGATATGTTTAGAAGATCGACTTGAACTGTTCGATGTTGCTGGCGTCATAGACAAACGGATCGGCCATAGCGCCTTCGTTGTTGTCATCCAGCGTCAGCGCACCCATGCGGCCCATTGGGACTTCTGCACCCGGTGCAGCTTCGACGCCGTTCTGGCTAAGCTCATAGGCCAGCATTGTCGCCGAATAGCCCAGATCAATTGGGTTCCAGATCGCAAAGGATTGGGATGCCCCGGATTCGATCGCACCCGCCATTTCAGACGGAAGGCCCAGACCTGTGACGTTCACCTCACCCACTTTACCGGCATCAACGACGGCCTGTGCGGCAGCCACGATCCCAACAGATGTCGGGGCGATGATGGCGTCCAGATCGGGGAACGACTGCATCAGGCCTGTGGCCTCACGGTAGGATTTATCAGCAAGATCATCGCCGTAAACGGTAGAGACAACATTGATGCCGGGGTAGTCGCCCATCACGGCTGTCATCTCTTCGATCCAGATGTTCTGGTTGGTGGATGTTGTTGTCGCGGAAAGTACGGCGACATCGCCGCCGTCTGGCAAATGATCAGCCGCAAGCTTGATGATCATATTCCCGATCAATGCGTTTGACGATGGGTTCAAGTGTAGCTGACGACCCTCAAGTGCGACGCCGGAATCCCAGCTGATCACAGTGATACCCCGATCCATCGCACGCTTTAGCGCAGGCACCAATGCGTCCGTGTCGTTGGCAGAGACTGCGATGGCGTCAACGTTTTGAGCGATCAAAGAGTTGATGACCTCGATCTGGCCCTCTGCGGTTGTGTCGGTTGGGCCGGTGTAGATGATTTCCACGTTGCCCAGTTCAGCTGCCGCTTCTTCAGCCCCTTCGGCAGCAGCTTCGAAAAAGCCGATCCCCAGTGCTTTGACGACAAGAGCGATGCGGACATCTTCTGCAAATGCCGGGCTTGCGATCATCGTGGTGGCCATTGCCGCCGATGCGATCAGTTTCTTGAATACACTCATGGTTTCCTCCCTAAAAGTGATTTGGTTTTTGGGTGACTACGATGCCACCACGTCTTTGTTGGCAGCCCCCGAAGAGACAACGTTTAAAGTGACATCAGCGGCTTCCAGCATGGCAGCTGTCCGGTCGTCGATGCGGTCGTCGGTTATGATGGTGTCGATGCGGTCCAAGGCGCACAGTACAAGACTGGACCGGTTCTTGAATTTGGAACTGTCGACCAAAACGATCAGTTCTTCCGCTTGACCAATCAGTTTTTGTTCTGCCTGAACCAGCAGCGGGTCTTGCTCCATCAAACCTAACGGCCCGATCCCCTGCGCCCCCATAAACATGCGTTTGGCATAGAAGTTGCGGGTCACGTCATTTTCGAAAGGCGATAGGATAATGTTTTGTTCGCGGTAGATAATTCCACCGGACAACATCACCGTATTGGTCGAGTTTTTCAGCAAGTGCTCTGCAATCGGGAACGAGTTAGTGAAGACCTGCAGGCGCCGCGATGCCAAGGGATGAACCATTTGAAATGTCGTGGTTCCGCCGTTGATGATGATCGGCTCGCCATCTTCGCAAAGTTCGACCGCTGCTGCTGCAATGGCCTGCTTTTCTGCGGCGTTCATCGTCTCGTTCACACTGAATGGTCGCCCTGCAAGGCCAACAAAGGGCTTGATTGCCAGGGCCTCTGCACCCCCACGCACACGGCGCAGCCGTTTTTGATCATCCAGCGTGTTGATATCGCGCCGCACTGTCGCTTCTGATGCACCGGTCAGCGCACAAAGGTCTGCAACAGTTAGTAACGACCTGTCTTGAACAGCCGATAGGATAACGCGATGGCGGTCTTTTTCGTGCATGGATTGCCCCTTTTGGTGACAGCACCGTGGATCGAGTCGCAGCTTCCTGTCAATCATAATTTATCAGCTTCAATCATTCTGCATTGCAGCATGATTACTTCTGATTGAATTTGATTGACTTGAAGGTGTGGTGCGTTCAGCCTGTTCGCAACAACGTTTCATTTGCTTGCTGTCCACGGAGACAAACATGACCCCAGCACCCGCACCACAACACCTTGAAAATAAATGGGATGATGCGCAGGCCAACAAAATGACGGAGTCTGAAAAGCTGCTGTATCGATCCAATCTTTTGGGGTCCGATAAAAGAATCACAAACTACGGCGGCGGCAACACATCAGCCAAGGTGATAGAGCGTGATCCCCTGACTGGTGACACCGTCGAGGTCCTTTGGGTCAAGGGATCTGGTGGCGACGTCGGCTCGATCAAGATGGATGGGTTTGCCACGCTTTACATGGACAAGCTGAACGCCTTGCGCGGTGTGTATCGTGGGCCAGACCATGAAGATGAGATGGTTGGGTTCCTGCCCCATTGCACCTTCAATCTGAATCCGCGCGCCGCAAGCATCGACACGCCATTGCATGCTTACGTCCCCGCCAAACACGTCGATCATATGCATCCAGACGCCATCATTGCGATTGCTGCCGCAAAGGACAGTCAGGCGCTGACGCAGAAAATCTTCGGGAACACGATTGGGTGGCTTCCATGGAAGCGTCCGGGGTATGAACTGGGTCTGTGGCTGTCCGACTTTTGCGCCAAGAACCCTGACGCCAAAGGTGTTGTTCTGGAAAGCCACGGGTTGTTTACATGGGCCGATGACGCAAAAGACTGTTACGACCTGACCCTTGAAGTGATCCAAACAGCGATGGATTGGTTCGTACGCGAGACCGCTGGGCAACCTGCATTTGGCGGAGCTGTTCACGACAGCCTGCCCGCTACCGACCGACACGCCGTGGCTGCGCGATTGATGCCAGCTATCCGTGGGATGGTCAGTGGTCAGCACCACATGGTCGGCCACTTTGACGACAGCGACGCAGTTCTTGAATTCGTGAACGCCAAGGACATGACACGCTTGGCCGCACTTGGCACCTCGTGCCCCGATCACTTTCTACGTACAAAAATCTGCCCGCTGGTCGTCAGTTTTGATCCGGCAAAGCCCAACATTAACGCGACCCTTGCTGGGTTGCCGGATGATGTTGCATCTTACCGCGAGGACTACAAAGCCTACTACGCACGGTGCAAACATGACGATAGCCCTGCCCTGCGCGATCCCAATGCCGTCGTCTATCTGATCCCCGGTGTTGGTATGATCACATTCGCCAAGGACAAAGCGACTGCCCGCATCTCGGCCGAGTTTTACGTGAATGCCATCAATGTCATGCGCGGCGCGGATGCCGTATCAGAATACCAAGGGCTGCCAGAGCAGGAAGCCTTTGATATCGAGTACTGGTTGCTGGAAGAGGCCAAGCTGCAGCGCATGCCTGCCCCCAAATCATTGGCCGGACGGGTCGCGTTGGTCACAGGTGGCGCGGGCGGCATTGGCTCGGCAACTGCGGCGCGCTATTTGCGCGAAGGCGCCTGCGTCATGCTGGCTGATATCGATGATGACGCATTGGCCGACACAGCGAAATCACTTGCACAGACATTTTCGCCCGATGTGGTCCGCACCGTGAATATGGACGTCACAGATGAAGACGCCGTCACCGCATCCTTCGCGCAGATCGCTGTGGCGTTTGGCGGCGTAGATATCCTTGTTTCAAATGCCGGGATTGCGAGTTCCGCACCCATCGAAGACACAACACTGGACCTGTGGAACAAAAACATGGCGATCTTGTCGACCGGATATTTTCTGGTCAGCCGTGAAGCCTTTAAAGCCTTCAAGATCCAAGACATTGGCGGATCGGTTGTGTTTGTGGCCTCAAAGAACGGATTGGCCGCATCGCCGAATGCATCTGCGTATTGCACGGCCAAGGCCTCTGAAATCCATCTCGCACGTTGTCTGGCACTGGAAGGCGCACCGATGGGTGTGCGCGTGAATGTGGTGAACCCGGATGCCGTTCTGAAAGGCTCTAAAATCTGGGAAGGCGAATGGCTGAACCAACGCGCTGGGACCTATGGGACAGACAAAGACGGGCTGGAGGCGATGTATCGCGAGCGATCATTGCTGAAACGATCTGTGTTGCCCGAAGACATTGCAGAGGCTGCGTACTTTCTGGCCTCTGACCAGTCGTCGAAATCAACAGGTAACATCATCAACGTGGACGCAGGCAACGTCCAAGCGTTTACCAGATAAGGGGCGGAACCATGATCAAACCTGATATTATCACTGCCGCGAATGAATCGGCCTCCGCAAAGCTGAAGGCCGATTACGATGCCTTAGGCGAACACCTTGATCGGCGCGGTATCAGCATTGCCGCGATCAAAGATAAGGTCGCAGGCTACGGTGTCGCTGTCCCCAGCTGGGGTGTTGGCACCGGAGGCACCCGCTTTGCCCGGTTCCCCGGCGCAGGCGAGCCGCGCGATATCTTCGACAAACTTGACGATTGCGGTGTGATCCAGCAGCTGACGAAAGCCACACCGTCCGTGTCCTTGCACATCCCTTGGGACGCACAACCGGCTGCCGACCTCAATAGCAAAGCAGCAGAGGTCGCACTGACCTTTGATGCGATGAATTCCAATACATTTCAGGACCAACCCGATCAGGCGCATAGCTACAAGTTCGGCTCTTTGTCACATACGGATGCGGCAACCCGCCAACAGGCCGTCGACCATAATCTGGCCTGTATCGCCTTGGGCGAAGACATTGGGTCAAAGGCTTTGACGATTTGGGTTGGTGATGGGTCGAACTTTCCCGGTCAGACCAACTTTACCCGCCAGTTTGAGCGGTATCTTGATGCAGCCCGCCAGGTTTATGCGGCCTTGCCCGGCGACTGGACGTTGTTGACCGAACACAAGATGTACGAGCCTGCCTTTTATTCCACCGTCGTACAGGACTGGGGGACAAACTTGCTGATCGCACAGCAAATGGGTGACAAAGCCAAGTGTCTGGTCGATCTGGGACATCACGCCCCGAACGTGAACATCGAGATGATCGTAGCCCGGCTGACCCAATTCGGCAAACTGGGTGGATTTCATTTTAACGACAGCAAATATGGCGACGATGATCTGGATACCGGCAGTATCGATCCATATCGCCTGTTCTTGGTGTTCAATGAACTGGTCGAGGCCGAAGCCGATCCGGACTTCCATCCGATGCATATGCTGGATCAAAGCCACAACGTCACGGATCCCATTGAAAGCCTAATGGTGTCCGCGACCGAGGTGCAGCGCGCCTATGCCCAAGCGCTGCTTGTCGACAGGCAAGCCTTGTCGGGGTTTCAGGATACGAATGATGCGCTTATGGCGACCACAACGCTGAAACATGCCTTTCGGACCGACGTAGAACCAATCCTTGCAATGGCTCGCGCAGACCAAGGTGGAGCGATCGATCCGGTCGCCGCTTACCGGTCGTCAGGTTACCGCGCGCAGGTTGCTGCAGTCAGACCGGCTGTCAGTGGCGCGGGTGGTGGGATCGTCTGAGTGTTCGGTCATGCTGGGTCATCTTCGTAAGATCATCCCATCTGCATCAAACGGCGGTTTTTCCAGGATAACGGCCTTGTGGGGACGCCCCAGAACCATCACCTCGACCACGTCACCCGGTTTTGCGTCCTTCACGAACCCAAGCGCCAGTGACATGCCCACCGTATAACCGTAGGCCCCAGAGGTCACGCGCCCAATACCCTTGCCGTCCTTGAAAATCGGCTCTCCTCCGGTGGCGTCAGCGTAAGAGGCCGCCACATCAGTTGGATCAAGGTGCAGCAAGACCAGATGTTCACGGGGCGCCTTTTGCAACAAGTCCAATGCGGCAGTTTTGTTCAGGAAGTCCTTGTCCATCCTGCACAACCGATCAAGACCAACTTCATGCGGCCAATATTCAGGACTGTATTCGCGTGACCACGATCCATACCCTTTTTCGATTCGCAACGACATCAGGGCGCGGCTGCCCACCGGGCCTGCGCCAATGGCCTGTCCTGCCGACAGTAGCGCCGCGTACAAGTGGTCTTGATCCGCGACTTTGCAGTGAAGTTCCCATCCCAAATCTCCGGTAAAGGACACCCGCAAGGCCAGGACTTCGACGTCGGCCAAGGTGATCATCGCAGAGCGCATGAAGGGAAAATCGGCGGTCGCCAGCGATCTATTCGTCAGCTTTTGCAGGAGGTCCCGCGACAGCGGACCAGCCACGTTAAAGCCGCACATAGCCTCGGTTTTGCTTTCAAATGTAGTTCCATCGGGCAATGGAACCTGCCTGAAGAACCTTTTGTGATAGCGTTCCGCCATGCCCGACCCGATGATCCAAAACGTGTCTTCTGCGGTACGGGTCACGGTGAAATCACCCGCGATACCGCCCCGTTTGGAAATCAGGGGTGTCAGGCAGGACCGACCAACCGCTTGCGGCATCGTGTTTGCAAAGACTGCGTTCAGCCAGTCTTCGGCCTCCGGACCGACGCAGCGGTATTTGGCAAAGTTTGAGATATCGATGATGCCCGCGCGGTCACGTAACATCGTGCATTCCGCACCGACCGGATCGAACCAGTTCTGACGGGTATACCCGGTTGTTTCTTTGGTACCGGACGTGTCTGCAAACCACAGCGGATGTTCCCAGCCTGCGTTCAGGCCAAAGACCGCCCCCATTCCCGCTTGCGTTTGATAGATCGGGCGGGTGCGGGCCGGGCGGCCTGCGCTGCGCTCTTCCCCCGGAAAATGGATGGCAAAGCGGTGGGCGTATTGGTCCTGCACGCGGGCCTTAGTGAAATCCTGCGTGGTCCAGCTGTCAAAGCGTGCCATGTCCCACGCGAACATATCGTACTGGGTCTCGCCTTCGATGATCCACTGTGCCGCCATCAGGCCCATGCCACCGGACTGCGAGAAACCGGGGATGATCCCATTGCAGCAAAAGTAACCGTCCAGTTCCGGGACCGGGCCCATCAGGACGTTACTGTCAGGCGACCAGATCATCGGGCCATTGATGACCCGTTTGATCCCGGCCTCACCCACTGCTGGCACCCGGTTGATCGCGTTCATCATGTTGTCTTCGATGCGGTCCAGATCATCTGCAAAGAGCTCGTGGGCGAAATCGAGCGGCGTGCCCTCTTCTGCCCAAAATTTCATGTCCTTCTCGTAGGCGCCAACCAAAAGGCCTTGGCCTTCCTGACGCAGATAATATTCGCCATCCCGGTCACTGACCGACGGCAAGCGGCGACCGGCCTTGGCAACGTCAGCCATGGTTTCGGTCACAAAATACTGATGCTCTGTCGGTTGCAAAGGCAGCTTGATCCCGGCCAGCCTTGCGACTTCACGGCCCCAAAGCCCCGCTGCGTTGATCACCCACGGTGTGGCAATGTTACCTTTGGGCGTCTGAACAATCCATATGCCGTCGTCGTTTTGCACAGTGCCCGTCACTGGCGTGAACCGATGGACCTGCGCGCCCCGCTTTTTGGCCCCGATCGCATAGGCCTGTGTCACGCCGGACGGGTCCACGTTGCCGCCATCGGGTTCGTACATCACGCAGCGGATGCCGTCGTAATTCACCATTGGGTTCAGTTTTTGAGCCTCTGCGATGCTGACCTCGTAGAAGTTCATGCCATAAAGCTTTGCCTTGGCCGCTTGCAGGCGCAGCTGATGTTCGCGGTCTTGGGTCTGTGCCAAATACAAGGAACCAGGTTGGAATACACCACAGCTTTGGCCCGTCTCTTGTTCCAATGCCTTGTACAGGGTCATCGTGTAGTGCTGCAGGCGACTGATATTGGTGCTGTCGTGCAATCCGTGAATGTTGGCAGCCGCGTGCCATGTTGACCCAGATGTCAGCTCGTCGCGTTCCAGCAAGACGACATCGCTCCAGCCCAGTTTAGTCAGGTGATACAGGATCGAACACCCGATCACCCCGCCGCCAATCACAACTGCTTGCGCGGTCTGCGGCATCGCCGGGTCTTTCTTGTTTTCTGAAACTGTCATCAAAGCCCCAACAGATGTGACCGGCCCCTGTCGGCCAGACGCAGGTTAAGTGCGGCGGCCTCGGGTGCCCCACGTTCAAGCGCGAAGATGAAGGCGTGGGTCAGATAAAAACATGCCGCATCAATTTCGTGGCGGTCCTCAGCTGCGTCAGCGGCAGAGGTATAAAGGCGGATCAACGCGTCGATGTCATCTCGATCATAGGCGTCTTGCAGCGCCTCATCCATTGCATCGCGATCCATCAACAATCGTGCGTGATGCTGACAGGGCCCGTCATGCCACACGGCCCTGTTCGATCTGACTAGCCACCCAATGGTGGAAATTGTGGGTCGGGCTGTCCATCACTGGCGAAAACCGACCGCCATCAAACATGTCACCGTGCCGTCCTTTTTGCATGCCTTCCACGACAAATACGTCTTCTTCGAAGACAGATTTCCACATTTGCGCATTGGTGGCCCGCAAGTTGGCAAGATCGGGGGTCTGTTGCGCAGTTTGCGCGTAATAAAGCTCGATATGTTCCACCGTCGTCTCGCAGTCTATTGGCTGCAAGATGATAACGTGGCTGTGGTCCCGTTGCACACCAATCAGGACGTTGGGATACACGGCAATGTATTCAGCACCTTCGTCCCATTGGCGACCCAGACCTTTAAAATCGGGAAACGTCGTCCCTTGGTCATCGGTCAGTTGGCGATAGACAAGCGTTCCTTGACCTGAAAACGCGCCCCGTTCCTCGATATTGTAATGGTCCTCAAGGCGGGAGTAAGTGTTCAGACCGGGATGGACCCACGGCAAGTGGTAACTTTCGCAGTAGTTCTCGACGGCGAGTTTCCAGTTCGCTTTCACTGTCAGCTGCAAGGATGATGTCTGGCCGCCATGATGCACCGGCTGATCGAACTCAGACCAGCGGGCAATCAATGAGGCATGTACCTGTTCAAATGCAGGGGCTTTGCAATCCACGTTCACAAAGATCACATCCCGCCAGACGTGGCTACGGATGCGAAATAGACCAAGTTTTTCGGGATCAACGTCTTCATGTGTGTTTTGACCCGGTCCCCCAACATGGGGCGTCGCACGCAGCTTTCCGTCAAGTCCGTAGCACCAGCTATGGTAAGGACATCGAATGGCACCCGCGATATTCCGAGGCTGATCGACAAGGATCATCCCGCGGTGGCGACAGGTGTTCTGAAACACCCCCACAGACCCATCGCGATCACGCACTGCCAACAAGGGCATCCCCAGAAAATCGAAGGGCTTTGCATCCCCTGCCTCTGGGATGTCCTTGCCAAATCCGACCCCCGACCAATTGGCAAATAAAACTGACCGCTTTTCCTGTTCAAAAACAAGGGGATCAACGTAGTGTTCGTTCGGTAAACCGTTGGCTGTGTTGACCGACGACATCACCTGCGTCAGAGGGCTTTGGTCAATCATGGCTTTCCCCTATCACCAAGCATCCACGCCGATATTTGGAAGAAACAAGCGCCCCCTCACAATAGCAGAAAACCTCACCTACACGTGATTCAAATTCAACTGATTTATCTGGAACACTGTTGAGGATCCAACGCCGGAACGACGTGGCACTGTGAGAAGGTTGGCCGTCGGTGTAGTCGACCAAATAAAAGGCGCGCGGTGCGGTCAAACGATGCCGTCCCACAATTGCCAATTCCCGACGTTCCAGCATGGGCTGTATCAGATGCCGCCACCCCAGCGCTAAACCTGCGCCCTGACTGGCCAGCTGCAAGGCGACCGAGTAGTTGGTGACCCGCGTGCCTTTGCTAATCAGGCCATCATGCCCAAGTTGGTGAAACCAATCGCCCCAAGTTGTCCAATCGCGCCCGTCGCTTTCCAGATGGATCAACCAGTGTTCGGCAAGCTGATCCAACGTGACGTTTTGCATCTCAGCCGCCTGCTCTGGCGTGCCGACCACCACAAGATCGTCGCGGTACAGGGCGGTCTGTGGCAGGCTATTGTTAGGATCGCGGCCGTATCTGACTACAAAGTCCAGTTCCGTATGAGGGGAAAACGGGGCATCTTGGGTCAGTTGATCGACGTTGACTTCCGGATAGCGCCGCCAGAACGCGACGATCGCCGGAGACAGCCAAAGAGCCGCAACTGCGGTCGTTGACCCAACGGTGATCTTGTCGGTCTCGCCCTTTACGCGGATCGCTTTCAGCCGTTTTGACACCCGGCCAAACGATGACGCAAGCGTCTCGAAAAGGGCTTGCCCATCCACTGTCAATGCAACGCCTCTATGCTGGCGATGAAACAAGGCCACGCCCAGGTCGCCCTCCAACGCTTTGACCTGATGACTGACAGCGCCGGGGGTGACCGACAATTCCTGGGCTGCGTCCTTAAAGCTAAGATGGCGCGCCGCGGTTTCGAAAGTTGCCAAGGCGGTCAGGGGTGGTAGCCTGTAGTGACGACGAGACATGAAACAGCCCTGCATGAGTTCATTTCATGCGAGTATGCGGGGTATTGGGTGTGTTGGATAGTCATGATTGGGCCATTAGCGGCGGATTTGGCCGTTTGCGGATCCGTTAGGCAGACAGGGTAAGGCTGTCTATGACTGGGTCCACACAGCAGAGCGTTTGCTGCGGCAGAAGTGCTATCAGCTATGATGCGGTTTGTGTTCGAGCACCCCCGCAGATGTCAACAAGTAATAGCGCTAAGAAAGAGGGTGGCGGTGGTGACAGACGCATTCGAACCAGCCTTAGTTAGTCGCAGAGTTTGAGGCCTTGTTTGGCCCAATCCAAATTGGCGCTCGGCCTTTAGGCTGAAGCTGTCTAAGTCCGCCTTGCGGGCATCAGTGGCCCTCATGATTTCTCGCGCTATCAACGATCGCTGTGCGG
>CALILP010000031.1 GCA_938016515.1 uncultured Paracoccaceae bacterium
CTGCCACGCTGCGAAATCATCCGCAGTCATCTCAGCAATCTCGACACCTGCTTCGCGGAAGACATCAACCGATGCGGCATCCTGCAGCTTGGCTTGTTCAAGATAATGCGCCTCGGCCACGTCTGCCGCAGCAAGGAGCGCTGTTTGTTGCTCTTCGGACAAACCCTCGAACGTGGATTTGTTCATCAAAAGCGGCTGGTACAAGAACCACAGCGCGATGTCGGACGCAGGCGTATAGCAGGCCACTTGTTCAAAAATCCGGTAAGATACGAAGGACGACGACGACGTGTTCGCCGCGTCCAGAACGCCCGTTTGCATGGCTGAATAAATCTCGGATGACGCCATCGACGTGATCGACGCATCGGCGCCCACCAGCATCTGTTCAAAAGACTTACCCGCCGCACGTGTCTGCAAGCCTGCCACATCGTCTGGGTGCGTAATGCAAGTGTCTTTGCCGACAAAACCACCCGCCAGATAGCCGTGGACCAGCACCATGACATCATCTTCGGCCATCTTGGCCTCAAGCGCGTCCATAAAGGGCGACTGGCTCAGACGGGCCGCGTGATCATGGTTTTTCACAAGACCTGGCATAAGCGTCAGGTTGAACGCCGGTTGCTGCCCACCTGCATAGGACAGTGGGAAGACCGTCATGTCCAACTGCCCGCGTGACAACGGGCGATACTGTTCGCGCGGCTTAAACAGCGATTTTGATGGGAAAATGGTGATCTCAAGATCGACACCCGCTGCGGCAACTTCATCAGCGACAATCTGAGCCACCTCATGACGCACATCACTGGTGGACCATTGGTGAGACAAGCGCAGCTCCTCCGCCTGCGCGGCCCCTCCTGCAACGGCAAATGAAAGCACGGCTGATTGGATAAATTTGTTCATTTTGATTCCTCCTATGGATTCTTTTACATATTATATGGATACATATGGAAACTAAAAAGATTCACATAAGTTAGATTTGACTGGCGAGCCGCGAGTGAGATCGCTATGAAACACACGAGAGGATTACGCATGGCACGGGCATCAGACACGCTCATTGAGCAGCTAAAACATGACATTTTCAGTGGTTTACTAAAGCCGGGCGATCAGCTCGAAGAGGCTGATCTCGCTGCGCGTTTTGGCGTGAGCCGCACGCCGATCCGTGAGGCTATCCGGTCCTTGGTTGACTGCGGATTGTTGGAAACGCGCCCGCGCAAAGGCGCGATGGTGCGTGTTTTGACCGCGAAAGAGCTCAACGATCTGTTCGAAGTTGCAGCCGAATTGGAAGGCATGGCCTGCCGATTGGCCAGCGACTTGCTCACACTTTCGGGCAAGAAAGACATCGAAACGGGCTTGGAGATGTGCCGTGTCGCCGCCGAAGCCGAGGATATTCCGGCCTACGCCCAAGCCAACCTCGCGTTCCACGCAGCCATTCACAAAGCCAGCGGCAACGCGTGGCTTGTCGATCAATTGGATCAGATTCAGGCGCGGATCAATGTGTATCGCCTGATGCCGTATGAAGTGGTTGGACGATTGGAGAAATCGCTCGCAGAACATCGGGAAATAAGTGATGCAATCTTTGCCAAAAACGGTGCACTGGCCAACACGCTGATGCGAGATCACATGATGCTGCAGGGGGCCAGATTGCCGAGTCTGCTGAAAGCTCTTGAATGAGCCTTCTTGCATTCAATAATTTGCGAGCGACACCAGAAGGCGCGAGCTGAGCAACCAGCTTGTCGGGCTGAACTTACAAATTTAGACTAAACAGTATAGCTCCGTGGATGGCCGCTCTGGGGGCTTCGTTTTGGCATTTGCGATTTGCAGCATCACGGAGATTTGGGCCTCAAAGCAGATACTTTCTACATCTCGAACCAATGATCGCTTCCAGTGTTGCCGCGCCTCAATGGAGGGACTTTAAGTCGCAAAAGGTAAACCTATTGCGTTGTACATCTTTTATAATGCGCAAATTCAATGACTTATCTACATGAAACAGTCAGAACTATGTGTGGCCTCACACACACGCGCAGCCAAAGGAAATTGGTCGCAGTTCAGGCGTCGCTTATACTACCGTCGGCGCAACCGCAGCGGAACGAAGACTTGTCCGCACAGCAAGTATCGGTGGGGCCTACTGCCAGATACTGTGAAACGCCCATTTCGCAATCTCCAGCGGAAGCACAGACCTCTGCCATGTTCGGACACTTTTTGATAGAATGCAGTTTGAGGTCTCGTTGGCATCTGATCCCGTTCGGCATAGTCGATTGTCAGAACGCATGGTTTTTGCGTGCGCCACGATCCGCGTGTAGTGTACGGTGACCTGCCGTTGCGTGATGCGGCACCGTCACGGTTACCTCGGAGCAGTTCTTTCCTGATGAAAATACTAGTTGTTGAGGACTCCGATATCTTACGCGAAAGCCTCGCACGCGGGCTGCGACAAGCGGGTTATTTGGTTGACGCCTCGCCGGATGGCGAAGATGGCTTTTGGCGGATCGAAGAAGAGACCTACGACGCCATTGTGCTGGATCTTGGATTGCCGAAGCTGGACGGCATGAACGTTCTGGAGCGTATGCGCGCGTCACGTAACCAGACCCCGGTTCTGGTTCTGACTGCGCGCGATACCATCGATGATCGTGTCACAGGGTTGCGGGCGGGTGCGGATGATTACTTGGTCAAACCATTCGCCTTCGACGAATTGCAGGCACGCCTAGAGGCGTTGACCCGTCGGTCTAACGGTGTCGCCAGCAACAACTTGCACATAGGCGATCTGACGATCGACCTTGCAGCCCGGACGGTCGATATTGATGGCGTTTCAATCAATCTCAGCAGAAGAGAATACGCCTTGCTAGAGATGCTTGCGCTAAGATCGGGGAAAGTTGTCAGCAGGTCCGATATTGAAGCCAACATCTATGATGAACATGTCGAACCCAACAGTAATGTTGTTGATGCAGCCGTTTCAATTCTGCGCAAAGCCATTGACAAAAAAGATGAAAGGTCGCGGATAGAGACGGTCCGCGGTCAAGGCTACAGGTTGCTGCAACCATGACTTCAATCCGAAATCGTATGGTTGTCTGGATGGCCCTGACCGTTTTTTGCGTCACGGCCACGGCTTGTGTGGCCACGTATCTGCTCGTGCGGAATATGCTGCAAGAGGATTTCAACCGGTCCGCGATCGAGCAACTGCAATCCGTCGCCAACGCGGTCAAAGTCTGGACCGACGGCGATATTTACGTTGAACTGAATCCGACTGTGCTCACCGGTTTTGCTGCAGGCGGGGACCGCGCTTTTGTCGTGCGCGACGTCGACGACCGCGCATTGATCGCGCAATCGATCAGTCTTGATGCCGCAGATCGCACCATAGAAGGGCTGGAAGATGCAAATCCGGATGGTCCTGTCTTTGGAAGCGGCACCGCGCCGGACGGCGCGCCAGCGCTGCTTGTTGCGCAAGTAATGCCAGCGCAATGGGGCTGGGATCTTACGGACACAGACATCGAAACAGCCCCCGGCGTGCGCCAAACCATGGTCGAGATCACGTTGGCCGTTGACCTCACGCCGCTGAACGGGCGGCTCAGCAACCTTGGTTGGTTGACGTTCCTGATCGCGGTGGCGGCAGCGATGGCAGCGGCCGTTGCTGCATACATTGCGTCGGGCTCTGTCTTGCGCCCTCTCAAGGACCTCACTCATCGCGCTGAAAGAATTCGCGAACCGTCCTACAGCCGTCCTTTCCCTACCGACGGTCCGACCGAATTGCGCCCTATCGCCGAACGCCTGAACGACCTATTGGTCAGGTTGGCAGACGCTTCTTTGGTCGAGCGTCGGTTTACGGCTGATGCCGCTCACGAGCTACGCACACCGATTGCAGAGTTGCGCACACTCACCGACGTGACCCTGAAATTTCCAACGGCGCCCGAGCAAATGAACAACGTCGTTCAGTCGTGCAACGATATCTCCATTCGTTTGACATCAATGATTGACGCCCTTTTGGGGATCGCGCGGAAAGATGCGATGGCCGCCTCGCTCGAATTAGTGTCCGTGAACCCGCCATTGATACTGCGTGAGGTTGTGTCGGAACATGCCGAACAGATCATGCAAAACGACGTGATCATGGACTTGAAAACCCCAGATGATCACAAGATCATGTCGGATGAGACATTGCTGCGCGCGATCCTGCGCAACCTTATCGGCAACGCGGTCAATCATGCGCCGGCCGGTTCAACACTCACCTTAAACTATGCAGTAATCAAAGACGGCTTGCAGTTCACAGTTTCAAACCCTGCGCCCAACTTGGACGCAGCCGATGTAGCAAAGGTGTTCGAGCCGTTTTGGCGTAAAGATGGCCAGCAATCCAAACAAGATCATGCTGGGTTAGGCCTGGCATTAAGTTTGGGCTTCGCAGACATTCTCGGCTTAGACCTCGACGCCCGTTTAACACCACAACAAGCCTTCGAAATAACACTTCAGACGCGGGGTGAAGGGACGTAATGTTCTCGTAATGTAGCATTCCTTAGGTGTGGTTTCATCAATCACATAAAGGGCTCTGCTCATGACCATGCCACTTCTATATCAACTGCAAAACGCTGACTATGCCTTGCTATCGGACACCGACTTTCGGGTCGCTGTCGTCGATCCCGATGATAGCAAACTCAGCGCGCAGCAGGTGGCAGACCTGCAAATGGCACAGGACAAACTGCTCTATGCCTATACCAGCATCGGCGAAGCAGAAAGCTATCGCGACTACTGGCAAGACAGCTGGACGACGCAACCACCCGACTACGTGCTGGGCGAGAACGTGCAATGGGAGGGTAACTTTCGCGTCGAATTCTGGAACACCGACTGGCAAGAGATCATCTTTGCCCGCGTCGATGATGTTTTGGCAAAGGGGTATGACGGCATCTATCTGGACATCGTTGATGGCTACACCGTTGACGAAGTGATCGCGGCCTACCCAGGCACAGAAGACGAACTGCGTCAGGAGATGATCGACTTTGTGATCACCATTTCTGAATACGCAAAGTCACAGAACCCCGATTTCGCTGTCATTCCACAAAATGCAGTCGGCCTGCTTGGGCTCAGCGAAAATGGTCCAGACAGTGGGTCAAACACGGCCTACTTGAACGCCATCGACGGGCTTGGCGTGGAAGATCTTTGGTTTAACGACGATGAAATATCGGATTGGACACAGGGCGACCTTGATTACATCGCACTGGCGCAAGCCGCCGGGAAATTTGTCCTGGCGACCTCGTATCCGACCGTGCAAGCCAGCCAAGAGGCCTTCGTGGCAGACGCCATTGAAAACGGTCTCATTCCGTTTGTGGCAGATCGCGAATTGACCGGCGTGATTGACGACGTCAACGCCTTGATCGAGGCCGCCATGCAAGGCCAAGACATCACAGCACCCTGGACCGACGAAACAATCGTCGTTGTTGATCCAGTGGACCCAGTTGACCCGGTAGATCCGGTCACCCCCGAAACACCGACAGAATTGGCCGTCGATCAATTCGCCGTGCAATATTCAAATCTTGATGCAACGGAATTGGCCGCCTCACCATACGATCTCCTCATCGTCGAAGGCTTCCCCGGTGCTGCAGCGACAGCTGAACTTTCTGACGCAGACGTCGCAGAACTGACGGCATCGGGCAAAACAATCGCAGGATATGTTTCCGTCGGTCAAAGTGACGATGCGCGGCCCTATTGGGATCCCGCCTGGACAGATGATGGCACCGATACGGGCGTCCCCACGGAAGCCGCCCCAAGTTGGCTTGCCGAACAAGCCGATAGCTTTGACGCGGCAATCGTCGAATTCTGGAACCCCGAATGGCAGGCAGTGGTGATCGATCAGGTGACAGAGTTGGCGACGCGCGGCTACAACGGCATATTCCTTGATAACATGTTGTCCTATTTCGAGGTTGCAGCCTTGCGGGGCGAATTGGGGACAGATCAATCCCAGTTCTACGCGCAAGAAATGATGAGCTTTGTCGGCGCAATTGCGGCGGCAGGCCAAGCGATCAATCCTGACTTTGTCGTCATTCCCAATGGTGGCCCCTTCATCGTTGGCGATGCCGGCTATGCACAGGATTCAGAAGAAGCTTTGGCTTACTATGATGCGATCGATGCGATCATGGCCGAAAGCTTCTTTGGTCTTGCGACAGGCATTTATGAAGAAGCGGTGCTTGATGTGTTCCAATCAGTCTTCGCCGCACAAGGCATTGATGTCTTGGCCCTGGAATATTCCACAGACGAAGCTGATATCGCAGCCTTTGCCGAAGAAGCCTCAGAGCGTGGGTTCGCGGCCAGCGTGTCCGCCGACTTTGCGCTAAACACGCTTCCGGCACCACTGGAAGACACACCGGAACCTGTCGTCCTGACCGGAACCGCCCAAGCGGACATGCTTTATGGGGGTGAAGGAAACGACGATTTGTCCGGTCTCAAGGGGGCTGACATTCTTGTCGGGAATGCCGGTGACGATACCCTATCAGGCGGACGTGGCCGTGATGAGCTGTATGGGGGAGACGGCCAAGATGACCTCAATGGCGGCACTGGCGCAGACTATCTCGACGGCGCGTCCGGAAATGACATCCTGCGGGGTGGAAACGGACGCGACGGCCTGTCCGGCGGCCAAGGCGATGACAATCTTCAGGGTGAAAACGGCCTTGATGAGTTGTTCGGGGGTGACGGCAATGACATCCTTGATGGCGGCAATCACCACGATTACCTCGAAGGGGGGGCGGGCGACGATGTCCTTACCGGCGGCCAAGGCGATGACGAGTTGTACGGGGGCGGCGGCAGCGATCAGTTTGTCTTCTCTAATGCGGCAGGTTGGGACGTAATCGAAGACTTCGATCTCGCCAGTGACATGCTGTTGATCGAAGGTCTCACGCTTGATGACAGCTACAACACTGAAGGCGCATTGGTTCTTGATTTTGCTGGAAATACGCAGGTCGAACTCACTGGGCTTTCGATCTGTGATCTTACCGCTATAGAAATAGCCTTCGTGTAATGGCACATCCGACGTGGACATCAGAATTTGCTATTCTGGTGTTCACGTCGTGGCAAAGGGCTGACCATAAAGGAGCCTACTTACGAACCAGATGACCTGCCCACAGATTTGTCAAAGTAGGCGCCAACGGTCTTGCTGCATCAGGCATCGTACAGCCAAGCAACAGCTTGATAGGGTGCAAGGTTTATGCCCCTCTCGCAAGGCGAGCCTTCCCAATCTAAATTGGATAATACGACCTTAGCGTCCTTTATGATCGGCCCCAACGTCTCAAGTTTCGTTTCTTTATTCGTGAAATTACCGACAACAATCAGGCGCTGCCTTTCCAAAGTGCGCTCATAGGCAAAGACGCTGGGATGGTCCGCTTCAAGCAACGCAAAGCTGCCGTCTGTGATAATGTCTAATGCGTCCCGCAGGGCGATCAGGCTTTGATAGAAGGCGAAAACGCCGTCTTTGTCCGCACGGTCGTTTGCAACATTCACATCAACGTAATTCGTGTTCACATCGATCCATGGCTGTCCTGTGGTAAAGCCGGCATGGACAGTATCGTCCCATTGCACTGGCGTGCGCGCGTTGTCGCGACCATTTGTATTCGCGCCGTCGATAAAGGCCTGCTGAGGCACACCAAGGGCCGCCTGTTCTTCGAGTTGGCCCAGCGTTTCGATGTCGCGAAACTGCTCCAACCTCGTGAAATTGGCATTGGTCATACCGATTTCTTCGCCCTGATAAACGAAGGGGGTGCCCTTCATCAGATGCATCGTCATCGCCAGCATCTTGGCCGATCGCGCGCGAAAGGGGCCGTCACAACCATAGTGTGACACGGGGCGCGGCAAATCATGGTTCGACAGGTACAAAGAGTTCCAACCGTCATCGGCAAGCGCCTCTTGCCAGTCAGCTAGAATGCGCTTGTGCGTACATAAATCGAATAGGTTTGTGCCAAACCGCCCTTTGTCAGAATCCCATGCAGCTTCGATGTGGTTAAAGTTAAAGACCATATCCACCTCTTTGCGCGCTTTGCCACAATAGAGCAGGGCCGTCTGCGGTGTGGCAGACCACGTCTCGCCCACCGTCATAATATCGCGTCCATCAAAACAAGCCGCGTGCATCTCGGCAATAAAGCGGTGCATGTCAGGCCCTTCGGCGTAGATGCGGTTGTCGAGGTCCTTGCCGATCAACTCAATCACATCAATGCGGAACCCACCGATCCCCTTGTCCAGCCACCAGTTCATCATGTTGAAAACTTCGCGGCGCAGGGCGGGGTTGTGCCAATTCAACTCGGGCTGTTGTGACCCGAAATGTCCATAGTAATAGCGTCCGACGCTTTCTACCCATGTCCAAGCTGATCCGCCAAAACAGGCACGCTGGTCATCTGGCGGACCATTGGTGTCAGGTCTTTGATCCCTCCAATAGAAGAATTCATGTTCGGGGCAATCACGCGATTGACAGGCCTTTAGGAACCAATCGTGATCGGAAGAACAATGGTTCACCACCAAATCCATGACAATGCGAATACCCTTTTCGCGCGCCTGAGCGACCAGTGCGTCGAAGTCTTCCAGCGTCCCGAATTCCGGCGCAATCTGCCGGTAGTCGGAAATGTCGTAGCCATTGTCGCGCATCGGCGACGCATAGACCGGCGAGAGCCAGATAAATCCGATCCCAAGATCAGCCAGATGGTCCAGCTTTGCGATGATGCCCTGAAGGTCTCCGATCCCATCACCATTGCTGTCACAAAAGCTGCGAGGGTATATCTGATACCCGGTCGCCGTTTTCCACCAAGGCTGCAGCGGTTTTGTCATATGATCGTCCTTAAAAAGCGCTAACGAAGTGTGGCCTTGGTAACCCTTAGATCACCAAGGCCGGGAGGGCGGCACAGTTTTGTAATTTGTGCGCTGACTATTGAGTAGCGAAGTGCTTGATATTATAGAAATACAAAAATTTCCAATTACTATAGATATTTCATATGGATTGTCATGGATCGCAAACTCAAACAATTTCTTGTCGTGGCCGAAACTGGAAACGTGTCTTTGGCGGCCGAAGTGATGAACGTGTCCCAACCCACCGTGTCGGTAAACCTGCGCCGCCTTGAAGAGGAACACGGCGTTCCCTTGTTTACGCGCAGTTCGCGGGGTGTGGTCCTGACCGAATTTGGCAGGGTTCTTTATGAACATGTTCGGGTGATGGCCCGCCTGAACGAACATGCAGAAGCGGAACTGCGCGCGATGAGGCAGGGAAGCCGGCCAACCCTAAAGGTGGCCTGTGGGTTCACATGGTGGGAGCTGTGCGTTCGCAAATCCATCAAGGACTTTTCAGTGTCGCATCCCGATATCGCTGTCCATGTCGATATCTCAAGCAGCTATGACGGCTTGCGTGATCTGTTGTCAGGGGACACAGCAATTTTTGTCGGAACGAAAGTGCTGCATCTGAACGACCCGACGACGTTCCGTTTCGAACGGCTGATCACCGTGGAAGACGGATTCTTTGCCCGCGAAAACCACCCGTTGCAAGGCAAGGACATCATTCAGGCCGATCTTGTTAAGTATCCACGGGTAAATGTCGCACCGGTTGTGAACCGCCATCTTGGCATTGTCGATAAATCCGCGCCCCTGACTGACCATGATCATTTGTCCAATGGTCCCGCCCAATACACTTCGAATTCTATGACATCAGGCATCAGCTTGCTGCAAGATAGTGATGCCTATCTTATCTACCCCATGGCCACGGATGATTACCTTCGGACGCATGGGATAAGAATGTTGCGCGTTGTGGACCAACCCAAACAAAATATTGAAATCGGCATTTACACGCTGACGGACAAGGCAATGACGCCTTTGCAAATTGCGTTTTCGAGTTTGGTCTCTGAGGCGTTGCAGGGCATTGAAAATCCATAGTGTATATCTATGATATGGCGTAAAAAACGTATTTTATTAATGTCTCGATACCCTCCATCTTTGCTCAAGGCCCTCAATCAAGATGTGGCCGTGAACATTCTGGGAGGAACCAATGCTTCACACCATCAAGAAATTTGGACTGAAGGGCACGACTGCCGTTGCAGCGTTGTCGTTTACCGCATCAATCGCGCAAGCTGCCGACATCACCTACGTGTCCGGCGCGACCGGTGCTGCGGTGGAAAATTTTGCAGCCCTTGTCGCCCCTTGGGAAGAGGCAACAGGCCATACGGTCACTTTGGTCCCGATGCCATCGTCAACAACCGACCAGTTTGGTCAATACCGACTGTGGTTGGCCGCTGGGAACGGCGACGTTGACATCTATCAAACGGATGTCATTTGGGCCCCGCAACTTGCAGATCATTTCGTTGATTTGTCCGATGCTGCGGGCGACCTTGTGGAACGGCACTTTCCGTCGATCATTGAATCTCAAACCGTCGACGGCAGTCTTGTCGCCTTGCCCATCTATACAGATGCGCCCGCACTATATTATCGTCGCGATCTTCTTGAAAAGCACGGCGCAACGGTTCCCACCACTTGGGAAGAACTGACCGTCACGGCGCAAACAATCCAAGACGCTGAACGTGCCGAGGGGCAGTCGGATCTTTGGGGCTTTGTCTGGCAGGGTAATTCTTACGAAGGCCTGACATGTAATGCGCTTGAGTGGGTCAAGTCATCCGGCGGGGGCCAAATCATCGAACCCGACGGCACAATTTCCATTAACAACCCCAATGCGGTTGCAGCGATTGATCTTGTCGCGCAATGGCCCGGCACGATCTCGCCTGAAGGCGTGCTTGCCTATCAAGAAGAAGAGGCGCGTGGTGTCTGGCAAACTGGCAATGCGGTTTTCATGCGCAACTGGCCCTATGCATACGGTCTGGGTAACGGTGACGATTCTGCCGTGAAAGGCTTGTTTGGCGTCACAACCCTGCCAACGGGCCAAGGCCACGACACATCCGCTGCGACCTTAGGCGGCTGGAACGTTGCTGTTTCGAAATATTCGGACAACCAAGAGGCCGCGATCAGCCTTGCCGTTTACTTGGCCTCCGAAGAGGCACAGAAGCAGCGCGCATTGAACGAATCCAACCTGCCAACAATCATGAGCCTCTATGAGGACCCTGATATCGCAGAGCAGCAGCCAATCATTCCTCAGTGGAAAGACGTGTTCTTGCAGGCAGTACCGCGCCCATCAGCACCAACACGTCAGGACTACAACGAAGTCTCGACCCTGTTCTTCTCGGCAGTGCATTCGGTTCTATCGGGTGACGATGATGCTGCCACAGCATTGGCGGCACTTGAGTTGGATCTTGAAGACCTGCTTGTCGACTAAGCGAACCGTTGGCGCTGGTTCGAAAGACCGGCCGGCGCCAGCACCTTGCTGATCCCGCAGTATCTGGGATCGGCAAGTGACGGGAGGGGTCATGCCTACATTACGTCTATCTGCAAAAAGGGCGCCCGCGCGTCGGCAGCTTAATCTGCAACAGCAACGCGTGCGCGCAGCCTACGTGTTCCTTTTACCGATGCTGGTTATGCTTTTGCTTGTCGCGGCATGGCCGCTTTTCAGATCCATCAGTTTCTCATTCACGGATGCAACGGCTGACACGCTGTTTAACGGAGGATCGCAATGGGTGGGCCTGGACAACTATCTTGAACGCCGGGTGCGACCCAATGGCGACGTGCGCTGGCGGGGCGTCCTTGTTGACGCGGATTGGTGGAACGCGGTCTGGAACACGATCCGCTTCTCGATGGTCTCTGTTTCGCTAGAGGCGCTCTTCGGACTGCTTGTCGCCCTTGTGCTGAACATGGAGTTCAAGGGGCGCGGGCTAGTCCGGGCCGCCATCCTGATCCCCTGGGCGATCCCCACAGTGGTGTCTGCGCGGATGTGGGGTTGGATGCTGAATGATCAGTTCGGCGTTATCAACCATATGATGATGGGCATGGGGCTGATCGACAAACCCATCGCCTGGACCGCGTCATCTGATACAGCAATGTTCGCTGTATTGATTGTGGACGTCTGGAAAACCACGCCTTTCATGGCGCTTTTGATCCTTGCTGGGCTGCAGATGATCCCGCGGGACATGTACGAGGCGGCAAAACTGGACGGGATACATCCTGTCAAAGTCTTTTTCCGCGTCACCCTGCCACTGCTCAAACCCGCACTGATGGTGGCTGTGATTTTCCGGGCTTTGGATGCCTTGCGCATCTTTGATCTGGTGTACCTGCTGACACCGCAATCCGACGCGACGGTAACAATGTCGGTGCTCAGCTACCGTGAAATCCAGCAATTTGGTGACTACGGCGAAGGGTCTGCGATGTCGACACTTCTGTTCGTGATCATCACGCTGTTCGTGTTGCTGTACATCAAACTTGGCCGGGTCGATCTGACCGGGGGGAACCGTTGATGGAACGATCCTTACTTGGCAATATCGGCTTCTACATAGGTGTTGTGTTGATCGTCGTCATTTCGGTCTACCCGTTCTACTACGCAATCATCACCAGTTTTGAATCTGGCACGGCACTGTTCACGCCCAACTTTCTGCCGGAATCCTTTTCGCTTGAGAATTACAAGAACGTCCTGTCCCAACGCAGTTTCCTGCGGTCCTTTGCGAACTCTGTTTTCATCGCGGCGGTTACTGTGGGATTTGCTTTGGTATTGGCCGTCACGGCATCTTATGCTTTGGCGCGTGTCAGCTTTCGGGGGCGCGGTTTGCTTCTAATGACGATTTTGGGGGTGTCGATGTTTCCCCAGATCGCGGTCTTATCCGGCTTGTACGAACTGATCAATTTCCTGGGCGTCTATAACAAGCCATGGGCGCTGGTGCTCAGTTACACGATCTTTACCCTGCCTTTCACGGTCTGGGTTCTGACTACATTCATGCGCGAATTGCCGGTCGAGATCGAAGAAGCAGCAATCATCGACGGGGCGACGCCGTGGGTTGTGATTACCAAGGTCTTCCTTCCCTTACTTTGGCCAGCGCTGGTCACCACGGGATTGCTCGCTTTCATCGGGGCATGGAACGAATTCCTGTTCGCTCTCACGTTCACGATCTCAGAAACAGAACGCACAGTGCCGGTTGCAATAGCCCTTTTGTCCGGCGCCAGTTCTCAAGAGGTCCCCTGGGGCGCGATCATGGCCGCAAGTGTCATTGTCACGGTTCCATTGATCATTCTGGTTCTTATCTTCCAACGCAAAATCGTGGCAGGCCTCACGGCTGGCGGCGTCAAAGGTTAAGCGAAACAGCACATGGCCCATATCCAGCTCAAATCCATCAGCAAATCCTTTGGCGCGCTAGAGGTCATCAAAGGCATCGACCTTGAGATACGCAAAGGCGAATTCATGGTCTTTGTCGGACCATCTGGCTGCGGCAAGTCCACCCTGTTGCGGCTCATTTCCGGGCTCGAACAGATCTCATCCGGTGCTCTTTTGTTCGATGGGGAACAGGTCAACAACCTCGTTCCGTCTAAGCGCGGCATTGCAATGGTGTTCCAATCCTACGCTTTGTATCCGCACATGACAGTTTACGAGAACATGGCGTTTGGCATGAAGCTGGCCAACACGACCAAAGCAGACATGCAAGCACGGGTACGCAGTGCCGCGCAACTTCTGCAAATCGAACACTTGTTGGAACGTCTGCCAAAGCAGCTGTCGGGCGGTCAACGGCAGCGCGTCGCCATCGGGCGGGCGATCGTCCGCGATCCGCGTGTATTCCTGTTTGATGAACCACTTTCGAACCTTGACGCCGCCTTACGTGTGCAAACCCGCCTTGAGATTGCAAAGCTTCACCATGACATGAAAGAGGTGACGATGGTTTACGTGACCCACGATCAAGTCGAGGCCATGACCCTTGCTGACCGCATATGCGTCCTGAGGGACGGACTGGTCGAACAGGTGGGCACACCCACGGAGCTCTATGAAAGACCAAAATCGCTTTTTGTGGCGGGTTTTATCGGGTCGCCAAAAATGAACTTTCTGACGGACCACTTTGCCGCTGAGTTCGATTGCACAACGCTTGGCATTCGGCCCGAGCACATAGAGGTAACAGACGTCGAAAATGCAGTCTGGCAGGGTACAATCATACATACCGAGGATTTGGGGTCGGATCATTTTCTGTTTGTTGACATAGGCGCCAGTGAACCATTTGTCGTGCGGCAAAACGGAAAACTGTTGGGCGGCATCGGTGATCAACTCAGACTACGTCCGATGGCCGGTTTGTTGCATCGCTTTGGTGCAGACGGCCGCCCGGTAAATGGTGTTGGTAAAGAAAATAAGTCCTGCGTTCAACAGACCCAAACGATAGGTGACGCACTTGGTTTCAGTGACAAGCCCTTTTGACATTGGGGAAGATCAGTGTTGTTTTTCTTAGATCAGTACTGGCAGCCATTCGGGGGCTGGCCGTTAATCCACCATTTTATCGATGCCACGCAAGCGCTGCGTTCTTAAAGGTCATCATCCAATATCGCGATCACGCGCGCAGGTGCCGCCGAGGCACCCGCCAACTACAGAGGCAACACGTAGACCTTGAAACCCAATGCGGATCAGTTCTGCCTGAAGGTCATCGATAGTGATAGGATCGCCTTCTGCCTTATGGGACATATCCAGCACGACGCCCAGCCCGATACAGCGGTCCAGCGGCAAGCTTTCAATCCCCGCAGCGGTTTGGCCCTGAGACGTCGATCCGCAGTGTACAGGCGCATCGATATGGGTTGTGGCATGGACCCCCAACTTGCGAATGGTTTCGTCTGCCCAGCCCTCAAAATCCTTTGGCATCAGGCGAAATGGCAACCCCAAAGCGCGCAACATCAGCTTGGTCATGAACCGTTTCTTGGGTTTGATCTTGATACGCAGAAAAAATGGCGCCTTCGGGTTGTCCACAACAGTCTTGGAAAGATCAATGATCTGCATTTTGCACCTCCCTTGGTGCGACCACATGGG
>CALILP010000032.1 GCA_938016515.1 uncultured Paracoccaceae bacterium
GGCAAGGTATGGGACAGTACGCCAAGGTCAGTCGCACCCTGCACGTTGTCGTGGCCACGGAAGATGTTTGTGCCACCCCCGCTGGTGCCCATGTTCCCAAGGGCCAGCTGCAACACGCAGTAAGCGCGCGTGTTGTTGTTACCGTTGGTGTGCTGTGTGCCACCCATGCACCAGATCACGGTGCCGGGGCGGTTGTTGGCCATCGTGCGGGCGACGCGCCGCAGCTGCGATCCGGGTGTGCCGGTGACACGCTCGACCTCTTCGGGGTCCCAGCGGGCGACTTCTTCTTTGATCTGGTCCATGCCCCACACGCGGGTGCGGATGAATTCCTGATCTTCCCAGCCGTTTTCAAAGATGTGCCACAGGATACCCCAAACGAGGGCCACGTCGGTGCCGGGACGGAAACGCACAAACTCATCAGCATGGGCCGCTGTTCGGGTAAAGCGTGGGTCACAAACGATCAAAGGAGCGTTGTTCTGCTCTTTCGCGCGCAGAACGTGCAGTAGCGAGACGGGATGCGCCTCTGCCGGGTTACCGCCAATGATGAAGATCGCCTTGGAGTTATGGATGTCGTTGTAGCTGTTGGTCATGGCGCCGTAGCCCCATGTGTTCGCAACACCTGCAACCGTGGTCGAGTGACAGATCCGCGCCTGATGGTCGACGTTGTTCGTACCCCAGTAAGCGGCGAATTTGCGGAACAGGTAGGCCTGCTCGTTGTTGTGCTTGGCTGATCCCAGCCAATAGACTGAATCCGGACCGCTTTCTTCGCGGATCTTCATCATCCCGTCGCCAATTTCGTCGATGGCCTGATCCCAGGAAATCCGAACCCACTCGCCATTCTCTTTCTTCATTGGGTACTTCAGGCGACGCTCGCCGTGGGCGTGCTCGCGGACAGCGGCCCCTTTTGCGCAGTGTGCACCGAGGTTGAACGGGCTGTCCCAACCGGGTTCTTGGCCAGTCCAGACGCCGTTAGCGACTTCGGCGATCACGGTACATCCGACGGAACAGTGGGTGCAGACCGATTTGACAGTTTCAACTACTGTCGCAGATGTCTGCGCGGCAGCGGGCGCAACGGCCCCGCCTGTTGCTGCGACGGCAGCCAGTCCACCGACGGCCAGTCCGGAGCCGCGCAAGAACGCGCGGCGGTCAACGGACTTTTCTGCGACGTCAGACAGAACACCCGTCCGTTGAGAACGTCGTGCAACCCCATTGGTCTTTTTTCTTAGCATTTCTTTTCCTCCCTTGCTGCCATCATTCAGGTGGCTCGGTCGTCTATGAATTCGGCAGCCGCAGCTTCCGGTTTGCGCTGCTTAGAATTTAGCGCTGTCGAGATAGGCACGGGTATGCGCGGTGTCCTGCATCTTCTCGGATGTCAGATCGACCGGATCGGCCTCAGCAGTTGTTGCCGCTAAAGCGACAGCAGCAGCAGGCGCCGTTGAGCCTGCCAGTTTGAGAAAATCGCGGCGGCTAGCACCTTCGTTTTTCTTGCTCATGGGATGTCTCCCCTTCCTGTTTGCGGCGGGCATCCCCACCTGTTTGTGGCAGGGCGCTACCCTGCGGTCATTCTGAACGCTTCGCGCTCAATCTCCATGAATGCTTTGCCCACGCTTGCGACAGAGGCGTAGAGGACAGAGTTCTTTGCGGCTTCCAGATCTGCGAAAAAGAGACCGGCCCAAGGTGCGATGTGTTTGTTGAAGAACGTCTTTTGCACGTCCAGCGTGGCAGGTTCGCGGAAACGACCGACGATCATGCCGCCCATCATCTCCATCAATGAGGCGATATTGTCTTCAGGCTCGAACACATTTTCCGCCCGCGTCATCCCCTGCGCAAGCATGTCTGTGCGCAGAACGGCAAGTGGCTTTTCGTTCAGGAACCCGGTCAGGTAATAGCTGGCGTAAGGCAGCAGCTCTCCCCGGCCAAGGCCGATGAACAGGGCGTTGAATTCAGTTTGGACCCGTCCGGGCTTGGATGCTTTGGCGACCCGCGCAAGCGCCCCGATTGCTTGGCCAAGATCGGTGTCATCACCTGACAATCCAGCACACTGGTTCAGCAGGATCTGGTCAGGTGGACCCGAAAGGATCAGGCCAAGAAAGTTGTAAAGATCCGCACGCATGCGGTCTTCAGGCAATACAGCGATATCGGCGGTTGCGTTCACGCTGTCTCCTCTATCTGAAAAGTCATGCGACGCGGTGCAGGTGCGATGGGGGCCGCTGCCACGTCATCGTCAGGAAAAGGCGCTTGTGTCTCTTCGACTTCACAAGGGGCATCCGCGACAATAAGATCCTCTTCTTCGATACCATCCTCTTCGATCTCATCGTCATCCGTTGACGGGACTTCTTTCTCAGTGGCCTGACGCGCCATCTCTTCGATGTGCTTCAGCATGCCTTTGCCAACCTGATATGCGGTCTGAATGTTTTCCACGGCCATCGCGCTGTCTGTGAAATCCTGACCGTAGTCGACCAGCATATCGACGTTGGCCAGCACCGGGTTTGACCGCCACAACGTGCGCAGGGCACGGCGCCGGATGGCTTCTGGTACGGCTTTCGCCATAAAGGCTGCGAAATCATCGCCCTGTTGCAGCGTATCGGGGTCTGGCAAATTCAGCTTTTCAAGAACCTCTGCCTCGCTGAGGTCTTCCAGTGCGGCATGCTCTTGTGCAAGTGCTTCAGCCTCTAGGGCCGCACTTTCTGTTGAGGCTTCTTCAAGAACGGCAGTGCGGCGGCGCGACCAAAAATCAGTGGCTTTGTTCAATGCACCACCCCTTTCCGCGCGCCAGGAGCCCGATAAACATCGGCCGTTTGCCGAATACGGGCGTCACCGATGCCATCTTGCACCTGATCCACGCGGGCCTTGTTGCGGCGGCGCTTCACGAACATCTCGTCCTCGTGGTGCAAGGTCACAAAGTCGCGGATCCACGCCACCAGACCCTCGGGCATAGGGACTTTTTCGACCAATTCTTCGCCGGTGTCTGCGTAATCCTGCGCCTCATAGGGTGAGGCTGTGACAAGGGTCACGTCCAGCGGGTTTTCCGTGCGGCTTTCGCGCATGACAACGTAAATGGCGGGGGACTGCGATGACAGCCCCTGCAAATAAGCCTCGGTGTCGGTGCGATATAAGGTCAGGTTCAGGGTGGCGGCATGATACTCTACCGCGTCGCCATCTTGGCGCATCTCTTTCCAGTGCGCATTAGGTGCGCCGGGTAAAACTGCAACGGCTTTCCACACATGTTTCGCCCAGCGAGTAACGCCGGGCATCCGGCGAATTACAACGCCAAGTGGCATCGTGACAGATTTGGCTGCAGGCGTCTTCAAGGTGTTTTTTCCCGTGGCTAAGCCAATGCTGCCCGAAATCAAGGCATTCTCAAAGGAAAAACAGGCATGGCCCCTGTTCACTTTTTCCAATGCTGCATTGCCGCATTGCCCTAAGGTAAAGATTGACCCGCTAAGGGTTTGGAAAACCGTGGTTGTATCTAATGTTGCGACACAGTGTATGAACTGCGTTCTTTTGCAGTTGCAGCGCAAGGATATCGCCCACGCTGCCGTGAAATTGACGTTTGCGAGACCGCAGAATCGCGACTAGCGTGGAAATTAGACGCGGAATGCGGCGCATGATGTCTGGGGGGAAAATGACAAAAAAGCTTGTTCTTTGTGACTGTCTTGGCAGTCAGACAATAGATCCTGATGGCATCTCAAAGGCAACCGGGCTGACATGCACGCGGGTCTACACGTCCCTTTGTACAGACCAATTAGATGCCGCCGCCGAGGAAGTTAAAGCGGGTGATGTGATCATTGCTTGCCAACAAGAACGGCAGACTTTTGAAGACCTTGCCGAGGATTTGCAGGTAGACCAACCCGGCTTCGTCGACCTGCGTGACCGGGCTGGCTGGGGCGCTGAACCTGCACCGGCCAAGATGGCCGCACTGGCCGCGGAAGCCGCGTTATCATTGCCACTTGGTAAGTCGGTTGACGTGATATCTGAAGGCACCTGCCTGATCATCGGTGGTGACGTCGCATTGGCCGCCGCAGCTGATTTGTGCGAGACACTTGCAGTGACTGTCCTGCTGGAAAGTGCAGAAGACATCCCCGTTGACCGCCGGTTTGATTGCGTTGTCGGCAAGCTGCAGCAGGCGTCTGGCGCGCTTGGTGGATTTTCGGTGAAAATCGATGAACTACAGCAGCTTATTCCTGGTGGCAGGGGTGCCTATGCGGTGTCAGACCCGGTGTCCGGTGCCGGATCCAACTGTGATATTTTGATCGATCTAAGTGGCAAACAGCCCCTGTTTCCAGCCCCTGAAAAACGTGAAGGATACCTGCGGGCTGACCCCGGTCATGCGCCATCCGTTGCCAAGGTAGTGTTTGATGCGGCCCAGATGGTCGGAACCTTCGAAAAGCCACTTTACATTAAATTCGAAGCCACCATCTGTGCGCATAGCCGGGCTGAACAACCTGCCTGTTCGAACTGTCTGAACGTGTGCCCAACCGGCGCGATCACTTCCGCGGGCGAATATGTCGCGATTGATCCGATGATTTGCGCAGGCTGCGGTTCTTGCTCTGCGGTGTGCCCGTCTGGGGCCATTTCGTATGACGCGCCGGATGTGGACACGATCTTTCGGCGCCTGAATATTCTGGCAAGCACCTATCGCAAAGCGGGCGGTGCGATCCCCAGGCTGTTGGTGCATGACGCCAGTTTTGGCCGCGACATCATCGCGCTGGCTGCACGGTTCGGGCGCGGCCTGCCTGCCGATGTGATCCCGTTCGAGACAGACGCCTTGTCCGGGTTCGGTCACGCCGAAATGCTGGCTGCATTGGCTTGTGGGTTCGGCCATGTCGACGTGTTGATGTCGCCCAAAACAGAGACAGAAGTTCTGGAAGCGCAAGCCAGCCTGACCCATGCAGTTGCAGGCGCGTACGCGGTCACGCTGATTACACCAAATGATCCTGACGCATTGCTTGATGCACTTTCCACGTCCCCGTCCCCGGTCACATGTGACCCCGTTTTGCCAATGGGCAGCCGCCGTCAGGTGGCCCGTCTTGCCGCCAAGGCGTTGCAACCGAAGGTAGACTTGATCACCCTTCCGGAAGGAGCCCCGTATGGCGCCGTTTTGGTTGATACCGAGGCCTGCACCTTGTGTTTGTCCTGCGTGTCGCTGTGTCCATCGGGCGCTTTGGGCGAAAACGAGGATACGCCACAGCTGCGGTTTCAGGAAGACGCGTGTCTGCAATGCGGACTGTGCAGTCAGATCTGTCCGGAACAGGCGATCACGTTGAAACCACAGCTTAATCTAACTGCAAGCGCTCTGTCAGAGACTGTTTTGCACGAGGAAGAGCCATTTGCGTGCATTGACTGTGGGGCCCTGTTTGGTGTGAAATCTACGGTCGAAAAGATCACGGAAAAACTGGCAGGCAATCACGCAATGTTCGCCACCTCGGACGCCGCCAAGATGATTCAGATGTGCGAGAATTGCAGGGTGCAGGCGCAGTTCCATTCGACCGACAATCCGTTCCAGGGAACAGAGCGCCCTAAACCCCGCACGACGGACGACTATCTGTCAAAGCGCAAAGATCACTGAGACTGCACAGGTGCGCCCAAATCCGCAGGTTCGACCGTGGCGACATACGCAACGATCGCATCGATTTCGTCTAAAGTGACCTCGATCGGGGCAATCGGGGACGGCAGATTTTCCGGAAATGGGTCCGTGACGCCTGCGACCTGTGTGAAGGCCGCATGGGGTTTAAGCAGGAAAAAAGTTTGAAAGCGGCCTTCCCAGTCTGCAAAATTTCGCATCAATGGGAAAGACGGCGCCGATCCAATCGCGTTCATGCGGTTGGTTTCATTCACAACATGACAGCGCCCGCAGCGCGACAAACTGACCTCTTCGCCCAGTACCGCGTCGCCGGTCAGTGGCACGACAATGGCGGCAGGCTGGACACTGACATCCGTGCTAAAAGATGCTCCGCTGTCAGCCGTGAACCCTTCTATCGTTCTTTTGCCAACATCAGAGACCAGCCAGTCATAAAAGGCATCCGTGTGTGGCCCGTCCGTCTTTTGCAAGGACCAGATCATGTCGTCTTGGCGAAAAACTGGCGCGCCGTCAGGTCCGAAGGTCGCGTCGCTCGCCTCTTCTGACAAGGTAATCCTGATCCCCGTCTTAAGCGAAAATCGCGGCAGGATATGTTTCAACAACCCAGTCTCGGTCAGCACAGCCGGGCTTTGCAGCGTAAAGGATTTGTCCTGTGCGGCGACCGGCATGGCTGCAAAGACCACGACAGCGCAGAGTCTCTTCAACATTTGGAAGGCGCCTCCATCGGTTGACTTGCGCATCAGCCTAGGGGCGCTAGGGTCAATGCGTCAACACATGGGGAGGGTTTGGACATGAGTGATGATTTCAACATGTCGATGCGGAAATTTCTGAAACAGGTCGGCGTCACATCACAGCAGGCGATTGAAGAGGCGATGCGCAATGCAGGTGACACCACCGGCAAAAGCTTTGATGCGAAGGTGGTTGTGACCATTGATGGGCTTGACCTTGAACATGTCGTCTCTGGCAAGATCGAAGGCGCATAAGTGGCTATCACCCGAGACCAGATTCTTGATTGTCTGAAACAAATCAATGACCCATCTGGCACCGACATCGTCTCTGCCGGGCTAGTGCGTGCCCTGAATGTCGACGACGGTGCCGTCCGCTTTGTGATGGAAGTCGCAAGCCCGGACCCGTATCTACCAATCAAGGCCGAGGCAGAGGAAAAGTTGGCGGCCCTTGGCGTCGCATCGGTGTCCATCGTAATGACGGCCCATGCAAAACCGGCAGCACCCCCCGATCTGAAACCGGGCCGCAAGGCTGAACCAACGGGTCCTGAAAAGATCGCAGGGATCGACAGGATTATTGCGGTTGCATCCGGTAAAGGCGGGGTTGGCAAGTCGACGGTTGCTGCAAATCTGGCTTGTGCCCTTGCCGCAGAGGGCCGCCGTGTCGGGATGCTGGATGCGGACGTCTATGGCCCGTCGCAGCCCCGTATGCTGGGCGTGTCTGGCCGCCCGCAAAGCCCGGATGGCAAGCTGATCCTGCCATTGCGCAACTTTGGCGTGACCATGATGTCGATCGGTTTGATGACCAACGATGACCAAGCCGTCGTCTGGCGCGGGCCGATGCTTATGGGCGCTTTGCAGCAGATGCTGAGCCAAGTGCAATGGGGCGCGCTGGATGTCCTGATCGTTGATCTGCCGCCCGGCACTGGTGATGTGCAGATGACGCTAGCCCAAAAGGCGCATCTGGACGGGGCGATCATTGTCTCGACCCCGCAAGACGTGGCTTTGCTGGATGCCCGCAAGGGGATCGACATGTTCAACCAGATGAAAACGCCCATCATCGGCATGATCGAAAACATGAGCACGCATATCTGTTCCAGCTGCGGACACGAAGAACACGTCTTCGGGCACGGTGGCGTGACAGCCGAGGCCGAAAAGCTGGGCGTGCCTTTGCTGGCGGAAATTCCGTTGCATCTGGATATTCGACTGGCCGCAGACGGCGGCGCTCCGATTGTGGTGTCAAAACCAGACTCGGCGCAGGCGCAAGGCTTCCGGACTGTCGCAAAAACCCTGATTGAGATGGGCAAAGCGTGAAAGATCTTAGCCTGCCACCACTTTTTACGGCCTGTCCTGTTGCGGATGATCCGTTTGGTGCAGCCCGCAGCAAAGCAATACAAGGGTGCGATGCAGGTCTGGTGACGTATCGCTTGGGTGCAGACCGGATGCAGGCAGCCATCGTCTTTGCGCCAGAAGTTGCGTTGCGCGACGCCATGGCCGTCCTGCCGACCTGTGGCGTGGGCTTTCAAAACGCGCTTGGTGCACTGGCCCCGCCTGAAGTGGGCGTGCATCTGGATTGGGGCGGCACACTGCGCCTGAACGGTGCGTCCTGTGGGCACTTGCGGGCTGCTGCCGCGCATCACATTCCCGAAGAAGAACCAGACTGGCTGGTTATCGGCCTTGATGTGCGGATCTGGCCGGAAAATGCGGAAACAGGTCAAAACCCTGATCAAACGGCCCTGATGTCGGAAGGCTGCGCTGACGTCGACGTCAGTGATCTGCTGGAAGCATGGGTCCGGCATACCTTGGTCTGGATCAACCGATGGAACGATGAGGGGTTGGCACCGCTGCACAAGGCATGGACCGGATTGGCGCATGGCGTTGATCAGCCTGTCACAAGGGGCGCGGTCTCTGGTGATTTCATCGGTGTTGACGAACGCTTTGGAATGTTGGTGCGTAATGCGGGTGGCACACGTATGATCCCGCTGACTGACCTGTTGGAGACTTGATATGAAGCTCGCGCGTGCGATCCATTTCGACGAAAGTGACATGAACGTTTTCCATGTGCCCGGCCGGACCGGCGAATGGTGCATATCGGGCGGGTTCGAGTTTTCAAACTGGACCGAAGGCGATCTGACCGGCAAGGCGCGACAGGCCTTTTCCAACGGCTGGTTGGGGGTCGAGACCTTTGGGCGCGTGACTTTCGTGGCCGTCACCCAAATCGAACAGACAGAGCTGTCGGCGGTGACCACCAGTTTGGCGACGCATTTTGTCGATATGTACGGCGCGCCGTCGATCGAGGCCGCAATGCCAACAGCACAAGAAGAGCTGAACCAGATGATGGACATGTGCGCAGAGCATGATCCAAACACACTTTTGACCGTCGCCCGCGAATTAACTGACGCTGGCGTCAAAGAGGCTTTCCGCATCGTCCAACAGCGCGACGCGAGCCTTGATATGTTCGCCGTTCATGGTGGCGATTGATGTTGCGCATCCATTGAAACGCGCAGACACAGGCGCCGTGCGCGTCTGACATCCCAACAAAAGGCCTGCTTGCCCGTGTTCACCCGTCTTGAAGTAGCCATGACACGTTTTGCCGCTGGTCTTGCACTGATCGGTGGGCTTGGCCTGATCCTTGCGACCGTGATCACCTGCGTCAGCATCCTGCTGAAGATGGCCCGCCGGATCGCTGACAGTGTTGCTCCAAGTGCATCCGTCGGAGAGGCATTGCCTTGGCTCCGCGCGATCCTTGGCGAGGAAGAGCTGGTGACTTTGGGCGTGGGCTTTGCCCTTTTCGCAGCCTTGCCCTGGGTGATGATCAATCGGGGTCACATCACGATTGATCTGTTCCAGCCGGTTTTTGGTGATCGGCTGAACAAGGTGCTTGATCTGCTGGGGGATGTGGTTCTGGCGACGTTGGCTTACCTGATCTTCACCCGCCAGTGGTTTCTGGTCTTTCGCCCGGCGCGGCGGCAACAAGAGCCGATGGGCGATCTTTTGATGCAGGGCGATTTTGCGGGGGCAATGAACCGCCTGAACGACGCAGATGTCTCGCAAATTCTGGGGCTACCGCTGTGGCCCACCTATGTCGTGGCCCAGATCTGTGTGCTGGCCTTTCTGATCGTTGCCCTGTTTTGTGTCTGGCGCAGTGCGCGGGCTTTGCTGACCCCTGTGGCGGGCTGAGAAAACACGATGCTAGACCTTCTCAACGCCACCTTTACACCGTTCCAATTGGGTCTTCTCAGCTTTCCTGTGATGCTGACGTTGGTGGCTTTTCGGGTCCCTTTGGCCGCAGCGATGTTTGTTGTGGGCCTTTTGGGGACCTATCTGGTCGCGGGCAACATGCGGATGATGGACAGCCAGCTCAAGACCTTCACCTACAGGACCCTGACCAACTATTCCCTGTCGATCATCCCGCTGTTTTTGTTGATGAGCGAATTTGCATCACGCGGCGGTATGTCCAAAGCCCTGTTCAAAGCCGCAGAGGCGTGGCTGGGTCACCGCAAAGGCGGCTTGGCGATGGCCGCAATTGGGGCCTCTGCCGGATTTGGGGCAATCTGTGGGTCATCGCTGGCGACAGCTTCGTCGATGGGCCGGGTTGCTTTGCCGGAACTGGACCGGGCTGGTTATTCAGGGGCTTTGGCCACCGGGGCACTGGCTGCGGGCGGAACTTTGGGCATCCTGATCCCGCCTTCTGTCGTGTTGGTGATATTTGCCATTCTGGCAGAAGAAAATATCGAACGACTGTTCACAGCAGCCCTGATCCCCGGCCTTTTGGCGATGCTGGGGTACATGATCACGGTTGCAATCTACACCCGGCTGGTCCCCGACTGGGGTCATAGTCTGCCACGGCTGACCTATCGCGACAGACTGCGGGCACTGGTTCCGGTGTGGCCGGTCGTGCTGATCTTTGGGCTGGTGATTGGTGGGATCTACAGCGGGGCATTTTCACCGACATCAGCAGCAGCCGTGGGTGTGGCGGGGACAGCAATCGTGGCGATGGGCAAGAAGGCGCTACCCTTGCAGGGGGTCAAAGACGCGCTTCTGTCGACGGCGCAAACCTCGGGCATGATCTTTTTCATCATACTGGCGGCAGGGGTGTTCAACTCTTTCCTGTCATCAGCGCTGGTACCGCAAACACTGGCGGCCTTCTTTATTGAATCAGACTTCAGCCCTTGGACGATCTTGATTGGCATGTTGCTGCTATATCTGGTTCTGGGAACGGTCATGGACAGCCTTGCAATGATCTTTCTGACGGTCCCGATCTTTGTGCCGATCATCGCGCAACTGGACTTTGGGATCCCTACCAGCGAGGTGATCATCTGGTTCGGCATCCTTGTTCTGATGTCAGCAGAGATTGGGCTGATCACGCCACCTGTTGGCATGAACCTGTTTGTGATCAATGCATTGGCGAAAGACGTGTCCATCGGAAAGACATACCGGGGGGCCCTGCCCTTTGTGGTGTCAGACATCGTGCGGATCACGCTTTTGGTGGCGTTTCCGGGGATTACCTTGGGGCTGGGACGGTTGCTGTATGGGTAGGGCGCAAACGCAAAAGGCGGGCCAAGCAGGCCCGCCTTTCCTTCATATCCCGATGATTACATCAGGCTTTGTACGTTGATCCCGAAGGTGATCGCACCAATCACTTCACCGGTGGCCGGATCAGTAATTGGAAGCGATGCCTGAGACTGGTAAAAGCCTGTGCTATCATCGAATTCGACTTCGCTGATGTGCATGGCATCCGGGCCAACAGAATAGGTCTGCTGCCACTTCGCCTCGTCGCCCTGCCAATAGTCAGAGGTCTCGACACTTTGCGCGACGTTCAGGCCCTTGTTATCCATGACGAAGACTTCCGTCACAAAACCCGCTGTGGCCTCTTGCTGACCAAGTAACCAACCCGACACTGGGTCGGTCAGCAGCTTTTCAATCAAAGGACCGCCGCCTTCGCCTGCTTCGGCACGCCATTGTTGATCAAGGGCGATCACGGCATCTTCGGTCAGACCATCATGGGCGTCGTTCTGTGCTTTGATGGCGCTGATCAGCTGCGGATCTGACAACCACTTCTTCAGCTCGTTATTTGCATAGGCTTCCAACGGAACGCGATACACGCCATCCTGGCCGGGTGAGGCAATCAGATACAGCGTGATCGTGTTGTTCATCGCCAATGACAGTTTTTGCGTCAGCACCGCAGCACCATTGACGTTTTCGTCTGATGGAACATCACCGGCCAAAGCGGCATCGAACAAGCCACGCTGCTCGCGCCAAAGGTCATAGGTAGACTGCAAGCTTGAATAGACCGCATCGTTTGGTGGGGGGTTGATACCAGCCGCAGGGAAGCCATCGCGCAGGGCAATCAAAGTTTGTTCGAACAGATCGACGGTCGTCTGCAGCTCTGCCTTGGTATCTGCGGATGCAGCACCGGTCGCAAGCTCGCACATCGCGCGGGTCATCCGGTAGGCCAGCGCACGCTGACGGACAGCAAAGTTCAGAACGGTTGCGTCGCTTTGCAGCAATTGCTGTGGGTTGGCGTATTGGCCAGAAACGACAGAGGCCAGCTGAACAGTCTGTTCAAACAACGCCGGAAAGCCTTCGTCGATGACGGCAGCGTCAGCGTCTGTTCCGGGACCTGTCGCCAGCCGCTCTGCGGCTGTGTTCAGAGGTTCCCACAGTTCTGTGGTTTGTCTGAGTTCATCAAGTGATCGGGCACGTTTTTCAGCGCCGGGCATCCCCAAAGCGGGGTTACCGTTGACTAGGCCATCGATGATCCGACCAAAGTCTTGACGTGATGATGACAATTCCACGCGGGACATTTCGACACCGATACCACCATTCACACGGCAACTTGCAGAAGCAACCGCTTCGGTCAGTGACCGCAGGCTAGCAGATCGGTTTACGCGTGCTTTCCCGCCATTATAGCCAGTCTCTTCAGTGGCTTCGGCGGCAGCTTGCGTGGGGTTCAATAGGCCAACTTGAGGGGCCGCGGCGAGTATAAGCGCCATACAAATCTTCGGAAAATCAACACGAGCCATCCGAGAGGTGGCATTTACAGGTTTGGAGAGTTTCATGATCTTCGCTTTCATAGCGGGGTTTCCTGTAGATGATGATCAGGACGCAGCAATCAGCAGGCGACTTGACGCAAACGTCAGCCGGGTCGCCTGCTGGAGCTATGGGGTCCTTTGGTCTCTGCAGGTTCGCAATTCATGCAAACCTGCAGAGGATAATGCAGTTTAGATGTTGTTAGAAATCCAAACTTCAACGCGGCGGTTGATTTCGCGACCGCGGTCCGAGATGTTGCAGGCCGATGGCGCAATTTCGCCATAACCAGCTGTCTCAATCTCGACGTTGCTCAGGTTGTCACCTGCCGCAGCGCGGAACTCTGCCAACACGGCTTGGGCACGCTCTTCAGCCAACAGCTGGTTGGCGTCAAATGCACCCACATCATCCGTAAACCCTACGAATTTTGCAGTTGTCCCGGCTGGTGCCGTTTCGAGGAACGTAATCAGACGCTGCATGTCCAACCGGCCACGCTCATCGATCTTGGAAGAGCCTGTACGGAACCGGAATGTTGTGGACAGACGATCGAAATCATCCATGCTTTCCAACATCTGACCCATCACTTGACCTTCAAAGCCAACGTCATAGCGACCGACTTCAGCAGCAAGGGCTGCACGACGTGCGTCACCTTCGCCTTGGCCACGGACCTGGATACCCAGATCGATAAAGCCGGACTTTCCGATCAGCGCGTCTGCTTCCGTGGACACAACGAAGTCAAGGAATGCTTTGCCAGCGTCATCGAGGTTATCGTCGCGGTTATAAAGGTACATACGACGGCTCAGCGTGTATTCTTCGGTCTTGGCCGAGAATGCGTCTGGCTGTGTTGCGATACCACATTCGTTGATCAGCGTGATTGGTTTTGCGCCACGCTGGAAGGCGTAACCCAGATAACCGATCGCGTTTTTGTCGCTGAACATCACGTTGGACAAAGTCTGGTCGTCCTGGGCGATACCTTGTGGGCGGAAGTTTGGACGCTCGTCGCCGTACAGGTATGACATGAAGTAGTCATAGCTGGCGGAATCTTCGTCATATGTGATGACGTTGATTGGCTTATCAGGGCCACCAAGCGCGGACCAGTTGCGGATTTCACCAGAGAACACCTGCTGCAG
This sequence comes from uncultured Paracoccaceae bacterium, assembly GCA_938016515.1. GTDB lineage: Bacteria > Pseudomonadota > Alphaproteobacteria > Rhodobacterales > Rhodobacteraceae > Yoonia. The sequence continues at coordinate 13,467 of CALILP010000032.1, forward strand.
CTGCTCTTTGGTCAGTTCCTGAACCGGGTTGTCTGCGTGTGTCACAACAACCATGCTGTCAACAGCGATGATGTGCTCTTGGTTAGGGCTGACCATGCTGTTTGCACCGTCGGCGCGCAGGGCACGGGCCTCATCACGTGTGATACGGCGCGAAGACATGCCGATTGTCGCAGAGCGATCCAGAAGCGCGGTAAACGCATCGTCGTCGTTTGTCGCGGACACAAGGTAGGCGCCGATTTCGTCACCGAAACCACCGTCATCAATCAGTGTCGCAAGCGTTTCGCCTGCGGCAGCGTTTGTCAGTTCTGCGTCTGCGTTCAAGGATGCGGCAAAGCCTGTCATCAGCAGTGGCATCATACCAAGACCGATTGCGTCAGACCCGACAATTGCAACGTCAGCTGTGATGTCATCAAAGACCGGACATGCAGCGCCTTCGCAGATCATGCTGCTTGCAGCGATGCGAAGTTCACCAAGTGCAGTGCGCACGATATAGGTGTCGTCTTTAAATTCGACGAATTCACCAGACAGGTTGATCGTCCCGTCTGTGGATTTAAGGTTAACAACGTCTGCAAGACCTGCTGTGGGCAACAAAATGCCTGTTGCCAAAGCGACTGCCGCTGTGGACGTAGTGAGTTTTTTTGTGAGATTGGACGCCAAAGCTCTCTCTCCTGTATTTCTTATCAAGGTTGACTGCGGTTAAACTGGGAACACTAAACACTCGATCAGAAGGCTGTGCCTCAGGACCGCTTAAAATTACAATTGGAAACAAAGCCCAGAATTTGGCGCAAATTGTGTCCAAACATTGTTACTTTCTGAGGCATATTTAGGCTGAAACGTGCTCGCCAGCCCGATTGACCAAGTGGTTTTCAGCCGATCGAATGTGTTGGTCCGAAAATTTATTTCTGCAAAACAACGGATTATCGCGAAATACGGATCACCTTCGGCGCATTGCTAAATGGAACACCACAGCCCTTGGTGCACAGCACCCTTCGAACAAAAGGTCCGATCCAACGCGTAAACAATCCTAACGAACCAGCGTGTTTCGCGAATCCCGTTCACCATATTGATGCTAGGCGCGAAGGCCTGCCCAGATTCGTAGCAGACAGGATAGTGACGTCTTGCTAGCCTTCTCAACGAAGAAGGCGACGTTGGGGGCATTCATGTTCATTGGACACTATGGCGTCGCTTTGGCGGCAAAAGCGACGTCGCCGGACACACCGCTCCCTGCACTGATGATCAGCACACAGCTTATCGACATCGTTTTCTGCATTTTGGTACTGGCAAAGGTCGAAAAGTTAGAAATAGACCCAAACGCCAACCCAACTGTTCCGATCCGGACGCCCTATATTCCGTTCTCGCACGGTCTGGAAAGCGCGATCGTTTTAAGCGTTCTGTGCGCCTTTGGTGCCGGGGTGATTTACACTGACCTCACCACGCAGGCACTGTGGCTGATTGCGCTGGTCTGCTTTTCGCATTGGCTGATTGATGTGGTGATGCACGTCGGCGACGTTCCCGTGGCCTTCAATCGGTACAAGATTGGACTGGGCCTTTGGAATTATCGCAAGATCTCGATTTGCCTTGAACTGGGGTTGATTGCGTTTGGAACGATCATGCTGGCAAACGCGGGTGTCGTTGCGTCTTGGAAAGTCTGGTGCGTTGGTGCTGTTATGCTTGCAGGCCAGACCTATTCGTTTTTTGCCCCACCACCCGAACCTGCCAATCGGCTGGTTGGGTCCATGATCGTCCTGTATGCCATCATGACATGGGCCGGATGGTGGATTGAAACCCCCTGAGACAAGGAGAGGGGGCCTCAATTAGTATAGATCAACGCGAAACGACGATTGCTGCCACTGCAACGATGCCAATTGAAGGATGCGCTGGGTTGGATCAGTCTCTGCAGGTCCAGCGTTCAAGCGGGCAAGGACCGCATCCAACGCTTGCTGACTGCCCGGCCCGAACGCGCCATCGACGGTCAGGTCACCTCCAAGGGCCAAAATCAGCTTTTGGGTGCCGCCGTTGATGTCGCGATCAGACAGGTACGACAGCTCTTCAAGGGCCCGTTCAACCGCACGTTCATCGCGCAGGGTAGCGGCTTTGGCAGCAAAAACGGCGGCATCAAAGATATCATAATCCGAAGGGGCCTCTGTCGCGATAACTTTCGCCGCCCGCGCACCGGCCAAGGCATCCCCGCGATGAAGACCAATATCAAACCACGCGACTGCCCGGTTCATGTCAGCTGGGCCACCAGCGCGGCCATCACGATACATCCGCCCTATATTGTAAGGGGCAAACGGATGTCCGCCTTCAGACGCACTTTCAAAGAACGACAATGCCACTGCATCATCCGGTTCCAACCCGGCACGTCCACGGTAGTAGGCAAGCCCAAGTCCGTTGTAGCCGTAGATGTCTTTGCGATCCGCACTTTCGCGCAGATACCGCAAGCCCCGTTCGCCGTCGTAGAACGCGCTGTCTTCGTCCAGGTAGAAGGACGCCAACTCGTTCATTGCAAAGGTATGGCCAACCTCAAGGGACCGCATGATCAGGTCATAGCCTTCGACCTCGATCTCATTTGTGCCGCCATAGCGCATCATCTGGCGACCCAAAGCGTAGAACGCATAAGGATCCCCCTCGTCCACGCCGCGGGCGAACAGTTGCAACACCTCTTCACTGGCCTGCTTCAGGAACTTGCCGCCTTGCAAGGCCTCTCGGCTTTGAATGGCCTGCCCCAGCGCGACCCAGGCCCGCGTGTAGCCAAGATCACGCGCTTTGGTAAAGGCGTCGATAGCCTCGTCTGGTTGACGCAAAGCAGAATGGGCACGGCCAAGTTGATAGTAAAAGCGCGCCGTTTCAGGCTCTGTGGCCACGGCAGCCAGACACGCCTGCAAGGCGTCCTCAGGTGCTAATTCGTTTGGATAGCGCGTCAGGCCCATGCCACCCGGATCAAGGTGATCTCCGGCTTCAAAGTCGCAGGCGTTGGGGACCAGATCCAGACCAACCTTTTGCGGGACGCTATTCACCGAGACCTTGATGCCGTCCGCGATACGTCCATTTTCCAAAGACAAGGCTGGGATTTGTACAGACTCGTTTTCAAGCACGATCAGCGCGACCTCATCAGACGACAGGCTTTCGCCAACAATGTCCCGGTACCGCCCGTCATCTCCGCGCAACACCATACGACCGGTTGTCGGCCCCTCATCCAGCACGAAATTGTCGGTCGGCGACAGATCAAGAACGGCCTGCAAGGTCGACCCGATATCAACTTGGGGTACAAAATCAGCGCCAACAGTCCCAACAAGCGGCAACCCATCGACGGTTTCAACAACCTCTGGTGCTGCGTTTGATACGCGTGCCAGTCCTCGTGTGATACCGCCGCCAGACGAGCTGACGGGCAGCGGGCGCAACAGATTGGCACCAAGCCCAAAACTGGCAGGTTCGACAAGGGTCGAACTGTCCCACGGTACCTGACGTCCATTTGTCGCCTGATACACCAAGCGGCGCACCCCTTCGAACACATCCTTGATCAGGGCGTCCGGCTCTTGCCCGGCCTCTGATACCAGCGCGGCGGTGAAAGGACTGTTTTCGCCCTCACCGTCGAATGCAAGCGCGCCAGGCGATGTCGAATAGATCAGCATCGAATTCAATGGGGCCGCAAGCGAGGAAAATCCAGTACGAGCTTCGCGCAGGTCGCGGCCCATTTGAGTCAACGCCGTTCGGCCGGCAAACGGATTGTCGCGACAACTGTCTAAGATCACCACCTGCAATCGGGCGCGAGATCCAATGATGCTGACCAGACTACCAAGTGATACAGCTTCGAAGGGAATATCATACACGCTATCAAGGTCCGCATCGACGGGAACGAGGTAGTTTTCCGACCCGATTTGAAAACCATGGCCGGCAAAGAAGACAACCACCTCGGTGTCTTTGTCGACGTCGAACAGGACCCGGCGCAGCACATCTTCAAAACCACGTTTGGTGATATCGATATGGTGCTGCACCCGGTAGCCCTGACCGCGCAGGAATTCAGCCATGATATCGGCGTCAGCCTCTGCATTGGGCAGGTCGGGGATGGCACTATAGTCAGAATTGCCGATCACAATCGCGTACCTATTTTCGGCGCGCGTTTCGATGTCAAAGCTGCGCAAAGGCGCCATCGTGGCTGAACCACTGATCAATTGGTCAACGTATTGGCTGCTTTGTGCCGCAACCGCAGAGGCGGACATCAAACAACACGACAACAGGGCACCACGCAGGCTGATAGAAAAGACCCGCATCAGACCGGTGTCCAGCCTTGGCCACGATCACGATCATCGTCGTCATCATCATCGTCATTGTTTCGTTCGGATGGTGCTCTTTCGGGTGTGTTGGTGGCTGCGTTTTGCTCTTGCTTACGCTCTTCGATCCGGCGCTCGCGGGCTTCTGCACGCCGCGCACGGTCAATTTCTTCTTGGGTCAGAACCGGCTCTACGGCAGGTGCCGGGGCTGGGGTGATGACCGCGATAGGGGCTGCTATGGCTTTCGAGGCAACTGGTTGCACCACCGGCGCAGGCTGTTCGACCTCAGGAACAACGATCTGCGGGGCGGGTTGCACGGGAAATGTGCAGGCAGCCAAACTGCCAGAGATCATAATGAAGCTTGTCATCTTCAGGTATTTCGTAGGTAACATAAGAACGTCCTTTCAATTTTTGTGCAGGGTCAGCCTGCACGTACAACGGTGTGTGAATTCAGGATTGGCTGCGGTTGTGATGTTTGTGCTGCAGCACTTGCTGATTGGATCCGGCGGATCAGACCAAGGGTCTTGGCCGGATCAACCCGTGCAAGTCGTTTCGTAAATCCATATTCAAAAGAGGCGTTCAGTTCAGAATGTGTGTGTAAAATCATTGCCTATCTCCTTGTCATGCAAGAGTTTCTGGGCAATGGCGGGCTAAATCAGTGACGCGCGTCACAAGGGTGACGATGCGTTAACTAATGACGACATTCTACTGAACCGGTTCACCTCCTGCGTCTTTGATGCGCTGGATCATTTCAAGGGTCCGGGCAGGATCAACGCGGTATGCATCGCGGATCGCAGGGATCCCCAACCATTCTTGTGGCAAGCCGTCCGGGGTGCTGACAGGCGCGTCCGGTTCGATGGTACGGGTCTTTGGGCCGATGATCTGGTCAAGCTGGCCGCAGAAGAACCCATGCAGATAGGCGCTGTCCAAAGCGAAGTCAGGACAATCCTCTGCAGTAGCGGGGCTGGCCGCAAGAAGGGTCAAACCAAGTATGAAACGTCGCATTTGAATGTCCTTTTCTGCCATCGAAAGGGCTGAAGTTGCGATGATCTTATGGACAATGCGGCTGGTCGCCCCGGTGTCGTTTTTTATACGCCACCCAGTCTCAACGACGACTTACCCCTTAGAAATGTTCCCAAACGCAATAGGATGCAGGAGCATCAGATGACTTCTTTCGAATACATGCTGACGACAGGCGTCTACGTGACGGGCTTTCTGGCACTGTGCTATGCGCTGATCCGGGCAATACATTATAGTATGGTGATCAAGGCGCACGTCATGTCCTTGCCCATAGGCTAAGGGATGCAGACCGAAGCCTACGACGCATTGATCCGGCATCTCATGGGCCCGCTTGTGGCCTATTATGACGATCCGTCCGTGACCGAGATCATGATCAATGGGCCCGATGATATCTTCATTGATGGCAAAGACGGGGTTGTGAAACTGGATCATACAATGCGTGATCCGGCCGCCCTAAAGGCCCTCGCGCGGGTGATACTGCAATTCTCGGGCAAGCGTCTGGACCCTTTCGATCTGTCGCTGGAGGCCCGCACCCCCAACAAGGCCCGCGTCCATATCGTGCAAGACCCTGCGGCACGGGCAGGCATTTCGATGGCGATCCGCCAGTTCGCCAGCAACCCGCCGACCCTTGCCGATCTAGAGGCCGGTGGATCACTCTCACCCGAGGCGTCGGCCTATCTGCGCACACAGGTCCTGGGACATAAAAATACAATCATCTCGGGCGGCACCGGGACCGGGAAGACCACCCTTCTGGGCATCCTGACCCGCATGATGGACCCGTCTGAACGTATCCTGACGATCGAAGACGTCGCAGAGCTGGACCTGCAGATGCCCCACGTCGTGCAGCTTGAAAGCCAGTTGCCAGACGCAAAAGGGCGCGGTGGAATCACCATCAGGTCGCTCTTTCGCGCCGCTCTGCGGATGCGGCCCGACCGCATTATCGTCGGTGAATGCCGCGGCGGCGAGGCCTTGGACATGATTCAGGCCATGAATTCCGGTCATGCCGGGTCGTTGTCGACCGTTCACGCAGACGATCCCGCGCGGGCATTGTCACGACTGGAAACGTTGTGCCTGATGTCAGATGTCGAAATCCCCCTGATCGCAGTGCGCCGCCAGATTGTTGAGGCCATCGACGTAGTCGTCCAGATCCAGCGGATTGGTGGAAGGCGCCTTGTCATGGAGATCGCAGAGGTCTGCGAAGACGACGCAGGTACAGGCAAATACCAGATGCACAGTCTGTTCAAACGGGCCGATGCAGACGCCGATCTGCAGCGCATCGCACCTGATACGACATCCGCCTAAGCGGCCCCGGACATCGTAGGTTGGTGACATCAACAGCGACAACATCGGAGCCGCCAAATGTCACTCGAATATCTTCTACTTTTCGGTCTTGGCCTCGCCGTTGCGGCCGCTTTGGCCACCATGGGATCCGAGATTGCGACCTTCGTGGTCAAGCAAATCGAGGCCCTGATCACCTGAGGTCCCGCTATGAAACCTCCTGCATTTATTCAAAGGAAAAGAAACATGACACTCGAAAAACTCCTGATCTTCGGATTTGCCCTCGCCGCCCTGCTGGCGATCACAACTGTCGGCGCAAACATGATGTCCGACCGCGATGGGCAGAACCAGAAATACGAAACCGAGCTTGGTAAAATCAAAGGTTTCTAGACCAGCCGCGAGGAGACATCAGATGACCGTCAAGCAAACCCTGATACTGTGTACCGCTTTGGTGGCCTTCGTCGCCATCAAAGCGGCCCAAGCAGAATCCTCCTACCAGAACACCTGGATTGACTGCGAACTGATGGGCCTTTCCGACCAGACTGGATGGGAAAGGTCATCCCATGACCCTTGAGAAACTTCTTATTTTCGGGGCCGGACTTGCGGTTGCCGCAGCCCTTGCGGTGTCTGCACAAACGGTCTCTGACAAACGCGGCCCGCAGAACGACTCTTATCAGGATAAGGTGATCGATCTGATCAATATCAGCATATGAAACCGCTTTTGACCAAACGGCGCGCTGCGATCTCGCTCGAAGCAGTCATGGTTCTGCCCGTGTTTCTGGTTCTGTTCGGGGCGGTTGCCCAGATCATGATCACAGCACAGGGGCGCATGTTTGTTGAACAAGCAGCCTACGCAGCAGCGCGCAGCGCGTTGGTGCACATGTGCCGCCCAACAGAACCTTTTTGCACACAAGACGCACAAAAGTGGGAAGACGCAGCCCGCTGGGCTCTGGTACCTGCATCCGCAACACAAGGCGGCAGCAGTTGCCCTACGATCACCGCAGGTCAGCAAATCCTATCGACTGACAACCGCATCGCAGGACGCGATCAAGCAGCCCATAATGCGCTGTGCTACGCCTTTAACCCCACAAACATCGAAGTCACCGTCGCATGGGATTATGTCTCACGGGCCGCCCTCACCGACCCTGACAACTTACCCGTCAAAGCCACGGTCAGGTTTAAGCTGCCGCTGAACACGCCTTTCCGCAAATTTGTCGAAGACGGCAAGACCAATGGCGTCTACTGGCGCTGGGGCGAAGCCACTGTGGTGCTGTTATGATCCGGAGTTGGCTCAATAAACGCAGACGGGGCGCGATGGCGATGGTCGCTGTCGTTGGTATGATGCCGGTCACGTCGATGTTTGCGGCCAACATCAACACCAGCCAGATCATCGAAGACCGACGCCACGTTCAGGACGCAGCAGACGCGCTGGCCAAGACCCACGGGGTTTGGACCGCTCGCGCACTAAATGTGATTTCCATGAACAATGTCACAACGGCGCAATTGCTGACGGTGGCTGTGGGCAGCGATGCGCTGGATGCGACACTGGTCGAGCTGATAATAAACGCAGGGCTGCAAGAAGCAGAAATCCTTGCCCACGGTCTCCGCGAATGTGCGCCTCGCTTCAAGTTTTTGCCCGCTGATCTTGGATGGGCGGCAATCTGCGTGCCCCAGCATGCGGCCGTCGCTTTGCCTGCCGTGAATGCCCAGCTTAAAGCCGACGAGATCTATCGCAGGTTTGATCCCTTGCATGGCTCGCGGGTCGCGACCAAAGCACTTGCGGCAATCGAGGGCATGAACCGTGCCCTGATCGCGCGGCACCCGCGTGCGATGCGTGAAATTGGCGCCGATTATGCCAAATTTCTGGGGATTGATGACTACCACTTCGCCGATCCCTGCGGCAGCCCGCTTGCACGCAATTGCCAGCGCACCAACAGCCGCGATGGCATGGCATTGCCACTGGAACCGGGCGGCATGATCGAAAATATGGAAATGTGCGCGGCGATGCGCAGGGGCAATACGGGCCTGCAAACCACCTTTGATGCGCGCGGCTTCAAGACGTTTCAAGGTCCGATCAGTTATGGCGGCAGCGCCCAGAACCGCAATGTCAAAGACCATATCAACGAGGTCACGAAGATTGGCCTGACGCTGCAAGACTATGACAGGTTCTACAGAAGCGGGCTTGCACATATGGTCCGTCATCCGCTGAGTGGCCCACGCTTCACACCAGCAGGCAACATCCAGACCATTCCGCGGGGTCGCTACACACTTCCACTTTTCCCGCTCTATGCGCTTCAGGTGACACGCATGGTGCCGCTCTTATTCTTTGATCGCAACGTCGCGCAGGGCGCATTTCTTGATCGTCAAACGCGCAACGGCCACAACGCATTCAAGCGTTGGTTTGAAATCAAATTTGGCGCTGTCTGTGGTGGCTTTGCAGATGTCCCGATCATCGGTCTTGCCGCAAAGGTGCCGACCCTATGGAAGCTGACAGGGGTCAGCATTGTGGACCGCGCCCTTAACCGGACACCCGAGCAGATGGATGAGGCGTTTCACATTCTGGCTTTTGCGCTCAAGAAGCCTGCCAAGCCACGCGATATGGTGATCCCCTATCTGACCGCTCAGGTGACACCGGGTGATATCGCAGATCAGACTGCCTACGGCCAAGTTGGCGTCTTCAACCCGGATGGTGCCACGCTTTATGCGCAATCATGGCGCGCCCGGCTGATGGCTGCAACACGCATGGACGATGTGTCTGACGCGGCCAGCAATCTGAACCGCGAAAGTACGGCCAGTTTCGACGACCTTGCCAACATGTTGGGCGGTGTCTCGGATCAATCAACGTGGGGGCGGGTTCATGCGCACTAGACGCCGCGGCTCTTTTTCGGTGGAATCCGCAATGGTCATACCGGTTGCCCTGATCGTGATCCTTCTGGCGCGCCTTGTCTTAGAAGCATCTTTGGCCCGACAAGAGGTCTCGGTCTACACCCGCATGGGAACGCACACCGCCGCAGCCGCGAAATCAACCGGCCTGACGGGATGCATCGCGGACAAAGACGCCTTTAGTGGCCGCGCAGATGTCACACAAACGGCCACCTTAACCTGCAACCAACGCGATGCTGAACGCGGTCTTTCCCAAGAACGCCCCTTCTGGGATGCCGTTGAACGCGGGGCCCAAGCATGGCGCGGCATTCTTGCGGATGTCAAACCACGTGGCCCCGTCCGTGACATCACCGGCGACGGAACAGGCACCTTGGATCTGGGCGGATCCGACTTTCTGCAACGGCGCGATACGGTCACGTCAGACTACACGTTCATTGCGCCGCAAAACATACGCTGGGACCATGATGAGCGGCCCCTGCAGCGCGGCCATGACCAAGCAATCTGGAAAGAACTGCGCAAGCGCGGCACCTACCGCCTTTTCCCCGAAGTGTTCCCAAGCAGGTGATCTGATGTTCCGCTTTGCCTTTATGTTCTTGCTGATCTGGCCAGCAATTGGTCTGGCGGATCAATCCGTGCGCCAGTTCCACGCACAAGTCCCTGCGAATGCGGACACAGTCATACAAGAGCTGCAGCGCCAATTGCCTGACAGCGTGTTGATCGCAGAAGGTGCGGTGGAAGCGATGCTCACATACTCTGGCCTCAGCACGCCCCCCGCGCTTGCCAGCTTCCTGATTGCGACCTTCCCCACGCTTTCTTGGGATGTGGTGGCACCGGGCAAGGCCATCGTTGTCAGCCTGACGATAAGTGATGGCGCGGAAGGCGGGCATGTCACTGCCCTGATCAACGGGTCATTTCCGGCCATCATGCCCGACTTTGCCTTACCCATCGAGACGGACATCCTGATGGAAACGGATATGCCAGGATCATGCGCTGGCCAAAAGATCCTGTCGCACCCAAAGGACATAGCAACGACCGCGGACATCTTTCAAAACCTGTTGAAAAATCAGGGCTTCCACCCAGAGCCGAACAGCCCACAAGACGTGTCGTTTTTTATCGGACGTTCTGACAGCTGCAGCGCCATCCTTTATCTTCAGGCTGATCCCGACGCCGACGACACAACGCTGGTCGTCCTGAGATTATTGGAGGACTGATGCGCAATATCTTTTACTTACTCGCGGCCATGCTCTCTTTCGGGGTGGGGTTCTATTACTTCCAGCAGGTGGCCGCGCAAACAGCGACCGTTTCCAAGCTGCGGCTGGTCGCAGAAGACGGGCTGATCATCACCAAAGGCACGGTTGTTGATGATGCCTTTATCGACCAATACGTGGTGTCGCAGCCGATGCCTCAGGCTTTGGAAGACACCTTTGGCTGGGCGCTGGACGATAGCCCGATTACCCTGATCAACCTGCGCGGCCGCACCTTCGGTCAGGATGTCCCCTCTGGCAGTTTCCTGCAACGCGCGCATTTCTTTCTTGCCCCGCAGGAGGCCTTTGCCCGTCGCATCCGCCCCGGCAATCGCGCGTTTTCAATCAAGATCGAAGAGGCCCGCGCCGTCGAGAACTTTATCAATCCCGGTGCCCGCGTCGATGTAATCGGAACGTTCGTGGCGGATGATGAGGTAACAATCTACACCCGCCGCTTGCTGGAAAACGCCGAAGTCATGGCCGTTGGCGCCTTTGACAATTCAGGCGCGTTTCGCGGTCAGGATAACCCGGAATATAGCAGCGTAACCTTGCAAGCGGCAGCACCCGTCGTCGAAGCCTACCTTGCGCAAGAGGTCCTGTCGGTCAACGATATGACCCTCGTTTTGCGCAACCCCTGCGAAGACGCGGATGATTGCGTCGCGGTCACCCAATGAGCAAGGCACGCGCACATCTGCGGGTCTGTGATGCTTACGGGAATCGCAAAGCCGCCATCGTGCTGGATCAGACGTTTTATGAGTTGGGCAGCGATCAGGCCCGCGCTAATACCCCCGGCTATATCCACCTGTCGGGCAGCGGCGTGTTGCCCCGCCACGCCCGTCTGACCAAGCACGTCAGTGATCATACTTGGCAAGTCACCCCGATCACCGCAAAAGGTGCCAAAATCGGACGCCGCACTATCGCCAAGGATGTCGAGGCACCGCTGTTGTCCGGCGACGAGCTTTGGCTAGGCAACAACCTGCTGCAGCTGCTGCTGACCGATCTGAATGTCAGCGAAAGCATCGTGAATTCTGAATTGGCAGACGTCGAGCTGATGATGAACGAGGCCTTGCTGGAATACGAAGACCGGCGGCGCGACCTGTTCGACGGCGATGATACCCAACGCGAGACGCTTTTGTCTGTAGAACTGGACCGGCTTTTGTCAGAACAACTCGATCTGGCAGGCAAGCCCGACATGATCGCCACTATCAACCGCTATTGCGCCGAAGCGATGCGCAGACCCCTGATTTCGGCCTGTTTGATGAGCGGGACACGCGGCGATATCTCTCTTAGTTACAGCCAGTTGAACGAAGACCAGCGCAACCGCGCGGTGGAACTGCGCGAAGATCTGGCCTCGGAACTTAGGCTCGACATGACGGCGCTCTCGACCGCGCATGATCTGGAAAAGCTGCATGCAGGCTACGCGGATGCCTACAAGGCGATGTCGGGGACCATTGGCGAAACCTTCAAGCTGGCGCTGATCCGGGACGCGGTGCGCGAAAAGGTCCTCAGCCTGTTTTTCCGGTTAGGTCCAATCCAATTCCTGCTCGACATTGATGCGATATCTGAGGTCATGGTTTGTGGCGCGGACCGGATATTCGTTGAAAAGGGCAACCGGATGTTCGAAACCGGTCTGACCTTCGCCTCCGAGAACGAGCTGTTCACGGTCGCGGCCCGCATTGCAGGGCGTGACGGCAAACAGCTGACCGAAGGCAGCCCGCTTGCGGACGCGCGCCTGCCCGATGGCAGCCGGGCGAATATAGTGGCCTCGCCCACGGCGTTGAACGGCATTTCCCTGACGATCCGAAAGTTCGGCAAAGGCCATTGGGCGATCTCTGATCTGCGCAAGAACCGGGCGATGTCGCTCCCGATGGAACGGTTCCTCGAAGCCTGCGTGAAGGCGCGCAAGAACATCATTATTTCTGGCGGCACCGGGTCCGGCAAAACCACCTTGCTGAACGCGCTGGCAATGTTTGTGCCAAACGACGAACGCATCGTGACCATCGAAGATACCTCGGAACTGCGCCTGCTGAACCGCAATCTGGTGACGTTGGAAAGCCGGCGGGCCAACATGGACGGACGCGGTGAAATCTCGATCCGTGATCTGGTGAAAAACGCGCTGCGGATGCGTCCGGACCGGATCGTCGTCGGTGAATGCCGAGGCGGCGAGACGCTTGATATGTTGCAGGCAATGAACACCGGCCATTCGGGGTCGATGACGACAGCCCACGCCAATAGCCCGGCTGATTTGATCCTGCGGTTGGAAACGATGGTGCTGCAATCTGGGCAAGACTTGCCCGTGCACGCAATCCGGCAGCAGATTTCAGCGGCCATTGATATCGTGCTGCAGGTCTCCAAAACACGGTCGATGGACCCGGACGCGCCGCCGCTATCGACCCAACGGACGGTGATAGAAATCTCTGAACTGGGTGCCTTTGACAGGGACACCGGCGAAATCCCGGTGAACCCGATCTTTGAACTGGCTGATCATAGTGGCGCGCTCCGTCACACAATCGCAGGCTATATCCCCAGCTTTTTCGATGAGATGGCCGCGCGCAACCTGATCCAGATTTCCTCTTTCTTTGATGAGGAGGAAACCCATGCCGCCTGATGCCATCCCGCTGTTGAACCTTGCGATGGCCGCCTTGTTTGGCATCAGTCTTTTCGGGCTCCAGGCCCTGTGCCTGCCGGGACTGACGGCCATCTGGGGCAACCTATCTGAGGTCCATCAGAACCGGGTCAGTGATGTCCTGAAGTTCCTGCTTGGGCCGGATGCAGATCCTGTGGACACATTGGCACTGCTTATCTTTTGCTGTCTTTTCATGGGCGTCACACTGGCTTTTCTCGGCCTGACGATCCCCGCAATCTTGATGCTGATCGGCCTGCTTATGGCCGTCCCGATCTTCTTTTACTACCGGGCGTCGGGCCAACGCATGCGCGAACTCGAACTGGCGCTGCCCTTGGCACTCCAGCAGGTGGCCAACGAAATGGCGGCGGGGGCGACACTGGAAACGGCCCTCAAGAAGGTCGCCAAGTCAGCGCCGGCGCCCGCCGACGTCGAAATTGGCCGCCTGCAGCGCCGTGTCGAAATCATGGGCATTGACGAGGCCTTCGGCGAGATGGCCCAAGAACTGAACCTGCAAAGCTTCACGCTGACAGCATCTGTGGTCCGCGTCGGCACCTCCAGCGGTGGTCGGTTGATTGAAGCCCTCAAAAACCTGTCACGCACGTTGATCGAAATCGAACGGCTGAACAAAAAACTGCGCACGGCTTCGGAAAACGGGCGCAGGAACCTTTATCTAATGTCATTCGTCGGACCGATCGTGGCGATCGCATCCAGCTTTGTCGTCGACCACGAAACCTCGGTTCTAGAGGACGGGTTCGGGCAGCTCTTGGTCATGATCTCGGTGCTGGCTTTCTTCGGGGCCCATGTCTTGGGGCACACGCTGACGAAGGTGAAAGTATAATGATCGCCCAACTCCCCCTCATCATCGCAGCCGCCTTTGCGCTTGGCACCCTGTTCATCGGTCTTGTCATCGCAGGCTGGCTTTCGCAGTCCTCAGACCACTTCGCGACCCACCTAGAGGCAGAGGCTGTCCAACGCGATCCATCCACACGGGTGATCCGCGCACTTGGCACAGCATTTGCGCCGCTTGCGGCCCCGTTCACGTCAATCATTGCCACCCTCGACCAACAACTGACCCATGCAGGCCGGCCGTATGGCGGGGTCAGCGGTCAGCAATACATGGCAGCAGCGATTGTCATTAGCCTCATGATCGGGGGGGTGCTTGGTGGCTTCTTTGCCCTAAATAGCATGTTGCAAGGGACTGCATCCACGGCCATCGGGACCGGCCTGCGCTGGTGGTTCTTTGCCAGTGCGGGTGTGCTGATGTTTCTGATCGCAGACGTGAAATCCAATGCGAAACGCCATTCAGACGCGCTTGAACGCGAGTTTCCGTTCTTTCTCGATCTGGCTGTGCTTGTGGTGCAGGCGGGTGGAACGCCGCGCAAAGCACTGGGCAAATATGTCGAAGCGTCACCGGGCACGCCGCTGTCGCGCGAAATTGCGATCACAGCGAAAGACGCGGATTCCTCCAGCTTTGATGCGGCCCTGCACCGGATGGTTGAAAGGGTACAGCCGACATCGGTGAAAACGATCCTGAAGAACCTGGCGCAGGGCGAAAAATCCAGCGGTGAGGCTGAACAATTCTACACCGACCAAGCCGAGGAACTGCGGTTCCTGCGCGAAGAAATGGCAACGCGGGCCGCTGAACGGCTGAAAACCAACATTGTGATGCCGGTCTTCCTGATGCTGATTTCCATCATCGTCGCAGCCCTCGCACCCACAATTGTTAGCATCCGCGGACAGGGGTTCTTCTGATGGCGCTGTTTGGACCCAAAGGTTTCGCGGCGGAAGTCACCGAAGGCATCGACCTTGAAAGCCAGATCACCCTGACGGGCGGCCGGATCACCATCGGCAACGGACCGCAAGACGACTTGCGGCTTGGGGCCGATGATATCGTGCCAGAGCATCTGACATTTCAGCAGCGCGACGACGGCAAATGGGAATACTTTACAACCGGGCGTGGCGAGACACAGATCGACAAGGGCAATCCCCGGACGGGCCTTTTGCGGGCAGGCATGTGGTTTCGCATTGGGCATGAGACGAAAATCGTCCTCAAACGCGCAGATGTCCCCGTCGAGGACGGCAAAACCGGCAGCAGTCAGGTGCCGCTCACCATTGCGATCCCAGCTTTGTTGGCGATGGCCGCCTTGGCACTCCTGTTTGTGCTGAACAATCGAGAGGCGGATGGCCCCTCAAACGGGTTGCAAACCGCCGCATGGTTCACAGGCACCGCAGATCTGACACCGGCCCTGGATGCATGCCTGACCCATGCGTTGACCCCACCTGCCTATGCCACGGCAAGTGCCATCGACGGTCCGTTCTGGTTGGTGATGGCGGGGGCTGAAGGCGCGCAATCGGCACGCGGCGACCTGCAGAAGGCCGTTCAGAACATCATCTCGGAAACCCACATTCTGTCTGGCGAAAACCGGCATCTGGAAGCCTCGCAAGTGCTACGTCGTATTGAATACGTTTTGCCGCTTGGCACGCATTCCTGCCCTATCCTTTCAGCTGCCCGCATCGACCTCGCTCTGTTGGAGATGCGCGGCACCAGATAAGCCAAACCGCAGGACCGCACCATGAGCGACACCGCCAACAACGTCATCGACGCCCGCCTGACCGAGGCACTGGGGCAGTATTTTAACGGCGTTGCCCTCAAGCAAACTGTCGGGGACTGCACAATCCTGTCTGCCGTGCGCAAACAGAACGGTGCGCCCGTCGACATCTACACACCCAGCTACACCGTGGCGCGCGACGATGAGGTGACGGGCAGCATCGCCAAGGCCTTTGCCACCTATGACAAACTGAACAGCACGCGGTTGCAATCCCCGGAACGATTGCTGACCACCAAAGCCTTCAAAAAAGCCCCCGCCCTTGCCGTGCTCAGCTGCCCGGTGCCTGTGTTCGACGACGCCTTTGATACGCATCCTGTTGATGCGAAACTGCAAATCTTCGATGAGATCCTCGACGGGCTTGCAACGCTGCATCAGGCGGGTTTGATCCACGGCAACCTGTCCGACATTGCAGCGCGGCGCGAGGCCCCGGATGGCAGTTTGCGCCTCTGCGATCTGACGTTTTCCGGCGACCGTGCGACAACCGTAACGGCACAACCGACAGCCTATCAATCCCGCAATGTCATCAACACAACACAGCCCAGCCTTGTGGATGATGTGCATGCCGCCGGGATGCTGGGCTATCGCATTCTGTTGGGTCCACGCGGATTATCACAAGTCCTGACCGGCCAGCCCGATACAGAGCCTGACCAATTTGCAGCCGCCATTCTTGGCGAAGACCGTGACGCCCCAACCCCAGAGCAGTTGTTCCCGGACGGTCACGCCAGTGCGACACAAATCTCGCGGCTTTTGGCCCGTATGACCGGGCGCCTCCCTCAAGTCGGGCCCTACAGCAGCGCCGACGCCGCCCGGCGCGCGTTTCATACGGTGCGCGACAATCCACAAACCGGGCAAACAGCATCAGCGCCGGTCGCAATTGCACCTGCGGCAGCGCCCCTCCCCCGATCTGTCGAGACCAGTGCACAGGGCATCTCGCGACCTGTGGCCGTCATGATCTTCGGCGGTTTTCTGGCAAGCACCGCTGCTGCCGGACATTTCTATACCGAGAATACAGGCCTGATTTTTGAAAAGCGCCTGCATCTCGATGCCATCGACAGCCTAAAGGCAACCATCACCCAGGAACGCGCGGTCGCGGCATCTGCACTTACCTCGCATCTGGCAATTGTTGAGGCGACGAAGGTCGTCGACCTTGCAGACTACCAAGGTGCAGCCAAAGCCTCAGCCGAGGCAAACGAATATCTTTCGACTGCGCAAGCCGCGCAAATTGCAGCATCGGACGCCCACGCTGCAGGGTCATTCGACGACGCAACGACCTCTGCAGAATTGGCGAAGACGCAAGCCACTTTGGCGCGCGAGGCAACTTTGACAGCCATCGATGTGGCGGCAACCGCAAAGGACCGTGCAAACGTTGCAATGGCCACTGCAAACCTTGCAGCCGGATCCGATCATTCGTTGTTGACCAAGCCCACTGATCTTATGAACCGCGCCAGTTCAGCCTATGAGGACGGCACGCATACCAAAGCCACGCAGCATTGGACTGACGCCGCGGCCGCCTTCGCTGATGCAACAACAACCCTGCAAGATCAGGCCTCAGACGCGCAGGCAACCTTTACGGCCCAATCCTCGGATGCGGCGGAAACCACACCGCAAGTGGTTCTCGCAAAGACGTTCGCCGTGCGGGCAGAAGGGGCTGTGACACAAGGCAAATACGCAGACGCGATCGCTCTGTTTGAGGCAGCCTCAGAGGCGCTTGGCAACACCCGTACCGAAAACACGCGCCCGGCAACCGAAGCATTGACCTTAGAAATCCAGATCGGCGATGACCCCGCCACCTTGCAAGCCGCCATCACGCTTTGCCTGACAGACGCGCCAATCCCCGATGAAAGCTGCCCGGCCAGCCGCCCCGGCGACGAAGCGCGCCGCGCAGCCACAATTGGCCCTTTCACACTTGATCCGCATGAGGTGAGCGCCGCAGACTTTGCAACCTTTGTCGCAGACACAAATCACCGGACCAGCGCGGAAAACAACGTTCGTGTGGTCGCCCTGACCAGCAGCGGCGAGGCCCGGTTCATCGACGGCGATTATACGTGGGCCACCCCTGGCGGAAAAGATACGACGTATCAAACCGCCCCTGATCGGCCTGTTACAAACGTTAGTATGGAAGACGCTGCTGCATATTGTCATTGGGCGGATGCCCGACTGCCCTCGGAAGCCGAGTGGGAATATGCAGCACGTGCCGGATCAGACACTGCATTCCCCTGGGGTGTCTGGTCTGCAGATCAGGCAGCATGGCGCGGCGCTCCCACCGCAGCCATGCGCCTGCCCCAAAACGTGACTGCAGCCGGTGGCGCGGCAGCAGATGGTCACCTTGGCCTGTCGGGAAATGCCCGCGAATGGGTGATGGGGGCAGACGGGGCCGTCTTGAAAGGCGGATCGTGGAACACGGCCAATCCCGCTGACTTGCGGATCTCTGCGCGCCTGACTGTCCCCGGCAACGCCCCCGGCGTCGACTTTGGTTTCCGCTGTGCCCGCAATCTGGAGGCATGGCCATGAAGCACGCCATCACCACCGCAGCCATTCTCCTCAGCGCCGCGACCGCCCAAGCCGAAGACCGTGCTTTAATCATTGGGATCGACAGCTATAGCCAACCGTTGAACGGCGCTGCAAATGATGCTGTGCGCTTTGCAGGTACGATTACAGAGGTCTGGGATTTCCCGACCCAAGGTATCACGACCCTCACCAACGCGGCTGCAACCTCAGACGCGATTATGACGGCGCTGATTGACGAATTGGTCGGCAAGACCAGTCCGGGTGACCGTGCGATCCTCTATTTCGCTGGCAATGGCACACGGCTGCCGGATGGGCAGCCTGCACTGATTGCACATGACGCAGACGCGCTACTTGGCAAAATTCCTTCGGATGTGATCGCGGATATCCTTGATCTAATCCCCGACCGGGACGTCACCGTTATCATCGACGCGGGCTTTGACGGGCGGGCCGATCTGATCGGCAGCACGCTGCCACGCGGTGTTGCGGGCGGGCTGTCTGCGGATGCAACTGCTTTTGGCGTTGGTGCGGCACCGCGCACGATCTGGAACGCGGCGCAAGCCGGGCAATTCGCATGGGAAGACATCGACCGGGGTGTCTTCACACATGCCCTGACAAAGGCGATGACGCTGAAAGACGGTGATGCAAATGCCGATGACAACATCACGAATGCAGAGCTGCTGGATCACCTGACCGCGCAAACCAGCCTGTGGTGCGATACCAACCCAACATGTCTTGCGGAAGGACGCGGATTTTCACCCACCTTCGCGGGGCCATTGGACACAACAATCCTGACAAAACCGGCCCCTGTCGCGGCACCCGCACCTGTGACAGATCCCATTCTCCCGGCCTCCAGCGCGCCTGCGACCTACCAAGAAACACTGGGGTTTGTGACGGATCTATTCGCGCCCAGCAATGATGCGGGACTTGCCTTGGGCATGACGAACGGACCGAACCCACAGGTCGGAGACATCGTGGCGTTCAAGGTCTCATCGGATCGCCCCGGTCAACTTGTCTTGCTTGACGTAGACCCGGCGGGGCATCTGGCGCAGGTCTTCCCCTCACGGCTGGTGCCCGATGGCACAACACAGATCGCGGCGGGGGCCACCCTGACGATCCCGAACGGGCGCAGCGCAAATGGCAAGCCAATCCGTCTGCGGGTGTCGGAACCTGCGGGACAAGGGCTCTTGCTGGCAGTGTTGGTCGAAGATGATGTGGCGGCCCTTACCGATATCCTGCCTGCGTCCATCGCCAATGGCGCAATCCCGGACGCTGGCCAATACCTTTACGCCATTTCGCAAGATCTGCTTGCGCGTCAGGCCGATCCTACAAACCCGATCCGCTGGTCGGCGACGTACTTGCCCTACCAAATCCAACCTTGATCCAGATCGCAAAGGACCCTCTCCGATGCAAAAGTTACTACCCATGTTTTTGACCCTCGCGGCCGCACCCGCTTTGGCTTGTCCGCAATACGATACTGTGGTCGCAGCCGTGCAGTCAGACGACACAACCAGCGCAGAGGTGCTGTACGATGAGATCGTGTTCAGTGCGGCCTGCGACGATGCGATCCGCGAATGGGTCGGCGACTATCTGGCCCGCGACAGCTTTTTGGCAGCACTTGATGAAACCGACACGTCTGAAAAGCGACGGTTGCTGGAAAACGCCCTTGGGTATGAAACCCACTGGCGCAGCTATGCGGCCCTTGGTCAGCTGGATTGGAGTCAAAGCGCCTATGCAGCGGCAGCCACCAACCTGCAATTGGCCCTGAACGCATTGGCCGAAGGTGACCCGACGCACGCAGCCACTGACGCCGAAATTGCAGAGGTTTATGACCTCGCAACAGCGGCACTTGCCCTTGCGGACACACCCGTCGAGATGCCCAAAACCCGCAGCGGTACGACCGGCGGAATTTTCACAACGCGCATTCGCGGTTTTGAGATCGAAGAAGTCTCTTTGCCGATTACCTTTGCCTATAACTCGACGGAATTTGACGTGGTTGGGGCCGATTACGCGACTGTTTTGGCGGAACATGTCACGACGTTCGCCCCAGACGTTATTACACTTGGCGGCCACACTGATCCGGTCGGAAGCGATGATTTCAACATGGAATTGTCTGTGGCCCGTGCCACAAAGGTCAGTGCTTTCCTGCGCGATGCTGGGTTCACCGGTGAAATCCTTGTGGCAGGTCATGGAGAAACGCAACTGCCGCCAGCCCCGCCAGGCATCACGCCCGGTTCAGAAGAACACCACCGCATCGCGCGGCGTGTCGCGTTCTCGATCAACTAGATGCGTTGTCTGGCCTATATGATGTGTATGGCGGTTTGGGCCGTACCGGTGCAGGCGGCACAGACCTATGGTCTTGTGATCGGAATTGATGCCTATGACCGGGTGATCGACCTGCAAGGTGCGGTGAATGACGCCCGTGATATCGCAGATGCGCTGAAAGGTCTGGATGCAGAAGTCACGCTGCTGCTGGATCAAGAGGCGTCGCGGGCAGCTATCCTGCAATCATGGCAGGACATCCTCGACAAGGCGGCCCCCGGCGACACGCTGATTGTCACCTACGCCGGTCACGGCTCAAACGAGCCGGAACATACGCCCGGCAACGAAGAAGACGGGCTGGACGAGAATTTTTTGCTGTCCGGATATTCCCCTTACGGAAAAGCAGCTGGTGAGCGCATCCGCGATGATGAAATCGCAGACCTGATCGCGCAACGTCCTGACCTAGAGGTCATTATCGTGGCCGACGCCTGCCACGCAGGCACCGTGACACGCAACCTCAAGCCCGCCCTTGGGTATCGCTATGTCTCTCCGACCCGGATTGAAAATGACCCCTTGCCACCGCCGCCACCGCGTCCTGTCGGCGGCGATGGTCAGTCCGATGTGGCCTTATTTCTGGCGGCTGTCAGCGAAACCCAGAAGGTGCCGGAATTCCTGATCGACGGCACCCCGCGCGGCGCACTAAGTTATGCCTTTGCGCAGGGTTTGCGGGGGGCCGCAGACCACAACGGCGATCAGTTGCTGACAAAGGGAGAGTTGGAAACCCATGTCCGTCGGACTGTCCGCATCGTATCGCAGGGCGTGCAACTGCCGCAGGCCTTTCCGGTTGGTGCTGTGGAAACACCACTTATTGCCATGTCACGATCTGCAAAGACCCAACCGCGGCCGCAAGACCTGTCATTTGAAAACCTGCCCCCGCTGACCCTTGCGACCGACGCACCTTTGCCAGCCCTTGCAACAGTCATTCCTGCAGCACCACTTTCGCCTGCAGATGCGCACTATGACTTTGGCTCTGGCGATGTGACGTCGATGGTGGGGGACGTCATCGCAACGGTGAATGGGCCAGCCGCACTGGCGCCGGTCATGGCCAAGATGCAGGTCGCAAAGGCGCTGTCGGACATCGCCGACACCAGACTGTCCATCACATTCGCGCAAGGCGACCGGACCTATCGCGCCGGCAATATCTTGACGGTGGATATCCTCAATCGCAGCACGCAGCATCTAACGCTGATCAATATCGCATCGACGGGTGAGGTCGCCATGTTGTATCCCATCGCCTCTGCCGGTGATCCGTCCAGCCTCCCCCCCCAAGACACAGTGCACCTGCCCCTTCAGGTCGCGGCCCCATTTGGTGCAGACCATGTGGTTGCTTTGGAAAGCCTTGACGATCCGGCGCAGCTGAGACGGCAATTGTCAGACCTGTCCGGGACATCGCAGATCGCAGGCCTGTGGGATCTTATTCGGACGCAACCTGACCTGAACGTCGCAGTCTTCCCGTTTTTCACAGTAGGTCAGGAATGATCGGTGTGTGGTTCATGCTGTCCGTTGGACTAGCAACGTTTGCGTCCCTGTCGGTCGTGAACCACAGTGAGGTGCTCAAGCTCGACCGTCGGTGGCTGCTTGGGCTGGCGGTGCTGGTGGCCTTGGGCTTAGGCAATGTCGGGTCAGCCAACCAGATATGGTCCATTGTGCTGGTCTCGCTTTTGATGGCCATCGCAGTCACCGACCTCAAGACGCAGCTGTTGCCGGATTGGCTGACCGGGCTGCTTATCGGCGCAGGCCTCATGCAATCGGGCTTTGCCTTTCCTGCAATGGCTGGTGCGGCAATCTGTATCCTATGCGGCCTCGCAAATGCGACCATCACCCGCGACGAAGGAATGATCGGCAGCGCGGACTACCTGCTGTGCGGGGCGCTGGTCGCGTGGCTTGGTCCCTTGCACGCCATTGATGCCTTTGCTGTGGCATTGGGGGTCTTTGGCCTGCAACTGATCATCACACGCAGCAAGATCGCGGCCTTTGCACCGGCCATCGCCATCGGCCTGTCTGTCATCTGGTTCGGAGGACCCATCCTATGACCGAAACACCCCCCAAAGAATTCCGCGTGATCTCGAACGATGATCGTGTCCGGCAAACTGACTTGACGGGTAAACAGCCACAGTTGACAGTCAAAGCCGGGGGGCGACACATGACAGATGCGATGAACGACGTCTCACAGACGTCACCCGGCGGCGATAGCGTGCAACTGGCGTTTGAAACGGTCGAATGCACGTTGCGGGCGGAAAACTGGTTCTTCGAGACCGTGCGCAAAGAGTTGGCAAAGACCGCAGACCTGTCTGACTTTCCAACGATCATGGGGTCGAACGGGCATGACTATCTGCTGCATTTCACCCAGTTTATGTTCTTTCTCAAGGCGTTGGATTGCACGGACGCCGACCAGATATCAAACTACATCGAGGCGCATAACAAACGTCTGGGCGACATGATTGCGGATCCGTCTTTCACCAAAAGCCCCAAGGAATACCGCAAGGCCATCTTTCGGCCCGAACGCAAAGCCAAGATCCTTGATACCATCCGCATGCTGCGCGCGCCGGTTTTTGCGATCTACGAATATGGGCACCTATTGATCGATGAAATGTCGCCCAAAACCACCGAAAAGCTGATCGAGGATCTGCGTCATGGCAATCTTTTGTCCCGCAGGATCGATGACCGGATCACGGCGGATCAAAAACGCATCCTGATCGGATCGACCGGATTTCTAGAGGATACCTACCGCACGTCCCTGCTGATGCAGCGCCGGATGATTGCGATGACGATGTCTGATCAGGAGTTTCAGAAAGCGAAAGCCAGCGCGCCCTAAAGTTCTGCAATGTCTTCCAGTGCGGCACGATCCAGCAGAAAAAGTTGACGACCATCAACTTTCAAAATGCCGATGTCACACCAGCCTTTGACATGGCGGTTCACATTCTCACGGGCCAGCCCACTAAACTCTCCGATGTCGCCCTGCGAGAATTTCTCGCCAAGGCGTATCCCATTGCCGTCGTCAGGCTCTCCCCATTTATCAAACAGACGCAGCAAGGCGCGGGCAAGCCGCTGGCCGCCTTCCGTCATCGATTGGGCCGAATACATATCGGTGGCGTTGCGGACTTTGCGGCACAATTCGGCGATAATGGCACTGGCGACATTCGGACGTTCACTGACGAACTTAAGGATGTTCTGGCGCGACAACACGCGCCCGGAAATCTGACTGGCGGCAATGACATCCGCTGTCCTGTCACCGCCATCCAATGCAGCGATTTCGCCCAAAACCTCGCCCGGTCCCATGTGCGCAAGAACCGACTTGCGACCAGACATCGACGTGATCGAAATTTCGGCGCGTCCGGTTTCGATCAGGATCACCGTGCTGCCCGGCTCGCCTTCGGAAAAAATGGTGCTGCCTGCGGCAAAGGTCTTGCGGTGGCTTGTCTCAAACAACGCCCGGCAATCGGCCGCGTCCATCGAGGCCAGCAAGATGCTGGATTGTTGGGCTTGTTTCAGTTGGCCGATACTCATGGCGACATATCCACAGCAAAAGACCAAAACGTCAACCTGTCCAAAAGCGACCCCTTCGGGCGGTCAGGCCAGTTTTGCCAATCCGGCTTCTGCGCGGGCACACAAGACCGCAATCCCTTCAGCACTGGCATGGTCCAAACCCTGCTGCAGGTGATCTTTGGCACGGTCGGCCTGACGCATCGACGCAGCAATCAGACCCAACCCGATTTGGGCGCGCGCAAAGTGAGCACCCCGCTTTTGCGGATCAAGATGCACACATATCTCTAACTCGCGGCGGGCAAGGCGCTTTGCTTGAAACTTAAGCCGGGCGAACGTCAGAACATCAGCCAGCTTTGGCTTGGCGCGCGCGAACTTTGGCCTGTCATCGGGCGCCTCAGAGTCGGGATCAATCAAACCTGCAATGGTCAGCAAGACTTCAGCACGCATGATATGGGCTTGGCGCAAAAGGTTGATGTTACCCGCCTTTTCAAAGCGGGGGATCAAATCGTCAGCCATGCGCCACCCAACGGCAAGGTGACCGGCCCGCAATTCCAGCACTGTGCGGATCCAGTCCGCCGAATGGATCAGGTTGTAATCCAAAAGCTCTGTCGCGCGGGCGCGCATTTGGTCGGTGCGTTGCCTGACAACTTCTGGTGGCTCGGAATAGATTTGGGTGAAAATCTCAACGCCCTGAATAACGCGGCTGTCCGTCGTATGCGGTAGAATATCCTCTTTCGCCACGGCAAGGACCCGTGCTGCCGCCTCTGGATCACCGCCAACAGTAAAGACAACAGCGCGCGCCCAGTTTGCATAGCCGCGGGCCCGACGATCCTGATATTTCTCGGCCAAGGCTTCAATTTCATTGGCGGTTTCCAAGGCCTCAACCCGACGCCCACAGGCGCGCAGGCTTGCAACCATCAGATATTGTGCGGTCATGGCCAGCAAACGGTCTTGGGCCGCTTCCGCAATTGGCAGGATTTCCTGACACAAGGCCTGCGTGGCCGTTGGACCTTCCCAATTCGTCTCGTCGTAGACGCGTGCCAAAGTAGATTTTGCCCAAGCGGCGCCATGGGTATCGCCATGTGCCTCGGCGTCTGCAATCGTTTCAAGCAGCAGATCGCGCGCACCGGTATAGTCACGCCCACCTGTACGGGCCAAAGCAACCAGGGCGCGGGCAGTGCCGCTGCCGGGTGCATACGGGCTTTGGGTCAGACGCGGCAGAAAGCGGTCAGCGACAGATAGGATGCGCCGGTAATTGCCATTAATCGACAACGCACGCATCCAAAGGTGGCAAAGCCGCGCATAAGTGACGTCATCCAACACCTCTGGCGCAACACAAACATATTCAAACGCCTGCGAAAGCCGCCGGTCAGCCTGCAACAGATCGTAGACCTGCAAGGCTTCGTCGCCCGCTTGAATGAGGGCCTTGGTCGCGGCCTCGGGCATGTCGGCCTGAACATAGTGATCCGCCAGATTTGCGCTGTCAGGCGGTTGATCCTGCGCCACAAGTGCACCCGCAATCCGGCGATGAATGTCCTGACGCTGACCCGACAACAGACCATCGTAAACAGCTTCGCGGATCAAAGCGTGCGAGAACCGACCCGTGCGCGCGTCAAGCGCATCAATAATCCCATCGAAGCGATCCAGCGCAGGTGTTGCAGCCCCCTCACCCACTACATTCTGCAACAGCGGCCAGGAAAAATCCCGCCCGATGGCCGAAGCAATCTGCAAAGTCTTCCGCTGCGCAGGCGGCAGGCGATCAATCCGACTAAGAACAAGCTGTTGCAGGTTACCCGACAGGATCCCGCCTGATGCATCCTTCAGATCAAAGCCCGCATCAGTTGCCTGTAATTTCCCGCTGGACCGCAATGCGTGGCCGATTTCCTCGGCAATCAGGGGGATACCCTCTGCTTTGTGGATCACGCGGGTCGTCAGGGCGGGCGCAAGCGGTTGAATCGATTGGGCGGCAAAGATGCGCCCGATATCCGTGTCCGCCATCGGCTGCAGGGCGATATGGGCCACGTTTGCGGGTAGGGTCAAAGCGTCAGGATCACGTGTCGTGACCAGTAACGGCGTGTCCGACGTCACCAATGCCGCAAGCAGATCGGCGGTCGCGGTGTCCATCCAATGCACATCTTCGAACACCAGCACCGACTTTGTCGCAGCAGCAACCCGTGTAAGCACCTTTTCCAAGAAGTCGCGGTCGTGCAAGACACGGCCAACAGGATCCAGCTCAAGCGCGCGCGGCAAGGTATAGCGGGCGATCCCGGCGTCGTCGCAACTGTCGGGCACTTGTTTGCGGATTGCGGCGATCTGTTCGCGCAAAGATGCCGTCCCACTTAGGCCACTGGCACTTTGGATCACCATCTCGATGGGCGCAAAGGGCCGGGCTGTTTTGTCCGGCGCGCATTGACCCACCAAGGGACGGTGGGTCGGCCGGATATGATCAAGAACCTCGAACAGCAGCCGGGACTTGCCAATCCCAGCCACACCAGACAGTAGCAAGGCTGTCTTGTCGGTGGATCCGTCAAACACGGACAAAGCCTGTTGGAGTTCTGTAGAACGGCTAACAAAAGCCCCCAACCCGCGCTTACGCTGCCCTTCAAAGCGGGTGGGCGTATCAAGGATCTGACCCATGCGATGAACCTGAACCGGGTCGGCAAACCCCTTCAGGTGCACGGTTTCCGGGTGATCAGTCGCGACGTAACCCGCGACCTCGCGCTGGATCGTGTCTGTCAGTAGGACGGTATCGGGTGTCGCAAGCGCTTCTAGTCTTGCGGCAAGGTTCACCGGATCACCGACCAGTTTGACAGCCCTGTCAGGCCCGTAAGCGACCATCACATTGCCACCCGCAATCCCAAGCCGCAACTGCGGTGCCACCCCGAACCGCTGCGCCAGATTATCAGCGCGGGCGTATAGGGTCGTCATGATCTCGTCCGCGGCACGGCACGTCAAAAGCGAGGCGTTTTCTAACGCAGCAGGCGCCCCAAAAGCTGCCAGAATGCCATCCCCAGCCGTATCCACAACATGACCGCCGTGCTTTTCGATAGTGACACGCGCGATCTGCAAGACCTCTTGCAGCAGATCATAAACCTTTTCGGCGCCCAACGTCTGGGTCAGGCTGGAAAAACCAACGATGTCCATCGCCAAAACGGCGACCCACCGTTTGTCACCCTCCTGCAATGCAGCCGCTGCCTGCCTGCCGTCTGGCCCATCCATACTCACCCGCCAGGCTCTGCGGTTTCGTTCAGCCGCTTCAGCAAATCGGGGAAGATATCGACAGACGCGGTCTTGCCGATAAAGCAATCGATGTGCCCATACCCCTGATAGACCTTACGGGTATACAGATCCGCGCAGTCCCGGTTCATGGTCTTCAGCCAGTCAACCGTCCGCAGGCTGCATTCCGGCAGCATCAAAGGGTTCTTGGCGCCCACAATAAAGTGGATCGGGAATTTCAGATTTCCGTAGCCCGCCATGTAATCGATGTCAGCACTGTGCGACACCGCATGTCCGACCTCGAAACACCGCGCGATATGCGGATAAGGTTTGCTGGACAGAGGGCCGAACATGTCTTTGATCGCATCATGGGTCGCCTGATTAAGCTGTTCGTGCTGATAGGTCGGGCCGAAGAAAAAGTTGATGCGGTGGCAGGTCGGACTGTTGCAGGGGACGGGCGAAAAGCTGGGCACTTTCCACACCAATCCGTCAATCATCTGATCCAGCGTCATGGCATCGCCACCGGGCGCGGGACTTGGTTTTGCAGCAGGTGCGCGTGGATTCACAACAGGCATCCCGTGCTTGATGGTTTCTGTCACCTCGTCACCCAGATTAAGCAGATCGACAAATGGCCACATCTTTTTGGGAACACCGTCTGTCACATAGGTCGAGATATCAGAGTCAGCCTGCGCATATTTGAACCAGTTAATGATCGTATGCGGCCCCAACTGCGATGAGATCACCGACCTGACCCGCGTTTCACCAGCCAGCATCGCCATAAAGAACACCAGCGATCCAACGCAATGCACGATCACCTGCACGTCGGTCACATCGTCGTCCGTATTGGCCAGCACCATATCGATGGCGGCAGGCCAGTCCTCGGTGGCCACATCGTCCATGTCGAAGGTGCCCAGACTGGCGGGTAGGTCGCCGCTGCCGCGATAGTCCAGCAGCCAAACATCAAATCCGTCTGCGACCAGCATCTGCACCAGATTGCGATCCACCGTCGGCGTGGCAAAGGTTGATGCCAGCGCACCAAAACCAGCGGCCAGCATCACCGGCCCCTTTTTGCCGCCCTGATAGCGGGTCAAACGCAGCTTGATGACGGGGTCGCCTTCGATTTTGGGCGGTATCTCAGGCGCATAATATTGCGGGGGGGGCAGGATGAAATGCGTCTCGGCCTTTGGTTCGGCGGCGGCCTGAAAGTTTGCCATATAACTCAGGAACTGACCATAAGCCCGCAGCACAAGGAACCCCATCTTCCCAAGCGTTTTTGCCGTATAAAGGGTCTGCACCTTGGTAATCGGATCAAGCTTTTTATCCGCAATATCGGCCACCAAAAGCGCGCCTTTCATCACATTCGCGCGCCAATCCAGTAGGGCAGTAGTCTTAGGAACGTCAGCGCGTTTGCCATGACGGATGGCGGTGCTAAGGTCGCCATAGGCTGCGGACAAAGCTATCAACAGGTCAGGTTTTTGATAAGCCAGCTCTAGTCTATTGGCCTGTTTGATCACGTCTTCCAGACCTAGTTTCAGGATCCCACGGGCCAGAACATCGTCGCTGTCCACACCGTCGAAAATATCAAACGACAGCTCGGTCAGATCGCGCCACCAATGAGACCCCTCACGGTATTGCAACGTCTTGAACCCCCGGTACCGCAGCTTTTTCTGTGAGCCGTCTTTCGGGGTCATTGTCCCCTCATAGACCATGTTCCAGCATTCTACGGCGTCGTCGTTCAGGACAAGATATTTGAACGTTCCATCAACCATATATTCACGCCGGGCACTGATCGATGACTGCGTTTGATGGTCCCATATCGCGGTGCCGCTAATCGTGGCGTGGCGGCCATCTGGGTCCAGCACCCACCGCACGTTGTCCGCACTGATGTCTGCAATGAACGCAAAATTCTGGTCGCCATCGGCTGCAACGGCATATGGCCTATGCTGTGGCTTGTGATCATGGATCCCCACCGAAGAGACCCGGCCTTCCATCTTTTCGGGAAACCAAAGCGGTGGTGAAAAATCACCCATCCACGTCTCAAACAGGTCCAGCGCTGTCTTAAAGTCGTCTTGCTTGAGTGCGGCCAAAAGCGGCTCCAGCAGGGCCAGACACTGCTGTGCAATCGGAAGCAAAAGTTCTTTTTGGCCAGCCACATCGCCCGTGTAGGCCATGAACTGCGCGGTCGTGGGCAACTCAAAAATGCCCGTGATATCGTCTGGTAGCATGGCATAATATGCACGCAGATTGTCCCATGTGGCTTTCAATTTATCGCCAACATCATAGCCCGCATTGATCGCTCTACGAAGTTTCCGAAGCTGCTTCACTGCGTTCGTCAGTGCGTCAATCAAGTCGGGTGCGGGCCGGTCAATCGGCTCCAATTTTGGTGCAGGCGCGCGCGGCGCATAGCCAAACTTCCACGTGTGGGCCTCAGCAATCTTCACCATCGCCCGCTCTGCAATCGCGGTAATCGTCAGATGGGGGTTCACGCCAACGGCACTGGGCAAAACGGAGCCATCGCAGACGTAAAGGCCCTCGTGCAGGTCACCTTGCGGATCAAACACCTGACAGTCCGCGTTCACAACACCATCGGTCACATCGGTGCCCATCGGGCACCCACCCAAAGGATGCACGGCCATAACGCGCTTGTTAAACGCGTCTTCCCACAACGGCATTGGCAGGAATTCGGCCTGTATCTGGTCAGAGGCCAGTTTCAGCATCTTGGCGCTGTTGGCAAACGCCGGATCATCGCCCGCATTGTCCCAATCGACGTAGACCCTGTCGTGGGACATCTTCAGCGCGCCCTCCGCCGCATCATGGTTCATCACCAGAAACGGCAACGTCCGAGAGACCGGACCGTCATAGGCCGTATCAGCAAAGTTCAACGGGTCGTTCTGCATCACATCTGCAAGCTTTGCGACGTCGCCCATCCGGGTCCCCACATCACCAAACCGGAACTGATCGCCCTGAATGGCGTCGATCATCGGATAAAGACCGGCATAAATCGGGGCCAAGGCACCGGGCATCGCGCCTTCTTCGATGATCATGCATTCATTCAGCGGTGTGTTCTGATCGCCCAGCGTGATCACCCCTGTGATACAAGGGCCGGGCTTGCGGCTGGGATGGACAATGCCTTTGGTGACATCGGTTTCCCCTGCACCCACACAATAGGTCGGTTTGCGCGGGTCCTGCTGGGTCTCTGGCGTCTTGTCGTCGTCGTCCTCTTCGGGGTCAGTCATATTGGCGTTGTAGGCAAAGGCCCAGACGTCGCCGTTGGTCGAAAACTGATGGCCCAATGTCTGGGAAAACTGCAAAGCATCGCTGCGGCTGCGCAATAAAATCTCGGTCGATCCCAGCGTTCCTGCGGCAAGGATCACCATCTTGGCGGTCAGTGTGCGGATCTTGCCGGTGGCGGTGTCCTTCACCGAAACCTGCCATAGGTCATCCGCCCGAGACAGGCTTTGAACATCGGCGCCCACATAAATCTGCGCCTTGTCGACGACAGCATCAGGCAGGTAGTTCATCAAAACAGTGTTCTTGGCCCCATAGTTACAGCCAGACACGCAGTCCCCACAATCGGTACAGGCATTTTGCCGGACGCCAGCGGGGTTTGAGCCCTCTGTGAACATCACGTTGATATCGGCGCGTTTGAACGGGGCTTTCATGCCATCAGCGACACGCTCCAGCGCATCCAGCTTTGGCAGGCTGCGGCCCGCCGGATAGGGCTGAGAGCCAAGCATGTCGCGCGCGTATTGATAGTAAGGCCGCAGCGCATCAGGATCACTGCAATAGGGTTCAGGCCAGCTTTTCAAGGAGCGGGGATCAGCCTCGATTGCGACATTGGCGTTGATCAGGGATGTACCCCCCAAACCGCAGCCAACAAAGACGTTCACGTTGTCGCTGACCCGGATGTCATACAGACCGTAAGGCTTGCCATACGTCTTGCCGGTGCCGCTCAGCGTGGTCTGAAACTCTGACAAGCCGGTTACCATATCTTTGGGGTAGTCACCCGGCCGCATCTCGCGGCCCCGTTCCAACACGGTCACAGGCTGGCCTGCACGGGCAAGCCGGGACGCGGCCACACCACCCCCATACCCGGACCCGATCACAAGGATCGTGTGATCATCGGGCGCATCAGTGAAAGGCTGGGAAATATGATCCTTTGACAGGTCGGTCATGGCGCGTTTCTCCGGGTCGTTGGGTCCGGGTTCGTAAGATCAAGAAGTATCTTTTGGCGTATGTCGTATGCGGTCTTGGCGGCCTTTGCCAAATCGTCCCAAAGGGGTGCGGACATCGCAAGCCATTGGCGCACGGCATTCGCAAATGCGACAGCGCCCTCGGTGTCATCACGCAAAGGAACAACGGCGGCCCGGTGCATCTCGCCGTTCTGGGGGGTGCCCAGCACATCAACAGACACAACATTCAGGTCATGATCAATCAGCACCATCCCGGCCCCAGATCGATTATCCAGCCGCGGGCCATTCAAGGTCCAGCCCCCGGTGTTATGAACTTTCACCGGTGCTTTGCAGGCATCAGTCACAAGGCGATCAGCAAAGGGCTTATGGGTATGACCGAAAATGAAGGTCAGGTCGGTGACATTATCGCCCAGCTCCTCGGCAATCTGGGTCTTGGCAACACCATCCATATACCAGCGCAGACCTTCCCAGCCCTCGGTGGTCAAGGCTTCGACAATCGCTGCGCGTTCGGTGTCGATAAACATACCAAGGGTCGCATCAAAGCCAACACGGGTGGCCATGTTCAGACCCTGACGCAATGCCAGATTGCCACTAAGCGGAAGCATCTCTGACAGCTTTTCAGAGATCCCCTCGCTCCATCGTGCGGATTTTGTCCGAAACCCGGCAGAGGTCAGCAGGTGTTGATAAAGATCATAACTTTCATCACCAAACCCGGTTTCGCCAACGCTGGACCAAAAGAAATCCAGCCATCCGGCGTTCTCAGTTGATATCTCTTCGGCGGTCAAAAACTGCCGCTTGGTCCCGATCATTGCATCACGCAGCTTGCTGATCAGCCGATACGGGCTTTCGGCAAAATGGCCGTGGTGTAGGAAAACAGCGCGACCCTTGTCGCCAAACCCGATGTTGGGATAGCGAAAATCAACAGCATCAAATCCAGACGCCTGCGCAAGGTTCGTCAGCAGGCGGCTTTCAACACTCGGGTCCGGCTCAAAGGCGGGGGTGATCTGACGATAGCTTGCACCGGCATCGGGATGCACCAAACGGGTGCTGTCCAGCCCAAGCCGGGCGTCAGTCCAAAGCGCGTGATCGTGGTTTCCGGCGGTCGCAATCAACGTCTTATCAAGCCGCCCACCGGCAGTCAGGGCAGACAGATACCCAATTGCACTTTGGGTCGCGTCGGTGCGATCTGAAAACTGCAGATCAAGCAAATCACCCAGGATAATCAGCTGAGGGGTGTCAGACTGCTGGGACAAAAGACCATCTAGGGCCGTCGCAAAGGCGGTGGTCACTGGACTGACACGCTGCATATCAGCGCCGCCCGACTTTGGGTCGCCAAGGTAGGTCAGCAGGCTCATCTGCGCGCCAGCGTGCTGATCGGATAGACAAATGTACTTTAACATGACGTTAGGTAAGCCCCCGCGATCACAGTGGGATCAAGGCAGGCCTTATGTCAACAAGTACGCATACGCACTTTTCCGTCTTGTTTGGGCAAATCACACTGACCAGCCAATCAAATGTCTGGCCAGCCTGAACAACCGTCTCTGCCAATCAGGACCAAAACCTCCACGAATATTCGCAATTGCCATTTGTTACTTTATAAAATAACAAACTCCCGATGATTTTGGGGGCAAGGTTCATGCGCAAACAAGCAGCAGTGCGGCAATCTGATGTTTTGGATGTCCTGCAAGACCATGACAAACCGATGACAGCTTACGCCATTCTTGATCTTATGAAGGTGGACGAGCCTGATCTGGCGGCCCCAACCGTCTATCGCGCGCTCGCCGCTCTTACGGATCAAGGGCGGGCGCACAAACTGGAATCGATCAAGGCTTTCGTGCCGTGCCGGTGCAAACACGAAGCGGCTGTTCCGGTGCTTGCGATCTGCGAAGACTGCGGCACGGTCGAGGAACATGACGGCACCAGCCTTTTGCCAAACCTGACGGCTCTTTCCGCAAAATCTTCGTTCGACGCGACCCGGCATATTGTCGAAATTCACGGGCGCTGCGATCAATGTTCACCCTAGTCTTCCATGTCTTGCCATAGGATTAACCCGATGAAACTTCTCCCCATTCTCGCGGCAACCGCGCTGACGACCACCCCTGCGTTCGCCGAAGAAACCCGCCAACTTGACGCGCACGAACACGGTGTGGGGCAGTTGGATATCGCCTTTGCCGGACAGAAAATCGCGATGTCCCTGCGGGCGCCGGGTGCTGACATTGTTGGCTTTGAATACGCTGCAACACGTGCGGAAGATCGCGCAGCTGTTGATGCAGCGGTCGCCGCTTTGGCAGGGCCCTTGGATTTGTTCATGGTCCCGGATGCAGCAGGCTGCAGTGTCGTTCAGGCATCTGCAGAACTAGAAAGCGAAGACGATCATGATGACCAAGATCACGACGAACATGCCCACGATGATCACGCTGAAGAGGCGCACGAAGACCACGACGAACACGCCCATGATGAACATGCAGACAAGGCCAGCCACACGGAATTTCACGCAGAATATGTGCTGACCTGCGCTGACCCGTCGGCGGTGACGGAACTGACCTTTGCCTACTTCGACCGCTTCCCCAACGCCCAAGAGGTCGAGGTCCAGCTTATTTCCGACACCGGAGCAACAGCCTTTGAGGTTGAACGTGACGCCCCAACCCTCGACCTCCGCGGCATGTTCTAAGCCATTGTCAGACACCGCTTCAGTCTTGCAACTTGATGATGTCCGATACCGCTGGCCGGGTCGGGCATCGTTTGGTTTGCACGTTCCAGACCTGTCCTTGGCACAGGCCGAAACGATCCTGCTGCTGGGCGAAAGCGGGTCCGGAAAATCAACGCTCTTGTCGTTGATCTGCGGGACCATCATCGCCGACACTGGCCGCATCTCCGTATCAGGCACCGATATTGCAGCACTGTCAGCGGGGCAGCGTGATCGCTTTCGGGCCGAACAAATCGGGCTCATTTTCCAGCAATTCAACCTGCTGCCGTTTGCCAATGTGCAAGACAACATCCTTTTGCCTTTGAAATTCGCACCAGAGCGACGCAATCGTGTGACCGATCCCAACACGCAAGCCGCGCAGCTTTGCAATGATTTGGGTCTGCCAACAGGGGTCATGTCAGCAAAAGCAGGCACCCTCAGCGTCGGACAACAACAACGCGTGGCAGCCGCGCGTGCACTTATCGGGATGCCCCCACTGATCATCGCGGACGAGCCGACATCGTCTTTAGACGCCGCCACCCAAGCGACCTTTCTGGACCTGCTTTTCGCGCAATCGCGGGCGCACGGCACGACAGTTCTGATGGTCAGCCACGATGCGCGCCTGTCGGACCAGTTTGACCGGGTCATACACATGGCTGACGTGGCCCAAACCGTCAGGGATGCGGCATGATCCTGCGCCTCGCATTCGGATCGCTGATCGCGCGCAGTCTGACGGTTTGCATGACCATCCTCGCGATTGCCCTGTCTGTGGCCCTGTTCCTTGGCGTGGAAAAAGTCCGGACCGGGGCCAAAGCCAGCTTTGCCGATACCATATCGGGGACAGATCTGATTGTCGGAGCGCGGTCGGGCTCGGTGCAACTGCTGCTTTATTCCGTCTTTCGGATCGGCAATGCGACCAACAACATGACGTGGGAAAGCTACCAAGACATCGCGGACCGGCCAGAAGTCGACTGGATCGTGCCCATCTCACTTGGCGACAGCCACAGACAGTTCCGGGTCATGGGCACCACGCAGGCCTTCTTTGAAAGGTACAAATACCGCTCTGGCCAATCGCTTGCGCTTCGCGACGGGGCCCTGATGGACGATCTGTTCGATACAGTCATCGGGGCGGATGTCGCGGCAACGTTGGGCTACGATATCGAGGATCCGATTGTGGTGGCCCACGGTCTTGCATCCTTTACAGAACACGAAGACCAACCGTTCCAAGTGTCCGGCATCCTTGAAAAAACGGGAACGCCGGTTGATCGCACGGTCATCGTCAGCCTAGAGGCCATCGAGGCAATCCACGTCGACTGGCAAAGCGGGGCGCAAATACCGGGTCAATCAACGCCCGCCGATGTCTTGCGGCAGATGGAATTGCAGCCACAAGCGATCACAGCAGCGCTTGTGGGTGTCAAAGGCCGGCTTCAGGTGTTTGGCCTGCAACGATCCATCAACGAATACCCTCAGGAACCGCTGCTGGCGATCTTGCCCGGCGTCGCCCTTCAGGAACTTTGGCAAATCGTGGGCATCGCGGAAACAGCGCTGATCGGCGTCTCGGCGATGGTCATCATCACAGCTCTGATCGGCATGATGGCCACGATCTTTTCCAGCCTGAACGAGCGACGACGCGAAATGGCGATTTTCAGGGCGATGGGGGCGCGACCCCGTGTGATCTTGGGTCTGCTGGTGCTGGAAGCGGTCATCATGGCAGCGCTTGGTGCGGTGCTTGGCCTTGGGCTCCTTTATGTCGGATTATTCATTGGCCAACCGCTGATCGACAGCGCCTTTGGTCTGTGGCTCCCGATCGAGCCGCCGTCACTGCGCGAACTTTGGGTTCTGTTGGGCGTGGTGGCTGCTGGCGCAATTGTGAGCATGATACCAGCACTGCGCGCCTACCGCATGTCACTGGCAGATGGTATGATGGTGCGGATTTAGGACGGAAGGATTAAGATGATGGACGTATCACGTCGCAAATTGATCACGACAGCGCTGGCCAGCGCGGCGCTCCCGCAGGCTGCTTTTGCCCGTTCGCCCACTGAAATCACATGGGAAGAACTGATCCCACCTGGCGTTGCCTATTCCGAAATCATCGGGGAGGGCTACATGGATGAACGCAACGACATCTGGATGCCCCAATTCGACGAAAATGCCAGAAAACTGAACCCTGTATTGGATGGGGCCTACATCAAGATGCCGGGTTTTATCATCCCGATCGACTTGTCGACGGACGGGGTGACCAGCTTTATTCTGGTGCCCTATGTCGGGGCCTGCATCCACACCCCGCCACCGCCACCAAACCAGCTGGTCTTCGTGACCGCTGAAACGCCTTGGCCCAGCGATGACCTATGGGAGGCCGTTTGGGTCACAGGGCAGATGCACCATGAAATCCAGTCTACAGACGTCGCCGAAACCGGCTATATGCTGACCGCAGACGCAATGGAGGTCTATGTTTGGTAGCCCGCCGTCTGAACCGTCGCCAACTGCTGGTAGGTCTTGGTGCTGTTGGGCTAGCGCCGCACTTTGCATGGGCGGAAGACTATGTTGATCTGCGGTGGAAAGACCTGCTGCCAGAAGGCCAGGTATCCATCCCGCCAATGCTGCAAAGCCTGATCGATCACGATCAACCGGCCATGTCCAGCCAGCAACCGTCTTACAGCGGTGTCCGGACAGAATGGAACGATCAGGTCATCCGCCTGCCCGGCTTTGTTGTGCCGATTGACTATGCTGGAACAGGGATCACGGCATTCATACTGGTGCCCTTTGTCGGGGCCTGCGTGCACGTCCCGCCGCCGCCCGCGAACCAACTTGTTTTTGTCACCACACCCGAACCATTCGAAAGCGCGGGTCTGTATGAGCCTGTGAACGTCGTGGGCAAGCTGCAGGTGTCATCCATATCAACGCATCTTGCGGATATCGCCTACACAATGGCTGCGGACCGGATCGAACCCTACGTGACCTAGGATCCTTGTCGTGTTGACATCGCGGCATGCGAATTGGATCAACGACCCCGGCAAATGGGCCATCACTTTCACACCCTAGGACATCTGACCGTGACCAATACGCTTTACGATGCGCTTTTTGCAGGACACGCGCAGAACAACGCGGTCTTTCTGACGGATGATGATGGCAACCAAATCCGCTATGCGGACTTTGTGTGGCGTGTGGCGCAGCTGGCACATGCTTTGACGGATGCAGGGGTCACTCCGGGTGACCGGATCGTCGTTCAGGCTCCCAAACTGACGGATACCATAGCCCTTTATGGGGCTGCGTTGCAGACGGGCGCGATCTACATGCCCCTCAACACAGGCTACACCCACAGCGAACTGCGTTATTTTGTTGAAGATGCAGCACCAACACTCGTGATCTGCGATGCAGGAAACGAGACGGACATCGCAGACATATGCGGGCGCGATTGCGGTATCCTGACCCTTGCCCAAGACGGCACAGGGTCACTTTCGACACAGGCCAACGCCAAGCCGACAACTTATCCGACTGTCTCACGGGGCCCGGATGACCTTGCAGCGCTTCTTTACACATCAGGCACAACGGGGCGGTCCAAAGGCGCGATGATGTCGCACAAGAATTTGCTGTCAAATGCCCGATCCCTCACCGACTTATGGCAGATAACAGCGCAAGACAGGCTGATTCACGCGCTGCCAATCTTTCACACACACGGCTTGTTCGTTGCGTTGAACACAGCACTCTTGGCGGGTGCGCAAGTCCGGTTTATGGCAACCTTTGACGTGGACACACTTATCACGGAAATCCCGGCATCGACGCTGCTGATGGGGGTGCCAACCTTCTACACAAGGCTACTGGATGACCAGCGATTGACCAAAGAGCTGACCCAGAACATGCGACTATTCATTTCCGGTTCTGCGCCGCTTTTGGCCGAAACGCATGCAGCGTTCGACACCCGAACCGGGCACCGTATCCTTGAACGCTACGGGATGACTGAAACCAACATGATCACGTCCAACCCCTATGTCGGAGACCGTCTGGCAGGGACCGTTGGCTATCCAATACCCGGAACAGAGGTTCAGATCACCCAAGACGGAACCCCGGTGGCTATGGGAGAGGTTGGCATGATCGAAGTCCGGGGGGACAACGTCTTTCAAGGCTATTGGAACATGCCCGACAAAACCGCAGAAGACCTGCGGGACAGCGGATTCTTCATCACCGGTGATCTTGGTGTGCAGACAGCCGACGGGCGCATTTCGATTGTCGGCAGACAGAAAGATCTGATCATTTCGGGTGGCTACAACATCTACCCCAAGGAAATCGAAGACGTCCTCAACGCCGTCACAGGGGTTCTCGAAAGCGCAGTTTTCGGAGTGCCACATCATGATTTCGGGGAAAGCGTGATTGCAGCCATTGTCGCGGATGATCAAGACGTAACGGCAGAGAACATCAGCGGTCTGATAGAACCCCAGCTAGCACGGTTCAAACATCCCCGAAAATACGTCTTCATGAACACGCTGCCGCGCAACACAATGGGCAAAGTACAAAAGAACGTCCTGCGTCAGGCATTCAGCAACGACTGACCGGCCGCATTTTATGTGCAATTTATAGGCAACGATGAAAGCGGCCCCGCAACTTGTCGCCCACAAACTAATCAGTCTTCAGGTGATGATACAAATGCACTGGCCGGACCTTCGTGATGGCTTGACTCTTGACCAGACCGATCCGAACACTCAAACCATAAACACAGCGTGCATGACCCAATTTACATGACGGACAAGACACAGACTTATCCAACCGCTCTTCTCAGCACATTCGACCAAACAGCGGCCCTCATGCGACACCTACTGACATCATTGCTGCGCTCCACTTTTGTTCTGGCCCTTTTGGCTGGAATGATGCTGCCGAAGATGTCAGCAGCGCTCGTCACGCTGCTGCCCAACGTCCAAACGGTGGTGATCTGTACTGGTGATGAATTGCTGACCATTGTGCTGGGTCCCGATGGCACCCCCATCGAAATCAAAGACACCGAAACGATGGACTGCACCTTGACCGACACGGGCGATCCGACGGTCAAACCTGTCCCCTTCTGGGTCAGCTTAAAGATAGCTGAACTGCCACAAAACGCACTACGCATAAACACGGCATGGGCGCGCGACAAACTGGCCAGCCTGCCGCCCCAGCGGGGGCCCCCTGCCCTGGCCTGAAACGAACCTCTTTCTTTTCAGTCTACAGGATTAATCACACATGACCGATGCAACCGCATTGGCGCAGCCCGGCGCAAAGACGTCGGGTGGTGCGCTCTACCGTCTCGTATGGAAATGGCACTTTCTGGCCTCTCTTTACGTACTACCCTTTATGGCGATGCTGTCCATCACGGGCGGGATCTACCTTTTCAAACCCCAGTTCGAGGCGTGGTATTACGCTGACCAAGCCACCGTTACCATCGCGGCCGAAACCACATCGTTTGAGACGCAAATCGCAGCTTTGCAGGATCAGGAAGGCATCAAACGGCTGCGCGGGGTCAAGACCTTCGCTGACCCGACAGCCGCGACCCAAATCGAATTCGACGACCCCGACGGTGTACGTTCCATCGCGTGGGTAGACCCTTACACGGCGAATGTGACAGGTGTGACCGCGCGCGACGACATGCCAATGCGGGTGCTGCGCAGTTTTCATGGCCAGTTGCTGGCTGGTGACTTTGGCACCAAGTTCGTCGAACTGGCTGCCCATTGGGCCGTCGTGATGTTTGTGACTGGCGTGTTCTTGTGGTGGCCGCGCGGCACACGGTCTTGGGGCAACGTGTTCAAACTGCCCAAGGGCAAAGGCCGGTCCTTTTGGCGTGAAACGCATCTGTTCACCGGGTTTCTGGCGACGCTACTGATCGTGCCGATCATCATATCTGGCCTGCCTTGGACGGATGTCTGGGGCGGTGGCCTCAGCTATGTGCAGGAACAAACGAACCAGAAGTCGGGCAGCCTGCGATTTGGCGGGGATGTACCTAATTCAACCATGTCGGAAGGCACGCCGATCACAATGGCCGCTGTCTTTGCCGTGGCAAAGGCAGAAGGTCTTACCAGCCCTTACGAGTTGCGGCCCCCCAAGGACGCAGAAGCTGCGTTTTGGGTGCGGTCCGCCAGCACCACCCGCGCAGACCAAACCGAGATGATCGTGGATCAATACAGCGGTGCAGTACTCAAACGGCACGATTTCGCGGACAATCCCGGGCTGGCCAAAACGGTGTCTCTGGGCATCTCGTTCCACCAGGGCGAGCTTT
Source organism: uncultured Paracoccaceae bacterium (assembly GCA_938016515.1). Lineage (GTDB taxonomy): Bacteria > Pseudomonadota > Alphaproteobacteria > Rhodobacterales > Rhodobacteraceae > Yoonia. Next base: position 54,047 of record CALILP010000032.1, read on the forward strand.
ATGGAACGCTGAACGTGATCCAAAACGTCATCGCAGCGTCGCTTGGCGTCTTGTTGTCGGTGTCCGGCTTTATCGCGTGGTGGAAACGGCGGCCAACCGGAACGCTGGGTATTCCAGCAGCACCAGAGTCCGCCTTGGGTGGCGGAATGATCGCGTTGATCATCGTGCTGTCGGTGCTGTTCCCGCTGATGGGGGCCTCATTGATCGTGGTCCTGCTGCTTGACTGGCTGATCTTCCGTCGCTTGGGCTGGTTCCAGTCGGAACGGCCGCAATCTTCTTAAGACGCAACGCTCATGAACCAAAGAAAAAGGCCACTGCTTTCGCAAGTGGCCTTTTCCAATCCTGATACGTCTGACTAGTGCGAGAACTTCTTGATCTCACCAGATTTCAGGCGACTGCTGTAAGACACCAACTCTGCACGGACGACCTTCATCAGGAAGTACAGGCAGAAGATGTTCACCACCGCCATCGCAAAGATCGCAGCATCCGAGAAGTCGATGACCGGCCCCAGATTGGCGGCAGCACCAACCACGATGAAGGCGCAGAAGATGACCTTGAAAATCAGCTCTGTCACCTTGCCTTCGCCAAACAGGTACGTCCACGCCTTTAGCCCGTAATACGACCACGAGATCATCGTAGAGAAGGCAAACAGGATCACGGCGATAGCCAGCACAAACGGGAACCAGCTAATCGCAGAGCCAAAGGCAGCAGACGTCAGGGCAACGCCTGAATTACCGTCCACAGTGGCAATCGCAGTCCCTGCTTCGTTCAGGATGTAGTTGCCAGTGGCCTCATCAATCAGCAACTGCTGGGAAATGATGATCACCAAGGCGGTCATCGTACAGATCACAACAGTATCAATCAGCGGCTCCAGCAAGGACACAAA
>CALILP010000033.1 GCA_938016515.1 uncultured Paracoccaceae bacterium
TTCACGCAAGAGCTACAGAACGTTTATGGCCTGCCCGCTACACTGATCCGCAAGGACCGCTCTCAAGCGATCTACGGCCCACTGGGCCTGCTGGAAGCGATCCTTGAAGAGGGTGAAAAGGGACTGTCCTATCAGCGTTACAAGGGCTTGGGCGAAATGAACCCCGATCAGCTGTGGGAAACCACCCTCGACCCCGACGCGCGCACCTTGTTGCAAGTCAAAGTCGAAGACCTCGCCGAAGCCGACGACCTGTTCACCAAACTGATGGGCGACGTCGTCGAACCCCGCCGCGAGTTCATCCAGAACAACGCGCTTTCCGTCGAAAACCTCGACTTCTAAAATGCTGCCCCGCTATGCACCGGGGGACGACGTGGGGCCACTGGAACACTGGCCATTCGACAACCCGGCGAGCGACTACCGCATCCTGTGCGGCACCCCGGTCACGTCGGGGCGCATCGACGCGGGCGGGCCGGGGCACACCACCCGCTTCGGCATCTGGGCCTGCACCGAGGGCGCGTTTTCCTGCATCGAACAGGGGGACGAAATGATGACGATCCTTTCTGGGCGGGGCAGGATCATCGACGAAGAAACCGGCGACAAGACCCCTTTTGCGCCCGGCGACACGCTCTATTCCACCGACGGAAAGCGGGTCATATGGGACGTCACTGAAGACGTCGTGAAGGTCTTCTTCGGCCATAAAGCAACGGGTTACCCGGCAGGCCAATAGATCAGCAGGACAGGATCCTCAGGTCTTTCGCAAACGTCGTCAGGGTCTCATAGCCGTCAGTGGTGATCAGGACATCATCCTCGATGCGGACCCCAAAATTCCCGATCTCATAAAGCCCCGGCTCGTTGGTATAGACGGTGCCCGCAGGCAGGGTCATATGATTGCCGCGCATGATATAAGGGGCCTCGTGCACATCGCGCCCAAGGCCGTGCCCCGTCTTGGTCCGAATACGATCGGCAAAAGGGCTGGCCTCCAGAACTCCTGTGACGACATCATCAATCTGATGCGCAGTCACCCCGGCCTTCGTAACAGCCAAACCCGCCAGATTGGCCTGCAAAACAGTCTCGTAGACGTCACGTTTCTCATCAGAAGGATCGCCCAGAAACACCGTGCGGGTGATGTCGGCGGCAAAGCCATCCTTGCGCGCCCCGAAATCGAACAGGATCGGGTCACCGGGCTGAACTTGATAAGCGCCAGCATGGGCATGGGGCATGGCGGAATTCGCACCCGCCACAACAATCGGAGAAAACGCCAGCCCTTCCGCACCTTCAGCAAACAGGGCCTGTACAAGAACGGATTCGATTTCTTTCTCGGTCTGACCCACATTCACGGTCGCCAAAGTCCGCTCTAACGCGCGCTCTGAAATACCAATCGCGGCACGCAAAGCGGCCACATCAGCGTCTGTCTTGATCATCCGCAGGGCCGATATCTCGCGTTCAGCATCCACGATCTTCAGCCCCGGCTGGGCTTTCAGAAACGCATGATGAACGAAAACGCGCATCACCTGACCCTCAACCGCAACAGACGCAATGCCAAGTACCGCCGTCAACTTGGCAAATGCCGCGTCATAGCCCACCTGATCGCGCCAATCGAAAACCGGGCCGTCAAACCCGACCTGCGCCCAGCTTCCCATCTCCAGATGAGGCACCAAAGCAGCGGCATCACCATCCGCTTTCACAACCAAAACAAACGGCCGCTCATGGCTCATGAACGCCTGCCCGACACAACGGGTGAAATTCGCGCCCGGCACCAAAGCAACCGCATCCACACCAAGGTCGGCGGCAATCGCGGCATAGTCTGCCAGACGGTCATGCAGCATAGTCAAAACCCTTCATATCAGGGCAAAACGCCCTTCGTTTGTCCAGACAGCTTACTGCGCATGATCGCCAGTGTGAAAGAGACAAGCGCGCCCGCACCGCCTTTTTCACCCAAACCAGAACGCGCGACATACATTTCACCCCTGACACGACAATATCCCGACTTGCGCGTCACGCCGGTCAATGCTTGGGTGCCCGCACCACACGGCAGGAGGCCCCCATGATCGAAAAACGCGACTTTTACATCAACGGCGCATGGGTCGCCCCGGCGCAGGCAAACGACTTGGCTGTCATTGACCCTTCGACAGAACAGACCTGTGGTGTGATTTCTCTCGGAGACCAGGCCGACACAGATGCCGCCGTCGCCGCCGCCCGCGCGGCTTTCCCCGCCTGGTCAGCGCTCTCGCTGGAAGAGCGGCTTGCGCCTCTCGAACGGCTTTATACGATTTACAAATCCCGCAAAGCAGACATGTCAGCGGCGATGTCATCCGAAATGGGGGCACCCAAGGCGCTGTCAGAGTCGTCCCAATGGGGTGCGGGTGCCGGTCATATCAAAGAAGCCATTCGCGCAGCGCGCGCCTACGCGTTTGAGCGCCAAAGCGGCGATGACTGGCTTTACCACGAACCTATCGGTGTCGCCGCCCTGATCACCCCGTGGAACTGGCCAATGAATCAGGTGACCCTCAAGGTCATTCCTGCCTTGGCAGTCGGTTGCACCGTGGTCCTGAAACCCTCGGAAATCGCGCCGCTCTCATCTGTTGTGCTGGCCGAGATGATGGATGAGGCGGGCTTCCCGCCCGGCGTCTTCAACATGGTGAACGGCGATGGCGCAGGTGTGGGCACCCAACTTTCGGTGCATCCAGACGTCGACATGGTCAGCTTCACCGGATCGACCCGCGCAGGCGCGCTGATCACCAAGGCGGCCGCAGATACGGTCAAACGGGTCAGTCTGGAACTCGGCGGCAAAGGTGCCAATGTGATCTTCGCCGACGCCGATGAAAAGGCCGTCAAACGCGGCGTGTTGCACTGCTTCCAGAACACGGGCCAATCCTGCAACGCACCGACTCGTATGCTTGTCGAAGCCTCGATCTATGATGAGGCCGTCGAAACGGCGGTCGCAACAGCCGAACAAACCACCGTCGGTCCGGCCAGTGCAGAAGGCCGCCACATCGGCCCGGTCGTCAGCGAGGTGCATTGGAACAAAATCCAGGGCCTGATCCAGGACGGCATCAATGAGGGCGCGCGCCTTGTCGCAGGCGGCACTGGCAAGCCCGACGGCATGAACGCGGGCTACTTTGTCAAGCCAACCATCTTTGCAGACGTGAACAACGACATGAAAATCGCGCGCGAGGAAATCTTCGGCCCTGTCCTGTGCATGATCCCCTTCAAGGACGAGTCAGACGCGCTGGCTATCGCCAACGACACGCCTTACGGCCTGACCAACTACGTGCAAACCGCCGACACGGACCGGGCCAAACGCATGGCGCGCGGCTTCCGGTCAGGCATGGTGAACGCCAATGGGTCATTCCTGGGGGCACAAACCCCTTTCGGCGGCTACAAGCAGTCGGGCAATGGGCGGGAAGGCTCCACATGGGGCCTCGAAGAATTCCTCGAAATCAAAGCGATCTCTGGCATTTAACCACCACTCAATCGACTTCTTTGTTTCTTTCTATATCCCGGGGGGAGCCGAGGGCGGGGGGCTGGCCCCCCATCTTTCTAGAAAAATCGTCACCCCGCCGCGCGCTGCTCGTCCAGTCGCGCGCGGGCGATGTTGCGTTTCATCACCAGTGACGCCGTAATCACCCCAACGGTCACCAGCCCGATCATAATGGTCGACAAGGCGTTTATCTCTGGGGTCACCCCCAACCGCACAGCAGAAAAGATCTTGATCGGCAAGGTCGTCGAGGACGGGCCAGAGGCAAACGACGCAATCACCAAATCGTCCAGCGACAATGTGAACGCCAACAACCACCCCGCAATCACGGACGGGGCGATAATCGGCAAGGTCACTGACCGGAACGCATCAAACGGGGTGCACCCCAAATCCAAAGCGGCCTCTTCCAGCGATTTGTCGAAACTGACCAACCGGGATGACACCACCACCGAAACATAGCACATCGAAAACGTCGTGTGGGCCAACACGATGGTCAACACCCCCCGGTCCAAGTCTATGGCAATAAAGAACAACAGCAGCGACAGGCCCGTGATCACCTCTGGCATCACCAGCGGTGCATACACCATACCCGAGAACACAGTGCGCCCAAAAAAGCGTCCGCCCCGCACCATCACATAAGCGGCCATCGTGCCCAACACAGTCGCAATCGTCGACGACCAGAACCCCACTTTAATCGTCACCCATGCCGCATCCAGAAACGCGTCGTTCTGCAACAACTCACCGTACCACTTGGTCGAAAAACCGGCCCAGACAGTCACCAGCCGGCTCTCATTAAAGCTGTAGATCACCAAAATGATCATCGGCAGATACAGGAAAGCAAATCCCAGCGTCAGGGACGTGGCATTGAACCAGCTGAACCGCCTCATCCGTCCATCTCCCGCTGCTTTTGCTCATTGCGCTGGAACAGGATGATCGGAATGATCAGGATCAACAGCAAGATCACGGCCACGGTCGAGGCGACAGGCCAATCACGGTTCGAAAAGAACTCTTCCCACAAGACCTTGCCAATCATCAACGTATCTGACCCGCCCAGCAAGGACGGGATCACAAATTCGCCCAGCGCCGGGATGAACACCAGAAAACACCCCGCAATAATCCCGGTCTTGGACAACGGCACCGTGACCAACCAAAAGGCGGACGTGCGGGTGCATCCAAGGTCTTCAGCGGCCTCTAACAGGCTGTCGTCCATCTTTTCCAGTGCTGCATAAATCGGCAGCACCATGAACGGCAAGTACGTATAAACAATGCCGATATAGACCGCGATGTTGGTATTCAGGATCGCCAAAGGCGCGTCGATCACCCCGACCGACAGCAGCAGTTGGTTCAGATACCCTTCGGTCCCCAAAATCCCGATCCACGCGTAAACCCGGATCAGGAAAGAGGTCCAGAACGGCAGGATCACCAACATCATCAGGGTCGCACGCCATTCGACGGGCGCGCGGGCCATCCCGTAGGCGATGGGAAAGCCCACAAGCAATGTCAGGAAAGTGGACACGACGGCGATCTGCAAGCTCGACAGATACGCCTTCCAATACAGGTCGTCGCCGGTCAGAAATGCATAGTTTTCTAAGTCGAATTGGCTGACCAGATTGACGATACCCGGCCAGACCCCCTCTGCTGCATCAAGTTGCGGCACATAGGGTGGGATCGCCAAGGCAGGGTCCGACAGGCTGATCCGCAAGACAATCAAGAACGGCGCAAGGAACAAGACCAGCAGCCAGATATAAGGAACCAAGATGAGGAATGCGCGCCGCATCTATTTGGTCAACACAACACCAGCGGTGTCCGTCCAAGACAGCCACACCGGGTCTTCCCAGGTGAAACTGCGCCGGGCGATCCTCCGGTCATTCGCAGTCTGCGCCTTGATGACTTTCCCGTCCGGCAGTTCAACATGATAGGTCGAGATATTGCCAAGGTACGCGATATCCAAAACCTTGCCCTGCACCCGGTTCGCGCGATTTTCTGGCGGTTCTTCTGCTGTGATCGCGACCTTCTCGGGTCGGATCGCAAAAGTGCATTTTGTGCCCGCTTTCAGATCAGTCTTGGCCGTGATCACCGGCTGTCCCTCGGCCCATGTGATCTCGGCGCGGTTGCCCTTGATCGCAGCATACCCCTCAATCAGGTTCACGTCCCCGATGAAGTCGGCCACATAGGTCGAATTGGGCGTCTCATAAATCGCATCCGGCGTCGCGACCTGCACAATCACGCCCGCGTCCATTACGGCCACACGACTGGCGACAGTCATCGCCTCTTCCTGATCGTGGGTAACGATCACAAAGGTGGTACCGGTTTTTTCTTGAATGTCCATAAGTTCAAACTGCGTATCCTGCCGCAGCTTCTTGTCTAATGCGCCCAACGGCTCATCCAACAACAACAGCTTTGGCGCCTTCGCCAAAGATCGGGCCAAGGCCACACGCTGTCGCTGACCCCCTGAAATCTGATGCGGCTTGCGCTTTGCAAACTGCTGCAACCGGGTCAGACGCAGCATCTCGTCCACACGCCCCGGAATATCGGCCTTATCCATCGTCCCGCGTTTCAGACCAAAGGCGATATTGTCGTAGACACTTAAATGCGGAAACAGCGCATAGGACTGGAACATCATGTTCACCGCCAGCTTGTTGGGCGGCACCCCGACAATGTCGCGTCCGTCCAGTTCGATGGCGCCGGTCGTCGGTTTCTCAAACCCGCCCAGCATCCGCATCAGGGTGGTCTTGCCACAGCCAGATGGGCCGAGCAGCGCAAAGAATTCTTTGGCGTAGATGTCGAGGGTCAGATCGTCGATAGCTGTGAAATCGCCGAAGCGTTTCGTCACGTTCTTGAACCGGATCAGCGGCTTTTCGGTGGCATCCTCCCAAGGGGCAAACACGTCTTGTGAAGGTTGCGCCATTCTGGCCTCGCAGTTGTTAACGAATGGCGTGCACCACTTTCGCGGTGCACGCCCGGTGTACGATTGGTGTACGTTTGGTGTACGCCCGGTGTACCGGTGTTTCCGGCTTATGTGCCGGATTTAACCTTTGTCCAAAGACGGGTCACACCACGCTGCACGCGGGCATCATATGGCGTCGTTGTGTACAGGTTTTCCAGTGTCGCTTCATCCGGGTAAATCGCCGTATCGCCGATGACATCCTCGACCAAAAACTCTTTCGAGGCTTCGTTGCCGTTGGCGTAGTAGACATAGTTTGATGCCGCCGCCATGTTCTGCGCGTCCATGATAAAGTTCAGGAACGTGTGGGCTGCTTCAGGGTTTGGCGCATCTGCTGGAATCGCCATTTGGTCAAACCACATCAACGCACCTTCGGAGGGCGCGTTATACGCGATCTCGACCCCATTGTCGGCTTCCCATGCACGGTCGCGTGCCTGCAAAATATCACCCGACCAGCCAACAGCGACGCAGATGTCACCATTGGCTAAGGCATTGATATACTCAGATGAATGGAACTTCTGGATGTACGGACGGACCGCCATCAGCGTTTCTTCTGTCTTGGCAATCACGTCGGGGTCCTGGCTGTCAGGGTCTTCACCGATGTAAGCCAATGTCGCCGGAATGATCTCGGAAGGGGCATCAAGGAAATGCACGCCACAGGCTGCCAGCTTTTCCATGTTCGCTGGGTTCAGCACAAGGTCGAGAGAACCGATAGGTGCGTCCTCACCCAAAATCTCGGTCACTTTATCGACGTTCACGCCAATGCCGGTGGTGCCCCACATGTAATTGATAGAATAGGCATTTCCGGGGTCGTACTGCGCTGTACGGTCTTGGATAACACCCCACAGATTGCCCGCATTTGGCAGCTTGGACATGTCCAGTTCTTGAAACGCACCGGCCGTGATCTGACGCTGCAGGAACGTACCAGATGGAACCACCACGTCATACCCTGAAGACCCGGCCAGCATCTTTGTTTCCAGCACTTCGTTGCTGTCAAAGACGTCGTAGATCAGGTCAATCCCGGTTTCTTCCTCGAACTTCGTCAGCAGGTCTTCGTCGATGTAGTCGGACCAGTTGTAAACACGAACTTCCTCAGCTGCTGCGGCGGTTGCCATGGCGGTGCCCGCCAGCAAGAGTGCAAATCTTTTCATCGTTATCTCCCGTCGATGCAAAGGAGAGTCTCTTGCCCTCCCACAAGCGATATGATCAATTTCTAAAAGGCTTTGCAAGCAAACTGAGCATGAGGGCCGTCTTCAATCATCAGCACAATCTCCGGGTGTGCAGGCTTGCCTAAAGGATAAGCAGCATGAACAAAATCACGAACCACATGCCCACAGCAGAGCTGCAGGCGCTCGATGCCGCCCACCACATGCACCCGTTTACAGCCGGGTCAGAGCTGGCCGAGATGGGCGCCCGCGTCATCACACGCGCCACTGGCGTAACCCTGACGGACAGTGACGGTCACAATTATCTGGACGCGATGGCTGGCCTGTGGTGCGTAAACATCGGCTATGGCCGCGATGAATTGGCCGAGGTGGCCTATCGTCAGATGAAAGAGCTGCCGTACTACAACACCTTTTTCAACACGACCCATGTACCCGCGATTGCCCTATCGCAAAAGCTGGCGGAACTGGCCCCGGACGGGTTCAACCACGTATTTTACGCGGGCTCTGGCTCTGAAGCGAACGACACAAACATCCGTTTGGTTCGCCACTATTGGGCCTCCAAAGGCCAGCCGGAACGCAAGATCATCATCAGCCGCAAGAACGCCTATCATGGCTCCTCTGTCGGGTCGGCCAGCCTTGGTGGCATGACGTATATGCACGAACAGGGCGACCTGCCGATTGCCAACATCCACCACATCGACCAACCGAATTGGTGGGCAGAAGGTGGGGATATGACGCCAGAAGATTTCGGTCTGGAACGCGCCAAGCAGCTGGAAACAGCGATCCTGCATCACGGGGCGGACAAGGTGGCCGCCTTTATCGCGGAACCTGTGCAGGGTGCTGGCGGCGTGATCGTTCCGCCGGACACGTACTGGCCTGAAATCCAAAGGATTTGCGATGAACACGGCATTCTGTTGATCGCGGACGAGGTGATCTGCGGC
>CALILP010000034.1 GCA_938016515.1 uncultured Paracoccaceae bacterium
ATTCAATCGCAGGCCGGGTCAACCAGCCTTCCTGTTCCTGAGCACGCCACAGGATCGGAATGATCGCACTTGCCTGACGGCCTTCGGGGTATTTGGTCATCTGCGCCTCGGCCCATTTCTGGTTCTGTGGCGTGAACGCAAAGCTGTCCGGCTGTTCTGGGTGAAGTCTACGCAGCATGGGGTGGTCCCGTCTTAGATGTCATGTCTGACCAAGTGGTCAGTTTGTCCTACTAGAGGCAGTTTGGTGACGTCAGGCGCACACTTTCGTCGCCGTCAGGGGCCAATGCGCCCTCGCCTTCCAATTCTACCGTCAAACCTGCTAATTGGTCTTGGTTGATCGAGGCCTGTGCCATGATCGGACCAATCGTGTTGATATTGATGTTGCAGCCATTGTTTTCGATCGCCGCGACAAAACGTTCCCTGTCAGACAACTGAACCGTAGGGGCCAACACCTCTTCCGGTGCACCGGCGGCAGCAGGCGTCGGTGCCGCGCCACGAAGATCAGGGACAACCAAACCGTTTTCGCAAGCTGCCAAAAAGGCCATCGCGGTCAAAGCAAAGAGTGGTTTCATCGGTCAATCTCCCCAAATACAACGTCCATTGTGCCAATGATCGCAGCAACATCAGCCAGCTGGTGGCCTGTTGCGACATGATCCATCGCCTGCAAATGCAAATAACCAGGCGCGCGCAGCTTGGCGCGGTACGGCTTGTTGGTGCCGTCCGCCACCAGATAGACGCCAAACTCGCCTTTCGGCGCCTCAACGGCTGCGTAAATCTCGCCTTCAGGGACGTGGAACCCTTCGGTATAAAGTTTAAAGTGGTGGATCAAGGCTTCCATCGAGGTCTTCATTTCGCCCCGTGACGGCGGCGTCATCTTGCCCCGCGCCATCACATCGCCCTTCTCATGGCGCAGCTTTTCGCAGGCCTGACGGATGATGTGGGTAGACTGACGCATCTCTTCCATGCGGCACAGATACCGATCATAGCAGTCGCCGTTTTTGCCGACGGGCACCTGAAATTCGAACTCGTCATAGCATTCATACGGCTGCGCCCGACGCAGATCCCACGCAAGTCCAGAGCCGCGCACCATCACACCTGAGAAACCCCAGTCTTGGATTTCCTGCTCTGAAATCACGCCGATATCGCAGTTTCGCTGTTTGAAAATGCGGTTTTCGGTCAGCAGCCCATCGATATCGTCGATGACTTTCGGGAATTCCACAGCCCATTGATCAATGTCTTCGATTAACTGATCCGGCAGGTCCTGATGCACACCGCCGGGGCGAAAGTAGGCAGCGTGCAGACGTGCACCGCACGCACGCTCGTAGAACACCATCAGCTTTTCACGTTCTTCAAAACCCCACAGCGGCGGGGTCAATGCGCCCACATCCATCGCCTGCGTGGTGACGTTCAAAAGATGATTCAGAACGCGACCAATTTCTGAATATAGCACCCGGATCAAAGAGGCGCGGCGCGGTACTTCTGTGCCTGTCAGCTTCTCAATCGCCAGACACCAGGCGTGTTCCTGGTTCATCGGGGCTACGTAATCCAACCTGTCGAAATACGGCAGGTTTTGCAGGTACGTCCGGCTTTCCATCAGCTTTTCGGTGCCGCGGTGCAGCAGGCCAATATGCGGATCGCACCTTTCAACAATTTCGCCGTCCAGCTCAAGCACCAGACGCAAAACACCGTGGGCCGCAGGGTGTTGCGGTCCAAAGTTGATGTTGAAGTTGCGGATCTTCTGTTCACCTGTCACGGCATCCGTAGAGCCATCGTCATAGGTGTTTGTGCGAATATCACCGTCCATCATGTCAGGACCTCTCTGTTGTGATGCCAGCGTGCGGGCAGTTCGCCCATCAAGCCAAGCACGTAGTCATAATGTGGCAATAGCAGATCGCGGGCCTTCTTGGCCCGATCCACATCCAGCGTTGCCGAAGGCGAGGCATGAACGCGGCGATCAAACGACCCTTCTTGCGTCTCTAGCCCCAGAAATGCGCAAAGCCTGTCGACCGCAGTTTGGGTGAACAGATCTTCGTAAAACGCGATATGGAGCCGGTCTTCGGGGATGACGTTCTGCAATCGCGACAACATGCCGGAATAGTCGGACCGTGCGATCACCGGATCCTCTTTGCCGCGCAGCATCCGGTTGAACATGTGGTTTGCTTTTTCGTCGATATTCTGACCGTCTTTCAAACGCCAGCCTGCCATCATCCGCAGATTTGACCACAATCGATCCAGCGGATCGCGAAGCAACATTACAAAGCGCGTGTCGGGGGCCATACCAGCCATCTGCCCAAGCACATCTTCGTCCAACAAGCCGTAAGCCGGGGTAATATCCCCCACCAGCCGTGTGCCGGGTCCCGCATTGCGGGTCAGATGGGCGAGGTAAGCATCATTTTCGATAGCACCCCGTTTCATCACATCAATCCACGCCTCGACCTCGGCGATGCGGACATCCAGCCGGGCTGCTTTCTCGGGCTTGGCCAGCAGTGCATCTGCGACTAGCTTGGCGCGCACAGTTGCAAGACGGTCCATTTCCTTGGGCAATTTTGCTGGTGTGATCCGGTCAAAATAATGCAGCTCTTTGATCTGCGGCATTGCGCATTGCGGGTGGTCGCAAAGATAGCGGTGCAACCAAGAGGTCCCCGCTTTCGTCGCCCCAACGCCGAACATGATTGTGCGTTCTGACATCAGGCACCACCATCCGGGGCATATTTTGCCATCACCTCAGCCTCGGTCATTTGATCGGTGATCCCGGCCAGCGCAAATGTTGACGGTTTCTTGTCGATGAAGATTTCCGAGGTGATCGGAAAAGCATCCTGATCGTCAAAAGCAGGGGCAGACACTGATTGATGCACACCATCCTTGGTTTGCCACATCAGCGTTGATCCACAGGTACTGCAAAAGACCCGCTGCCCCCAGTCGCTGCTATCAAAGATTGCAACGGGCGCACCCTCGTCAAAAGTCACTGTATTTGCGCAATATACGGCAAGAAAGACCCCACCAGACCACTTCCGGCACATTTCGCAATGACAGGCCCCGCCCTTCATCTCTTGGGGCGTCGCCGCAAAAGAGCAGGCGCCGCACATACAGCGCCCTGTCATGGAGGGGGCAGGGTTAGGCATTAGCCCTTCGCCTCTTCTTTTTCGGCCTTATCGTCACCAGGCAGGATGTATTCGGCACCTTCCCAAGGCGACATGAAGTCGAACTGGCGGTATTCCTGCACAAGGTTCACAGGCTCATAGACAACACGCTTTTGCACTTCGTCATAGCGGACTTCGGTGTATCCTGTCGTCGGGAAGTCCTTGCGCAGCGGATAGCCGCGGAAACCATAATCGGTCAGAATGCGCCGCAGGTCCGGGTGGCCCGAGAACAAAATACCGAACATGTCAAAAATCTCACGCTCGAACCAGTTTGCGGATGGATGCACCGAGATAATCGAGGGCACCATGTCCTGCTCGCGCACCTGCGTTTTCAGGCGGATGCGGTGGTTCTGATACATCGACAGGAAGTGGTAGACGACATCAAATCGCTTACCCCGGCTGGGGTAATCCACAGCCGTGATATCCACGAGCGACGAAAACTGGCAGGTCCCGTCTGTCTTTAGAAATTCAACGAAAGACACGAGGTTGGAGGCCGATACATTCAACGTCAGCTCGCCATTGGTGACCTCCCACGACAAAACGCAATCCGTGCGCTTCAGCTCGATGTGGGCGCCAAGTTGTTCAAGTGCTTCTGACATCTGCCTACCTTACGATTGTGCCGGTACGGCGAATTTTGCGTTGCAGCTGCAGGATGCCATACATCAGCGCCTCAGCGGTAGGCGGACAGCCTGGTACATAAACGTCCACAGGCACGATCCGGTCGCAGCCACGCACAACCGAATAGCTGTAGTGGTAATATCCGCCACCATTCGCGCAGGACCCCATCGAGATCACATAGCGCGGCTCTGGCATCTGGTCGTAGACCTTGCGCAGCGCGGGGGCCATCTTGTTGGTCAGCGTTCCCGCCACAATCATCAAGTCCGACTGCCGGGGGGAAGCACGGGGTGCCACGCCATACCGTTCCAGATCGTAACGGGGCATCGACGTGTGCATCATCTCAACCGCGCAGCAGGCCAACCCGAAGGTCATCCAGTGCAGAGACCCCGTCCGGGCCCAGTTGATCATGTCTGCCGTGGAAGTGACGAGAAAGCCCTTATCCTGCAGCTCTTTGTTCAAGACTTGGGTGGAATGGTCTTTGTCGACACCAGCGTCATTCAATCCTGCCGCAATACCCATAACGATGCCTCTTGTTCAGTCGGTGCAGCACCAAGATACGCCCGGCGCCGCGTTGGGATTGGAGTATGCGGCACACCGCAAAAGGTCAAGGCGACAGTGTGCCGCGAAATCAGGCGTTTTGTGCAATTGAGCGGTGCATTTGGCCTGCCAATAGTTGGCTTAACCCATTGGTCATGATCCGCCTTTGAAATTGAACGATTTCATAATGTCGAAAGATCGCGTGCCCTGATCTATGGCTGGCTCTGGCACGTTATAGGATCGACAAAAACGTCGAATGTATGCCAGCGCATTTGGGCAGATGACGCGCTACATCGGCAAAGCGGACGCCGGCAAAACGGCCTATTCCCACTCTAGCGCGCCCTTTTTCCACTCGTAGGCAAAGCCGATGGTCAGAACGCCAAGGAACACCATCATCGACCAGAATCCGACCATGCTGATGTCCTGAAATGCAACGGCCCATGGGAACAGGAACGCCACCTCAAGGTCAAAGATGATAAACAGGATCGATACCAAGTAGAACCGGACATCAAACTTCATGCGGGCATCGTCAAATGCGTTAAATCCGCATTCGTAGGCAGACACTTTTTCAGGGTCAGGATTGCGAACGGCAATGACGGCTGCAGCGGCGATCAACAGAAGGCCAAGCACAATGGCCAGCCCCAGAAAAATCATGATCGGCAGATATTCGTTCAGCATCTCTTGCAAGGGGTGTTCCTTTCCCTGTCGGCAGAGGATCCCCTGCCCCGTCGTGGCTGACCTTCATCTACCTGCCCTCTCTCAGAGGGTCAACGGGTGACAAGCGCCGAAGCAGCCGTTTTCGAGACCCACTGAATGGCCCCGCTTTACGTTTCATTCGCCAAACTGCGACCAGTAAGAGTAGCAGCCAGTTGCCAAAACACGTATCAAGCGACGATGACCAAATCCCAAACATCCCCTGACAGCACCGTTCTGAGCCAATTCGCAGTGACAGCAGCCCAACTGGTCACGCGGACTCCCATTGCTGAAATTTGGAAAGTCGCGCGCGCAGACGGCACGCCTGCGGCCCTCAAGATCTACTACGACGGCAACATGCAAGACGAGGCACCCGGTTTCGACCTGCTGGCTGCCCAAAACGGGCAAGGGGCCGCCCTGATCTATGACCAGACTAATGACGCCGTCCTGATGGAATGGCTCGACGGCCCAAGCCTTGCAGATCTCGTAAGGCGTGGCGCTGACGATACCGCAAGCAAGGCTTTGGTGGATACCGCCAATCGCCTACACCAGATGCCGGCCGTACCTATCGCCGGCCTTGACCCACTGGAACGTCGCTTCACGTCGCTGTTTGATGCAAGGTTCGCTCATGACTGCCCCGCATCAGCTGTGGCAGCACTGCGCCGCGCCACCGCCCTGGGACACCACTTGATCGCATCCCAGTCCGACAAACGCCCCCTTCATGGCGACTTCCACCACGAAAACATCAAAGGCAGCGCGCGCGGTTTCCTTGCCTTTGATGCAAAGGGGGTCTTTGGGGACAGGCACTATGAGTTGGCCAACGCCTTCTGGAACCCGCTTGACGCAAAGGGCTATGTCCGAAAACGCGAAACCATCCAGCGGCGATCTGCGATATGGGCAGCAGGGTTTGAGACGACCCAATGCAAACTGATTGAATGGGCTGCAGCCTATACAGCGCTGTCACTATCATGGACATATAATAGAACGTTTGGCCCAGAGGTGGCAGAACATATCCCGTACCTGGAAACCCTTTTGTCGTGCAGTGATGATCTCTGAGACGATCCTGAACCCGAGTGACGCCTTCAAGATGGCGCAGTTCCGCTTTCAGAGGAGCTACGCCCAGCGCGGCGCCCGCTTTTCAAAGAAGGCGGCGATGCCTTCGGGGGCCTCGGCACCGTCCCATTGGGCCGTAAGGGCCGCGATACTGCGATCAATCGTTGCTGCATCAATCACAGTTCCAAAACTCCGGGCATAGGATTTCGCAGCGGCCACAGCACCGGGAGCGCAGGCCAGATATGGGTCGACCTCGCGGGCAATTGCGTCATCCAGGTCGGTTGCAGGAACAACACGGCTGACAATGCCAAGATCACAGGCCTCGGAGGCATCAAAACGTCGCGACGACATGAACACACGGCGTGCCCGCCCCTCGCCCATACGGGCCAGAACATAGGGGCCAATCGTGGCGGGGATCAGACCCAGCCGGGTTTCTGTCAATCCAAACATCGCAGTCTCTGCAGAAACCACGACGTCACAGACACAGCACATTCCCACGCCACCACCAAAAGCATCTGCGTGGACCCGGCCAATCAGTGGCTTGGTTAAGGTATTCAAGGTTTGCAACATCCCCGCAATCCGCCGAGCTTCTTGGGCACGGGTGTTGCTGTCAGCGTCCATCTGATCACGCATCCATCCCAAATCACCCCCGGCACAAAAGCTACCGCCATCAGCCGCCAGAACCACCACACGAACGGCTGGATCTGCGTCCAGCGCGGTTGCAGCAGCCGTCACCTCGTCCATCATCTGGGCGGACAGGGCATTGCGTTTCTCAGCGCGGTCCAGTGTCAGGGCCGCAACCCCGCGGACATCAATATCGACACTTACCAAATCCATGATCTATCCCCTCATCCGCTGGGCTATCGCAGCGGCTTTTGCAATCACATCGCGATCAATACCGGTCTCAAAGCCCAATCGCTCGACATGGTCAATCACAGCCTCGGTCGCGACGTTTCCGGGGGCGCCGGGGGCATAAGGACACCCACCAAGCCCGCCCACGGCACTGTCGAAATGGCGCAATCCCCTGTCAATCGAGACCGAGATATTATCAAGAGCCTGCCCACCGGTATCATGAAAATGACCAGCAAGATCTAAGGCAGGGACATCGTCCAAAACCGCATCCAGCATCAAGGCGACACGGTCAGGCGACCCTTTTCCGATGGTATCGCCCAACGACACCTGCATCGGGGCCAGCGCCCGCAGGTTTGCAACAGCTGCAGCAACGGCCTCGGGTGCAACCGGACCATCAAACGGACAATCGGTGACGCAAGACACATACCCACGCACGCCAACACCCGCAGCAGTGGCTGCATCCACGACAGGACGCAGCCGGGCAATCGACTCAGCAACAGAGCAATTCAGGTTGGCCTGCGAAAACCCTTCAGAGGCAGAGACAAAGACAGCAATCTCAAACGGCCCTTTGGCAAAGGGTGTAAAACTATCCCAGCCACGCATATTCGGAACCAGCACGGCATAACGCACGCCTGCAACCAACTTGATTGCGCGCATAACATCTGCGGTATCAGCCATCTGCGGGACCCACTTGGGGCTGACAAAGGACCCCACCTCAATGTCGCGCAAGCCACTTGTGCCTAGCAGATCAATCAAGGCAACTTTGTCAGCCAGATCAATCACGGCAGGCTCGTTCTGAAGCCCATCACGGGGTCCCATCTCATGCAGCGTTATGAATGACATGAATCGCAGCCCCCCTTCTTTTGGTCCGAAATACTTTCGGGGGTTTGGGGACTGGCCCCCATTTCATCCTAACACCGGGCACCATCATGACTGCTCAATCGGCCACGGGTCGTAAAAATCTTTGGCATACAAGCCCTTGGCGTCCACAGGTGGCAATGCTTTTTGAAAGGCATCGCGCGCCGTGACCCGATCATACCAAGCAGCGACCATTGGACACCCATCCAAAGTCGCAAAATGCAGCCCCATGTAAAGGGCCTGCGCCACACCAATATCAGCGGCAGAAAATCCGCTGGCCAAAAGGTAATCGCGGCCGGTCAACCCCTGCTCTATGGTCTGGAAGGTCTTTGCCAGCCGTTTGGCCTCTAGGGTCATGACAATCGGGCTGCGCATATGATCTTCGTAGAGGGCGACGTGCTGTTGGGTCAGGGCTGCGGTATGCTGACTGATCGTCTCGGCAAAGTGGATCCAGTCCAGCCATGCAGCACGTTCAGGATCGCCCACCAAGCGTCCCATCCCGGCGTCAGGGGCGTATTCGCACAGGACTTCGGCAATCGCACCGCTCTCACAGATCGTTTGTCCGTCCAATTCCAACGCGGGGACCCGCCCAGTGGGATTGATCGCGAGGTAGTCAGGGGATCGCAACGCCTTATCGAACGAATGGACCTGCACTTCAAAATCGAGACCCAGCTCATGCAATAGCCACAAGCTACGCATCGACCGGGTCTGGTGACAATGATGTAGGCGGATCATCCTGCGTCCTCCAGCGTAACCATTGCAGCGCCCGCTGTCACTTGGTCGCCTGTTGCAACAGATACGGCGGCCACAACGCCGTCTCGGGGGGCGCGCAAGACATGTTCCATCTTCATGGCCTCCAACACGACCATCCGGTCACCGGCAGTGACGTGATCGCCAACAGATACAGTCACCGACCGAACCAATCCAGGCATTGGCGCCATGACGGCATCAGCATGGGCCGTCTCTGATGCACGGTCCAGCGGGTCAACAAGTTCGCATGCCACAGCACGATCCGCAAAGACAGTCACAGCACCACCATGACGGATTGCATGGGGCATCCGCTCAGAGCCGCAAAACCAAACACCTGAGCGGCGCTTACACGTGACAGAGGTCTTGTCGATTGCAATTTGGATCTGTCCGGGCGCCAATATTTGCAGCGTTGCAGCCAGATCCTTTTCACCACACCGCAGATAAGTGGTTTGAACCAAGGGAGCCCACAACGAGAACCCACTCAATGCCGTGTCCGCCTGATCAAGATCCGTGGCACAAAGAACCGCCGCTGCAATCTGGGTAAGTGTGATGTCAGGCACTGCACTAAGGGCGTTGATATCGCGGCCAATCAAACCTGTATCAACATGTCCGGCTGCAAAATCGGTGTGCACCGCGAGGGCCCGCAAAAAATCCACATTGGTGACAGTACCGGCGATTTGTGTAGCGCCCAGCGCGCAAGACAGCTTTTGCAAAGCGGATGCACGGTCCGCCCCATGCACAGTGACCTTCGCAATCATCGGGTCGTACCAAGGTGAGATGTCGTCACCCGCTGCGACGCCACTGTCAATCCGCGCATCCGGCGGAAAGACAAGATGGTCCAACCTTCCGGTCGCAGGCAGGAAACCAGCCGGAACGTCCTCTGCATAGATGCGTGCCTCAAAGGCATGGCCGTTGATCGTGAGGTCGTCTTGGCAGGCGGGCAATGGCTGGCCCGCGGCAACGCGCAGCTGCCATGCGACCAGATCAACGCCGGTGATGGCTTCGGTGACCGGATGTTCGACCTGCAGGCGGGTATTCATTTCCATGAACCAGAACCCGTCAGGGCGCAGACCGTCGCTGCCATCGACAATGAATTCAACGGTACCCGCGCCTGCGTAGCCAATCGCCTCGGCGGCAGTCACGGCGGCCTGTCCCATCGCCGTGCGCATCTCATCGGTCATGCCGGGTGCCGGGGCTTCTTCAATGACTTTCTGGTGGCGGCGCTGAAGAGAACAATCCCGCTCGAACAAATGCACAGCACGGGTGCCATCGCCAAAGACCTGCACTTCAATGTGTCGGGGGCTTTGCACGAATTTCTCTATCAGTACATCTGCGTTGCCAAAGGCTGTCTGGGCTTCTGCCTGCGCTGACGCCAAATTTTCTAGAAAAGTTGTGCCCCCCGCAACCAAGCGCATGCCTTTGCCACCGCCCCCGGCAACAGCCTTGATCAAAACCGGATAGCCAATCGCATCAGCCTGTTGCGCCAGAAAACCCGCATCCTGATTTGCCCCATGGTAGCCGGGCACCACGGGCACGTTCGCGGCCTCCATCAAGGCCTTCGCGGCGTCCTTCAACCCCATGGCCCGGATCGCGTCTGCGGAAGGGCCAATAAACGTCAGCCCCGCCTTAGCGACCGCGTCTACAAATTCAGGGTTCTCGGACAGAAAGCCATATCCGGGATGAATGGCCGCAGCCCCCGTGTCCAGGGCGGCCTGCACAATCAGGTCACCCCGCAAATAGCTGTCGGCCACCGGTGCAGGACCCAGCCGGACAGCCTCATCAGCCTGCGTCACATGCAAAGCGCTCGCATCAGCGTCAGAGTAAACTGCAACCGTTTTCACACCCATCCGGCGGGCGGTCTGGATCACGCGACAGGCGATTTCGCCTCGGTTGGCAATCAGGATTTTGTCAAACATCCGCAGGCCTCCTCAACTGACCAACAAATTTTCGCAGAAAATTTGGTTGCCTCGGTTTCTTTTCGACAACGCGCCTCACATCCGAAACACGCCAAACTGCGTGTCCTCTATGGGTTTGTTCATCGCAGCGGCCAGTGACAAGGCCAACACGTCTCGGGATTGACGCGGATCGATTACCCCGTCGTCCCATAGCCGGGCAGAAGCGTATAGCGGATGGGATTGTGCTGCGAACATATCAATCGTGGGTTGCTTGAAGGCTGCCTCGTCTGCGTCCGACCACTCCTTTCCTGACCGCTCCAATGCGTCCCGTTTCACAGTTGCCAAAACACCTGCCGCCTGCTCTCCGCCCATCACTGAAATCCGAGACGTCGGCCAAGACCACATGAAATCTGGCGAATAGGCCCGTCCGGCCAATCCGTAATTCCCAGCCCCAAAAGACCCGCCAATCACCATCGTAATCTTGGGCACCTTGGTCGTGGCAACAGCCGTCACCATCTTGGCGCCATGTCGGGCAATGCCTTCGTTCTCGTACTTTTGACCAACCATAAACCCGGTGATGTTCTGCAAGAACACCAAGGGGATTTTGCGCTGGCTGCACAATTCAATGAAATGGGCGCCCTTTTGGGCAGCTTCAGAGAACAAAACGCCGTTGTTGGCAATAATCCCGCAGGGCCAGCCATCAATATGGGCAAACCCGGTGACAAGGGTTTCCCCAAACCGGGCTTTGAACTCATCAAACCGAGACCCATCCACGACGCGGCGGATCACCTCGCGGCAGTCGTAGGGTGTGCGCAAATCGGCGGGAACAACATCAAACAAGGTGTCCGGGTCTTCCACGGGTGGTTCAGGCGGCAATCGGGATGCCGTCTGCACAGACGGAAGGGAACATGACGCCACCGCCTGACGCACCAAAGCCAAGGCATGCGCGTCATCTTCAGCCAGATAATCAGCCACGCCAGACAAGCGAGTATGTACGTCGCCGCCGCCCAAGTCTTCGGCGCTGACGATCTCGCCTGTGGCCGCTTTGACCAACGGCGGGCCGGCCAGAAAGATCGTGCCTTGCTCTTTCACGATGATCGAGACGTCGGCCATCGCGGGCACATAGGCGCCCCCTGCAGTACAGGATCCCATAACAGCCGCAATCTGGGGGATGCCCTGCGCGGACATATTCGCCTGATTGTAAAATATCCGGCCAAAGTGGTCGCGGTCCGGGAAGACCTCGTCCTGATTTGGCAAGTTGGCACCACCACTGTCCACCAGATAGACACAGGGCAAATGGCAGGCCGCAGCAATTTCTTGCGCCCGCAGGTGCTTTTTGACGGTCATCGGATAGTACGTCCCACCCTTCACGGTGGCATCGTTACACACCACCATGACCTGCCGACCAGACACACGTCCCACACCTGCGATGACGCCCGCACAGGGGGCCGCGTCGTCGTACATTCCATAAGCAGCCGTGGCGCCCACCTCTAGAAACGGCGAACCGGGATCAAGCAGATTGGCGACCCGCTCTCGCGGCAGCATTTTGCCGCGGCTGATGTGGCGGGCGCAGGATTTCTCTCCGCCCCCTGCCGCAGCTGCGGCTGCTGCCTCTGCGACCACGGCCAAAGCGGCTTCGTGTGCAGCACGTCCTGTCAAGTCTTGCGTCATTGGGGTCCCGCCATATCGCGCAGCGCCAGTGCGCGGCTTGCTGTCATTATCATCCGGCAGTTACTTGCAGCGATGTTGCGCATAGAGCCACCGCCCCACCGATCATATTGCAACCCACAGTCGGCATCGCGAAATGCGATCCAGGCGCGTTGCGCATCTCGCAAGCTGTCGGTAAGCGTAGCACCATCAGATCGGGCCCCAAACTGCTGTCGTAGATCGGTGTAGGCTTCATTCAGGATCGAATCCCAATCGGTCGTTTCAGCCGTGATACAGGTCACGATGCCCAATGTGGTGCTGCCACCCGGTTGCGCCTGACATGCGTTTGCGGCGTCACCCAGACAGGCCGGATATATGTCACCGATAGCTGTCTGCGCGTAACAGGCCTGCACGGCCCCTGTGGCAATGGTCGGCTCTTGTGCGTGCACGCCAGAGGTCCAGACCAAAGCAGTGATGAAAGCAAAAAGGGATCGCATCATACAGCTCCTTCAATACCAGCAACCGCGCGCAATTGGCCACGCGGCCCCGCCGGATACTCAAACACAGCACCTTCGGGGTGCGTGCAAATGACGATCAGTCGAACATCTTCGCGGGGACTTGTGGTGGCCAAGCAATCCGTCAGTGCCGCGCCATCCCCTACATCGGCGACATAGATCTGTGCGTAATGCGTAATGATATCCGTCTCGGACACCGGTTGCCCCAGTCGTAGACCAAAGTAGCCAGCAAGAACAATCAACCCCGCAAGAGGCGCGAATATCCACCGAGACTTTGCAACAGTCACTGGGCCCATCCCTTCAGGAACAAAGCCTGTTGCGCGGTCAGCACCATCTGGCAAGACGCCAGCGCCGGGCCACCACCCGTGCCGCCGCCCCATTGCAGATAATCCCATTCACAAGCCGCATCGCGATAGGCGATCCACTGTCGTTGCATCGCGCGCATCTGAGCTACCAGATCTGGATAGTCTTCACGAAACGCACGCAACTCTGCAGTCGCCGTTGCCTGTGTTTCCAACAAGCCCTGAAAGGTTGCGTTCAAGCGGGCATCCCAATCATCCCGCTCTGCCCCATTGCAAAAGCCATACGCGACATTCGATCCTTGCGAGCGGGCAAAACAGGCGTCTGCGCCGACCCCGATACATTGGGAGGGCTCAACGATGGATTGGCTCAGGCAGTTTGCAAGATCGTCAGGATCATAAACGGGGACCTCCTGCGCAAACACTGCAGATCCCGTCGACGCGAAAAGCACGATCACCCCGACCCGCGCCAAGGGCGCTGCGCGTGACTGTAAGACCGCGATATGTTTGAAATGGCTCATCAAACCGCGCCCTCAGTTCTCATAATCGCGACGTAGTCCGCGCAAGATGAAATGTTGCCGCGCCGTATGTTCTGACACGCAGCTATGGTACGCAGGGCCAGCGGCTGATCCAAAGGGTGCAGCCAGCGCAATCGCATTGCCGCAAGAGGCGTCACGATACCCGATCCACGCAAGCTGCATTTCCTGCAAGGCGATCTGCAAGTTGTCGGGCGCATATCCCAGATCCTGCCCTTCACGATCCCGAGCCAGTCTGAGTAGGTGCTGATAGGCCTCGTTGAGCGCCCGATCCCAAAACGCGGCCTCGGCCTCGTGACATGCACCCAGCACGATGTTCGTGCCGCCACCGTTTTTCTGGGCACAGTCATGGGCGGCCTGACCCACACATATCATCGGATTGTCCTGCACACCCAGACAGCGGTCGATCCAATGCCCGTCCACCACAAAATCCTGGGCCCATGCAGAACTGGCCGAGGCCATCACGATTGTGCACACCAGCCGCCTGATCACCCCATCGCCCCCATCATTTCGCGGCCGACCAGCATGCGGCGAATTTCGGACGTCCCGGCCCCGATTTCCATCAGCTTGGCGTCCCGGAACAGCCGGGCCACAGGTGCGTCGTTCAGAAAACCGGCCCCGCCCATCGCCTGCACAGCCTGATGGGCCTGTTTCATCGCCTCTTCGGAGGCGTAAAGACAGCAGGCCGCAGCATCCTGCCGGGTGACAGTGCCATTGTCACAAGCGCGGGCGACCTCGTAGACATAGGCGCGGGCCGAGTTCATCGCCGTATACATATCCGCGATCTTGCCCTGCATCAGTTGGAAGCTCCCAATCGGCTGCCCAAATTGTTTACGACTGGACAGATACGGCATGACTTCGTCCAAACAGGCCGCCATGATCCCCAGGCCAATGCCTGCCAGCACCACCCGCTCATAGTCGAGGCCTGACATCAGGACGCGGACGCCTTTGCCTTCTTCGCCCAGGACGTTCTCAAACGGGACGTGGACATCGTCAAAGATCAGCTCTGCTGTATTTGATCCACGCATCCCCAGCTTGTCAAAGTGGGGCGACGTGCTGAACCCGATCATCTCTTTTTCGATCAGAAAGGCCGTGATACCCTTGGCGCCTGCATCCGGGTCTGTCTTTGCATAAACGACCAAAGTATCCGCATCGGGCCCATTGGTGATCCAGTATTTATTGCCGTTCAGCCGGAAATGATCATTTCGCTTTTCGGCGCGCAACGACATGGACACAACGTCAGACCCGGCACCTGCCTCGGACATGGCCAAGGCACCAACATGTTCACCAGACACCAGTCGCGGCAGGTACTTTGACCGCTGTTCGTCAGACCCATTCAACTTGATTTGGTTCACACACAGATTGGAATGCGCCCCATATGACAACGACACCGAAGCACTGGCCCGCGCGATTTCTTCTACTGCGACGGTATGGGCCAAGTATGACATCCCTGCCCCGCCATAGGTTTCGTCCACCGTCACACCAAGAAGCCCCAGATCGCCCATCTCGCGCCATAAGGCCGCCGGAAAGACGTTGTCGCTATCGATCTTTGCGGCCATCGGCTTGACGCGCTCCTGCGCCCAGCCGTGCACCATATCGCGCAGGGCATTCACGTCGTCCCCAAGATCAAATGTCATGGATGCCTGAAACATAGACGAATCCCCTCCGCATGGATTTATTGAACGCTTGTTCAATTATAGGCGGAGGAGAACGGATCGGTCAACGTCCCATATGTGCAGGAAGGATTCTGGCGATACCCAAGGCACGCCAAGGATCGCACCAATGAAGCCGCGTCAACGAAAAGGGGCCCCACCATCAAAAGAGGGCAACATAAAAAAGTAACGTCAGGCGCTTTGAAATACGGCTGATACTTCGGCCCGAATGATCCGGGCGATCAACGCGCAATCCTCAAGGGAAAACGTGAGCGGCAAGCGCATATCGACAACCCCGGCCAAGACGCGGTCGCTTGTAGGCATCGGCGCAGTCGGCGCATATCGCCAGCTGTCGTAGCGCGAGGTAAAGCCAGCAGGCTCTGCACCACCGAACCACTTCAGCTCTACACCCCTTGCCTTACAGCGGTCGATCACCTCACCCACTGCATCCGCAGACCAGTCCAACAGCAAGAACTGAAATGACGAGGCGACGAACCCCTCCTTTGCAGGTCGATCAATCAAGGCCAGCCCCGGCACATCCTGCAGCCCATCCTCGACCACACGGTACCGATCATTCCACCGATCACATTGTGTCCGTAGGTCTTTTAACTGAGGGCGCAGGATCGCGGCCCGCAGATTATCCATCCGGCCAGAGATATTCGGGGTCTCGTATTTAATCTGGGCAAAGGCCTCTGGCGGCGGGGCAGCGCGGTGCTTTTCAAACAGCATGTAGCTGCCAGAAAGCATAATCGCGCGGGCCATCACCTCTGGGTCGTCGGTGATCAGAAAACCGCCCTCGCCCGAATTAATGTGCTTATAGGTCTGGGTCGAAAAACACCCAACTTTGCCCCAGCGACCACTTGGCATCCCGTCCCAATGGGCCCCCATGGTATGGGCGCAATCCTCGATCACGGTGACACCAGCGGCATCACATAGCGCCATCAGGGCATCCATGTCGCAGATATGACCGCGCATATGTGACAGCATCAGCACCTTGGCCTGATCCAGCTTGGTCGCCAGATCGTCCAGATCAATCACCAAGTCTTCGGTGACACCAACAAACACCGGCACCGCACCGACCGCGGCAATCGACCCCGGAACGGGGGCCAACGTGAAGGCGTTTGTCAGAACCCTGTCACCCGAACGGACGCCTAAAGCGCGCAAGGCCGTGGCCATCGCATACCCACCTGAGGCAACGGCGAGGCAATACTTAGCCCCGACCAAATCAGCGAATTCTTCTTCCAGCAATGCCGCTTCGGCGATCTCATCGCCGTGGGTGTTATAGCGGTGCAAGCGCCCGGACTGCATGACAGCCATCGCGGCTGCCATCGCGGCCTGCGGGATCGGTTCTTGCTGGGTGAAACTGCCGGTGAAATTCTGTGTCATCAGGAGACTTTGAAAGCGCAGATCACGGCGCGTCAATGGGACCGCGCATTTGTTCGCAAAGACTAATCTACAATTTCGGATTACCCGATAAGGCGACTGACCTCTGCATGCAGCTCGTCAAAGTGGTTGATGGTTCCTTCTGGCTTTAGCGCATGAACGTCATCGCCGCAGGGGCCGAAGGTGACAAGGATCGACGGGACACCTGCATTGCGGGACGTATCGCGATCTGTCTGGGTGTCCCCGATCAAAACGGTCTGATCTGGATGCCCGCCAGCCCGGCGCACCGTTTCGCGCAGGTGTTCCGGGTCAGGCTTGCGGACAGGAAGACTGTCAGACCCCAAAAGCGCCCCGAAGGCGTCGCGCACCCCAAGCGAGCGCATCAGATCCTCGGCCTGCCGAAATGGCTTGTTGGTACATATGCCGACTTTGTAGCCATCCCGCTTCAACGCTTCGACCGCATCCATTGCACCGGGATACAGAAACGTGTGGGTGTCTAGGTCAGCAGCATAGGCCTCGATGAAGCGCGGGAATTCGGCGTCGACTGTATCCTCGTTCCAGACGAAACCGGGCACCCGACTAAACCCTAGCCGAAGCATGGCACGCGCACCCTTCACGGCCGTGCCAGCGTCGCCGGGTCCCAGCAGGTCGCCCAACCCAAGGCTGCGAAACCTCACATTTGCCGCAGCCAGCAAGTCCCCGCTGGTATCTGCAAGTGTCCCATCCAAATCAAACATTACACTGCGCATTTGCATCCCCTTGCTGTTCGCTTTCTCTGTAACGAAGCGTAAACGGAAGTGAAGCCCTGCTACTTGCTCTTGGCCCTTGCTAAGGTAGAAGGGCACCAATGAAATAACGGCGGCAAGCGAATGACGACAGCTTTGATTATTTTGGGCGCAGGCATGGGAACGCGGATGAATTCCGACCTACCCAAAGTGCTGCACCACATTGCAGGGGCGCCAATGCTTGTCCATGCCATGAAGGCGGGGGCGTCGCTTGCGCCAGAAAAGACAGTGATTGTCGCAGGCCATGGTGCCGAAGCCGTGCAGGCCGCCGCACAAAACTGGGATCCGGACGTTATTGTCGCTTTGCAAGCTGAACAGCTTGGGACAGCACATGCCGTGGACCAAGCCAAAGACGCCCTGCGTGATTTCGAAGGCGATGCGCTGGTCTTATATGGCGATACTCCTTTCATCCAACCGCAAACCCTGGAGGCAATGGCAACAGCGCGCGCCCATCATGACGTCGTCGTCCTTGGGTTCGAGGCCGCCGATCCAGGTCGCTATGGGCGCTTGGTCACGCATGGGGATACGCTTGAAAAGATCGTCGAATTCAAAGACGCCTCCGAGGGTGAACGGGCCATTACCCTGTGCAACAGCGGTGTCATCATGGCGGATGCAGCGACGTTATTCGATCTGATCGCAGGCGTCGGCAATGACAACGCATCGCAAGAATACTACCTTACGGATATAATCGGTATCGCGCGGTCCAAGGGTCTGACAGCGACCGTTGTGCGGTGCGACGAGGCCGAGACCCTTGGCGTGAACTCTCGTGCTGAACTTGCGAGTGCAGAAGCACAGTTTCAAGCGCGGGCCCGTGCTAACGCTCTGGACGACGGGGTCACTTTGTCGGCCCCCGAAACGGTCACCTTCGCCCATGATACAGTCATCGGCCGGGATAGTATTGTTGAACCAAACGTCGTCTTCGGACCAGAGGTCACCATCGAATCCGGGGCCACGATCCGGGCGTTCAGCCATCTTGAAGGCTGTCATGTCTCTCGGGGGGCGGTTGTCGGGCCTTATGCGCGCCTGCGTCCCGGCACGGAATTAGCCGAACACACCAAGATCGGGAACTTCGTGGAAACCAAAAACGCACGGATCGCGGAAGGCGCAAAGGTCAACCACCTCAGCTACATCGGCGACGCGACTGTTGGCGAAAAGGCCAACATCGGTGCAGGAACCATTACCTGCAACTACGACGGCGTATTCAAACATAAGACCAGCATCGGGGCGAACAGCTTTATCGGGTCCAACACGATGCTTGTGGCCCCGGTCACTGTGGGCACCGGAGCCATGACCGGTAGTGGGTCAGTCATTACAGAAGATGTCCCAGACGGCGCATTAGGCCTTGGGCGGACAAGACAGACAAACCGACCCGGTTTTGCATCCAAACTTTTTCAAATTCTGCGGGCCAAGAAAGCCCGCCAGACAAAGGGACATTAAACCATGTGTGGTATTGTCGGCGTTCTCAGCACCCACCAAGCAGCCCCCATTCTGATCGATAGCCTGCGGCGGCTGGAATACCGCGGCTATGACAGCGCAGGCATTGCCACGATCCACGATGATCGGCTTGATCGGCGGCGGGCGATGGGCAAGCTGGTCAACCTGTCCGACTTGCTGGTGCACGAGCCGTTGGCTGGCAAGTCTGGCATCGGCCACACCCGTTGGGCCACCCACGGTGTCCCATCAGTTGACAACGCGCATCCCCACCGGGCTGGTGGCGTGGCTGTAGTCCACAACGGGATCATCGAAAACTTTCGTGAATTGCGCGAATTTCTATCCGATCAAGGCATCGCCTATTCAACCGATACCGACACAGAAACAGTTGCCCTGCTTGCGCAATACTACCGCGACCAAGGCCTGTCGCCGCGTGACGCAGCAGAGCAAACCATCGCCCGCCTTGAAGGGGCCTATGCGCTGTGTTTCCTTTTCGACGGTGAAGACGATCTTTTGATCGCGGCGCGCAAAGGTTCTCCACTGGCGATTGGGCATGGCAATGGCGAGAACTTTGTCGGCTCAGACGCGATTGCTTTGGCCCCGATGACCGACCAAATCACTTACCTTGAAGAAGGCGACTGGGCGATCGTTACACGGACCTCTGTTGAAATCCGTGACGCAAACAACCACCAAGCAAACCGGGATGTGCAAACCATCGCCATCAACACGGCCGCTGTCGACAAAGGCGGCTACAAACACTTTATGGCCAAGGAAATCGCCGAGCAGCCTACCGTGTTACAGGGGGCTCTGTCTCATTACATCAGCGCAGACGCAGACGCGATCACCCTACCCGCACCGAACATCGACTTTGCCCAAGTCGAACGCATTACAATGGTTGCCTGCGGGACAGCCTTTTATGCCTGCATGGTCGCAAAATACTGGTTCGAACAAATCGCGCAAATGCCTGTCGAAATCGATGTCGCCTCTGAGTTCCGCTACCGCGAACCGCCTGTGACACCGGGCACGGTTGCGCTGTTTGTCTCTCAATCCGGCGAAACCGCAGACACATTGGCCGCACTGCGCTACATGGCGGGCAAAGCGGACTCTATTGTGTCTGTAGTGAACGTCGAAACATCAAGCATTGCACGCGAAAGCGATCTGGCGCTGCCAATCCTTGCAGGTGCGGAAATCGGGGTTGCGTCGACCAAGGCCTTTACCTGCCAGCTGACGACCCTTGCCATCCTCGCGATTGAAGCGGCCCGCGCGCGTGGCCATCTGACGACAGCGCAGGTCGCCGAAAAGCTTGCGACCTTGCGTGCTATGCCCGGCACTATCAACGCGGCTTTGGGTATTGAAAGCACCTGCATCGACATCGCGCGCAAACTTGCCGAGGCCCGTGACATCCTGTTTCTTGGGCGTGGCGCTATGTACCCGCTTGCCCATGAAGGTGCGCTGAAATTAAAGGAAATCAGCTATATTCACGCCGAAGCTTATGCATCCGGCGAGCTTAAGCACGGACCGATCGCACTGGTGGACGAAAACGTACCGATCATCGTCATGGCCCCGCGCGACAGTTTGTTTGAAAAGACGGTGTCCAACATGCAAGAAGTCATGGCACGCGGCGGCAAAGTCTTGTTGATCACGGACCAACAAGGCGCGACGGAAGCTGGCACTGGCGTATGGGACACGATCATCATGCCAGAGATTGACCCATTTTTAGCCCCGATCCTATACGCTGTTCCCGCACAATTGTTAGCCTATCATACAGCCATCGCCAAGGGGACGGACGTGGACCAACCGCGCAACCTTGCGAAATCAGTGACGGTAGAATGAATGGGCAAGCAATTCGACGCACTGCAAGACGACCACATCCGTTTTATCGACGAACAACACATGTTCTTCACCGGCAGTGCGGCGCCCACAGGTCGGGTCAATATCTCGCCTAAGGGTATGGATTCCTTGCGTGTGCTGTCGCCCAACCGCATCTTGTGGCGCAATCTGACAGGATCTGGCAACGAAACGGACGGACACCTGCGACTGGCCAATCGGATCACGCTGATGTGGTGCTCGTTCACGACGCGACCCATCATCCTGCGGGCATTCGGGACCGCAACTGTCTCGCATGTTGATGACGCCGCTTGGGGCGATTTGGATGGTCACTTTCCACCGGCCCTTGGGGCACGTCAGGTCTTTGATGTCTCGGTCGATCTCGTGCAATCATCCTGCGGATATGGTGTTCCCTTCTTCAGCTTCGAAGGCGACCGCCCGGTGATGGACCAATGGGCGGCAGACAAAGGCGCTGATGGCGTGCGTCAGTACTGGACGGACCGTAACCAGACGACCATCGACGGGTTTCCAACGGAATTTTCGGAATGACACCACAGGGTGCCATCGCAGCCCTCGGCGCTGATCCGGCCAAGGCCGCAGAAATGAAGGCCTACCATAAAGTTGACCGGCTTTATCTTGGCGTCGCAAACCCCGTGATCGATGCACATGTCAAAGACTGGCGTGCAGCACTGATATTGGATGATCGAATCGCCCTTGCGTCTGGTCTTTGGCAAACGAATGTCCATGAAGGACGCATCGCAGCGGCCAAATTGCTGACACAAGCGCGACTTCGGCCCGACGACACCGCTGCATGGGATCTTATTCAATCCTGGGTTCCCGACTTCGATGCTTGGGCCATCGCAGATCATGCCAGTATTGCAGGGCAGAAACGGTTGGTCGCAGATCCAGTGCGGCTCGACACAGTCGAAGGCTGGACGACGTCAGATCATATGTGGACCCGTCGGGCAGCCCTGGTGATGACCCTGCCGTGGACCAAGCAAAACCATCCCAAGCCTGCAGAAGAAGCCGCAAGAGACCGCATTCTGGGCTGGGCTGCAGCTTATGTCACTGACCACGACTGGTTTATCCAAAAAGCTGTCGGTTGGTGGCTGCGGGACCTTTCAAAGCACGACGCACCAAGAGTCCGGGCTTTCTTGACAGCATATGGCGATCAGATCAAGCCATTTGCCCGCAAAGAAGCGGCGCGCAAATTGCCCGCTTAATGCACTTGCCGCTAGTGCACAGCACCCGCTGACAGCGGCCAATCGTGATGCAGGCCAACTTGGGCGGCAGGCATGGCGGACTGGCTGATACAGTTGCGACCAAGCGCTTTCGCACGGCGCAGCTCGCGATCCGCATGGGCCAGCATTTCGTCAAAGTCCGCGGGGCCATCTGTCCAATGTGCGCCAACACTGATCGACACTGACAGGTCTTCACCCTGAAAATGAACCGGTTCTTCACTGATACTGCGGCGAAACCGTTCACCGATGGCGCCAACAGCATCTTCATGCACGTTTGGCATAAACAGCGTGAATTCATCCCCGCCATGGCGCGAAAAGATCACCCGTTCACGGACGCTGCCTTCGATGCGGGCTGCGATGGCCGCCAAGGCAGCATCGCCAGCGGCATGGCCATAGACATCGTTAATATCTTTGAAACGATCAATATCGAAGTAAAACAATGCCCGCCCCTGCACATTGCGATCTGACAACCGGCGCAGCTGGTCAGCCGCACCCCGGCGATTTAGCAGATTGGTCAGTGGATCGATCGAAGCATAGATGCGCAACTGCTCTGTATCGCGAACATATTGCGCTTCGCGACGCAAAACAAAGCCAAGGCCAACGGCACCCAAGATATTTGCGACAACCACATTGGGTGCGATTTCAGCCATGACATCGAGTGCGATATCGTACGGCAGCATGAATACACTTAGCAGCGAAAGTGAAATCGCAACACCAAAGGCTGCATCTGACACAAGTGTCATCTGCGACATCTTAGGGGCAAGCATGCGCCACCCAATGCCAATACCAAAGGCGACAAGTAATCCGACGCAGCCAAGTGCCACACCGCCGCCACCTAGATACAGCCTGTAGGCCACACCGATTGCCAAGGTAATCAGCCCTGCGATCCACCCGACAAACACGACTGACAGTCCGACAAGCAAACCACGCAGATCAAAAATGAGGTCCTCGCCAATGTGGATGGGCGCGGACATCGCAAGAATGATGCCCAACCCAAAAAGGACACCGAAAGCCACCGAAGCCATCAGCGTGTCGCTGAAGCTGCGCAGGATCATGCTGTACAGAAATGCGAGCCCCATAAGGGTCATCACCGGAAAGACCAATGTTTCAAAGCTTAGCACGTTATCCTCACCATTTAGCGCCGCTGTGCAGACGGTATTGGCTGAGAGTTAACGATATCTAAATGCGCGGACGTTCAGGATTAAAAAATCGTTTCCGACATCTGAAAAGCATAGCAGTTCTGCCTGCAATGCTTTCATTTATATGGATAAATCCTAGTTGGCGAAAACCCGCACATCCGCCAAGGCCGTTAACGGAATATCCAGAAGACGCATCGCAGCAAGGCTCATTTGGCTGCTTCCAGCGCTATCCCCGCCTGAAGGGCGCAGTTCCAGACTGATTGCTTTGCCGTTGTCGGGATACTCGACCCGCCCTGCTGTCAGGGTGTCGACCAAACCGGTCTTAAGCCAAATGCCCGGATCAGCCGCAGCACCCAAAGAAATATTCGTCGTGCCCAAGAGCTGCTCGCCCGCGGGTTCGACAACAGCAACAGCCGCCGCCCTGTCTTCGGCAGAGGTTGTATCAAATTCCTCAACCGTACGGGCCGCCGGCGGTGGTGGTGGTGGTGGCGTCGGGTCCAGTGTTTCAACTGGAACAGCAGCGGCAGCCTCAATGGCCGGACCGGGTGCATCAGGGGTCAGTTGCCACGCGGGATCGGAGCAGGCAGCCAAGCTTAGGACGGGAAGAATATAGATCACTTTCATGTGCGTAACGCTATCTTGCGCGGCCAGATGGCGCAAGCGGCAAGCATGACCTTGCGCAGCACCTCGCCGCCTACTAGCGTGACTGCATGAATGCTCCATTGATCGACCCATTCGCGCGCGCCATTTCATATTTGCGGGTTTCTGTAACGGACCGTTGCGACTTCCGTTGTGTCTATTGCATGTCCGAGAACATGACTTTCCTGCCGAAGAAAGACCTTCTGTCACTCGAAGAGCTGGATAGGCTTTGTTCATCTTTCATCCGTCTTGGGGTCCGAAAGCTACGGATCACTGGCGGTGAACCCTTGGTCCGGCGCGATATCATGACCTTCTTTCGCAGCATGTCTCGGCATCTGGACAGCGCAACGCTGGACGAGCTGACGCTGACTACAAACGGAAGCCAGCTTGAGAAATACGCCTCGGATCTTGCGGCGGCCGGTGTGAAACGGATCAACGTTTCACTTGATACGCTGGACGAGACAAAATTCGCGGAAATTACCCGCTGGGGCCGCTTGCCTCAGGTATTGCGCGGCATCGATGCTGCACAAAAGGCGGGCTTGCGGGTCAAGATCAACACAGTGGCCCTCGCGGGTTTTAATGAAGACGAACTGTTCACGCTTACCGATTGGTGCGCCAGCCGGAACATGGATATTACATTCATCGAGGTTATGCCGATGGGCGACATCGGCAACGAAGACCGGATCACCCAATATTGGTCGCTCAAGAACTTGCGCGCGCGCTTGGCGGAACGGTCAAAGCTAACAGACCTGCCAGAAAGTACGGGTGGGCCTGCGCGGTATGTCCGCATCGAAAAAACCGGCCAAAAGATCGGTTTCATCACGCCGCTGAGCCATAACTTCTGCGAAAGTTGCAACCGGGTTCGGGTGACCTGTACAGGCGAGATATACACCTGCTTGGGCCAAGAGGGACATTCGGATCTGCGTGGGCCACTGCGGGCGTCTGAATCGGACGCGCACCTCGAAGACGCAATCCGGGCAGCAATTGCGCTCAAGCCCAAAGGCCACGACTTTGACTATTCGCGCCAGCAGGCCGACGGACAAGTTAGCAGGCATATGTCACACACGGGCGGTTGAATGCTAAGCTACTGAGTGCCTACGCGATAGCGTGACCAATCAGGGTTTATCCTGGATCAGCAATTTGTCCCGGCGATGGCGATCCACACGAAAGATGACTTGCAGCTATGGCTGGCTAAGCCACCTACCTCGGCGTCAAAGCCCATGCTAGATGATCGAAACCAACACCGGGTAGCTGGGACAAGATCGTCGTCACCGCCCAAGACATCACAGCACGCGTTGAGTTGCTTGGTCGAAATGGCGATCAGTTCAGGAATGAGATCACCGAAGGGCCCACTCGCAATCAGGTCCTTTGTCAGGATCCCTCGGGCAACATAGTCGCGCTTTTCAGGCAAGTTGAGTGCCGCGTCGCACATGGTCGAAAGGATCTAGCCGGCCGTTGGACGCGCAGGTGACAGGTCTTGCAAAGTCTGTCTTCACGGCCCAATCGGCAAACGTTGCTCTACAATCTCAGCCCACCACGAACACCCTGCGGGGATAGCTTCATCGCTGAAATTATACTCGGGATGGTGAACTGACGCGGTGTCACCATTGCCGACCAGAATGTATGCGCCCGGCCGCTCTTCCAACATATAGGCAAAATCCTCGCCGCCCATCACAAGCGGGGCCACCGCACATGCTCCTGACACGTCCGCAGCCACTTTGGCGGCGAAATCGGTCTGCTCTTCATGGTTCACCATGCAGGGATATCCGCGATAAAAGCTGATATCGGCATCTGCGCCATATGCGGCGGCCGTGGTCTGAACCAATGTCGTAAAACGGGCCTCTGCCATGTCACGCATAGCATCAGACATTGTGCGGATTGTCCCTTTGAGATGGACACTTTGGGCGATCACGTTGAAGGCCTTGGAGGAGCTTTCAACTGATGTCACAGACACGACGACCTGATCAACAGGATCAGCATTGCGACTGACAATCGACTGCAAAGCCAGGACCACATGTGCGGCGACAAGCGTGCTATCCACGGTCTCTTGCGGCTTGGCGGCGTGGCCACCTTTGCCCTGAATGACAACCTCGAACTGATCTGTTGCAGCAAAGAAAGGACCGGGACGGATAGCAAAGGATCCCAAGGGTTGGCCCGGCCAGTTGTGCATGCCGTAAACCTCATCGATCTTGAATTGATCCATTAAGCCGTCTTCGCACATTTCACGACCACCACCACCGCCCTCTTCTGCGGGTTGGAAAATCACAACCACCGTTCCGTCAAAATTACGGGTTTCGACCAGGTACTGCGCAGCCCCTAACAACATGGCTGTGTGGCCATCGTGGCCGCAGGCATGCATGGCCCCGTCCGTCGTGGATTTGTATGGCAGGCCGGTTTCTTCATGGATTGGCAAAGCATCCATGTCAGCGCGCAACCCGATGACTTTACCAGATGTATTAGTGCGGCCTTTGATCACGCCCACGACGCCAGTTCGCCCCAAACCGGTCACAACGTCGTCACAGCCAAAGGCCGTCAGCTTTTCAGCAACAAGGGCAGATGTCCGATAGGTCTCGAACAATATTTCAGGATGCGCATGAATATCTTGGCGCCACGCTGTGATGTCCGGCAGCAACTCTGCAAAACGGTTCTTGATGGGCATGGCGAGGCTCCGGTGATGAGACGTTTGGAGCACCCTGCCTGCTCTGATGGAACGCGACAAGGCCAACGCGGGAAACCAGACGAGAGAGAAACGCTTTTTCCGGAAAAATCGGTCAAACTTTCTAGAAAATTTGCATCACTCCATATGTTTGCGAATGCGCTGTACCAAGACCCAAACACCAAGCAGAACCAAAGGTGTGGCAATTGCAGCCATCACCGCTTTTGGAACACCGTAAGCCTGCTCTAATGGCCCCACGACGTAAAGGACCAGATTGACGGCGTAGTAGCTAATCGCAACAACAGAAAGCCCTTCGACCGTACGCTGCAGCCGCAGCTGCAAATCAGCGCGTTTGTCCATTGATGTCAGCAGGTCCTGATTTTGCGCCGAGCGTTCGACATCCACCCGTGTCCGCAACAGATCGCCCGCGCGAAGCGCCCGCGATGACATCGCCTCTAGCCGGGCTTCCGTAGACTTTACCGTACGCATGGCAGGATCGAAGCGTCGCATCATAAATTCGCCAAACGTCTGGCGCCCCAAGAACCGCTCTTCACGCAAAACGCCGATGCGCTGGTTGACCAGCCTGTCATAGGCCCCCGTTGCCCCAAACCGAAAACTGGATTTTGCGATGGTATTTTCAAGTTCAGCGGACGTCGTCAGAAGTTCCTGCAACACCGCATCGGGTTCTGACGTCCCGCTAGTCATATCCTCCAATAGTGCGGTCAGGCCATTGTCGATCTGGCCCAGTCGCGGTCCCAAATCGCGAACCATCGAAAGACCCAGCATCGACATCGCCTTATAGGTCTCAATCTCGCACAACCGCTGCACAACACGGCCCGTACGGCGCCCCCCTGTAACCCCGCGCGCAAAGACGGCGATCCGCATGTGGCCGCTTTCGTCGATCCGGAAGTCCCCTGCAACGACCAATTCGTCATTCAGCACACGGCTAATGGCCAGGCTCTCAGGGACAAACCAATCATCCACCTTTTTGATGATCTCGCTGTCATCATCCAGCAGCTCTACCCGGATCAAAGCAGAGGTGATCCGCACGCCGGGCGCTTGCGCCAACCAGTTTTGCGGGAAAAGCGAAAAGGTTGTGCCATCAAATGGGCGGCCAGCCACGCCTTCACCAAAGATCGTATAGGTGACAAACTCTGTGTGGCTTTCCCATTTCAGCATATGCTTGCCGATCTGCCCGGAATAATGGGTCGCCTCTGGTTGCGGATGCGAGGCACCGTACCGATCCAGTAAAGCGATCAAATGCGCGCGATCGGCTTCACGGTCACGGCCAGCTGCGTTCTGCGCAGGCTTGATCGCAAGATACGCCGCCCGGGCGGGCGCCTTAACATGGGGAAACGGACGGGCATGCAATTCGTTGGCCAGTGCATACCGCAGCGGATGATCTTCAATCGGTGACATATCTGATGCGCCTTTGTTCACTGCCTCGCAACCTAGCGGCAAATTCACGCAGGTAAAGAAAAATCGCGCGTTTATAATGTGTTAGCAGAGTGCAATGGTATACTGAACGCCCCTCACAAGCGCTTTTGTGTTTCAAGACAAGCACATCAAGTGTCGCGGACACGCCAACAGAACCACTTGTGAGGCCGCCAACATCACCCTAGACCCATCGTATGGCCCGCACGTTGCTTTTCAACAAACCTTTCGACGTCCTGTCTCAATTTACAGACGCGAAGTCTCCGACACCCCGCCGCACGTTGTCGGACTTCATAGATGTCCCAAGGGTCTATCCGGCTGGCCGGCTGGACAGGGATAGCGAAGGGCTTTTAATCCTGACGGACGATGGCAAACTGCAAGCACAGATCGCAAATCCAACGCATAAATTACCCAAGACATACTATGCTCAGGTCGAAGGCGACCCTTCAGAAAACGACCTGCAGCCGCTGCGCGATGGGGTCACATTGAAAGACGGACCAACGCGCCCCGCTCAGGTCAGCCTTATCGACCCACCGCGTCTCTGGGAAAGGGACCCACCGGTCCGGTATCGTAAATCTGTCCCCGACCGGTGGATCTCGCTGACGATCACCGAAGGACGCAATCGTCAGGTTCGGCGCATGACTGCGCATATTGGGTTTCCAACGCTGCGACTTGTGCGGTGGCGTGTTGGGATTTGGTCACTGGATGGGGTTGGCCCCGGCAAATGGATTGATGCCGTTGACGCAGATCCAAGCCGCTAAGACGGCCGATTAGTTTTCTCCAATCACTGTCATCGATGCTGCGTAGCGACCAGTTGCTGTGGTGACATCAATCTCTGGGTCTCGAACAGAAAAGGCGCGCACGGTGCTTTGGTTCGCTGCAGGTTCTGTGCGGGTCCCGCGCAATTTGCCGTCCAGACGCCCCTGCAAACCAAATTCAGTCCCGTCGTAGGTCACATTGCCGCCGAAATCGAAGGCCAGATCATTGGAAACCTCGGCCCCAACAACACCGTTGCTAAAAGTCAGCTGACCAGAGACATCAACTGAAATGTCATTGATCTGGGTGCGCCGAATATTCGTGACGCCACCACTTACAGCATCACCCGATGTCCCGAAATCCACCTCAAGCCGCGAGTCCCCAACCAGTGCATCCGCATCTAGCCGCTGGTCGCTGTTGCGCATGCTTAGGAAGGCAGTTCCAAGAAAGGTGGCCGTACCTGTCGTCGGTACAGCATCAAATGCGGTGGCCGGAAGCTCTGCTATCCCCAACACGGGATCACCCAACACACGGACCCGCTGATCATTAACGTCCCCAACGCGATCCGCAAAAGCGACAACGTCCTCGATCCGCTCCAGCTTGCTACACCCGGCCAAGGCCAGCGCCACGACCAATCCACCCAAAACCTGCGCTTTTTTCTTCATGCCCACTCCACACCTCACTGATGACCGCAAAAGAAAGGCTTTCGCCCCGTTTGCTATGTGCCAAATGGCCAAACCGGTCTGTCAGGAATGTGTCAAAGCTGGGGTGGGTTGCTGCCAAGAACCTCAAATTTTCGATGGGTTCTTGGCAAAGAGCGACGTGACCGCGCTAGGACAGACACGCGGGCCAAGCGACCCGGGCCGTTCCATCATCGCCGAACGTGCCTGTCGCGCTGTCTGAACCAACACTCACCTGCACTCGTGCGCCTGCGATCTCTGATCCGGACACCGTGATTTCGCGCGCACCAATCGTGTCATCCACATCGATGGTAAAGGCGACTTGTGCTCCGGGCGCAATCGCCGAAACCTCAAGGTTAAGCCCAGTGTCCCCATCTGTCACGTCTGAGGCACCGGTGACGATATCGCCACCCGCCACCAACTCGAACGGTTGAAATACTTCAACACCGCGCCCGGCTTCAGTGATATCAAAGATCAGTTTGCCTGCAGAGGAACTCAAATCGATCGTGATCTGAACAGGTGCATCATTACAAAGACCCGAAGCGCTGGTAATCGTGAAGCGATCTTTCGGCGCCCCATCCCGAAAGGTGACAGTCACGTCCGCTGCCGCCGGCATCGCCAGACATGTGATCATTGCTGCAAGTATTGTCTTTTTCATTGTATCCCTCGTTGGTTGGTCCACCTACGACATCGTGCGATTAGCCCAATTGTCAAAGCCGTCAGGGAAAAATAGATCAACACGCGCCCATAAAAGGGAAGACCCCGCCGTTTCCAGCGAGGTCTTCATACTTGATGTAGGGTGGGTGAAACCCACGCATGCTAGTCGATCTTCGGCAACAAGCTGTCCAACGACGCTTTCGCATCCCCATAGAACATCCGGGTGTTATCCTTAAAGAACAGCGGGTTCTCGATGCCGGAATACCCGGTCCCCTGCCCGCGCTTGGACACAAACACCTGCTTGGCTTTCCAACATTCCAGAACCGGCATCCCCGCAATGGGTGAGTTCGGATCGTCCTGTGCCGCCGGGTTCACGATGTCATTGGAGCCGATGACGATAGCCACATCCGTTTCCGGGAAGTCATCGTTGACCTCGTCCATTTCCATCACGATGTCATAAGGCACCTTCGCCTCGGCCAGCAGCACGTTCATGTGGCCCGGCAAGCGACCAGCGACAGGGTGGATCGCAAAGCGGACCTCTTTGCCCTGTGCCCGCAGTTTGCGCACCAGCTCGGCAACCGCCGTCTGGGCCTGCGCCACAGCCATCCCGTAACCCGGAATAATGATGACGCTGTCCGCTTCGTTCAACGCAGTGGCAACGCCATCCGCATCAATCGCGACCTGCTCACCTTCCACAGCCATCTGCTCACCCGTGGCACCACCAAAGCCGCCAAGGATCACGCTGACGAAAGACCGGTTCATTGCCTTACACATGATATAAGACAGGATCGCACCGGAAGAGCCAACAAGCGCACCAACAACAATCAACAGATCATTGCCGAGCGAGAAACCAATCGCCGCAGCGGCCCAGCCAGAGTAGCTGTTCAACATCGAGACGACGACCGGCATATCAGCGCCACCGATCCCCATGATCAGGTGATACCCGATGAAAAGACCCAGCAGCGTCAGCAGGACCAGCGCCCAAGACCCAGCACCGCCCATGTAGACGAACAGCAGCAGCAAGGACGCCGCAGCAGCTCCCGCGTTCAGCATATGCCCACCGGGGAATTGTTTTGCACCCGTGTCGATCTCAAACGGCAGCAAGCTGGAAGAGCCTGCCAGCTTTGCGTATGCCACGACCGAACCGGTAAACGTCACCGCACCGATCCAG
Source organism: uncultured Paracoccaceae bacterium (assembly GCA_938016515.1). GTDB lineage: Bacteria > Pseudomonadota > Alphaproteobacteria > Rhodobacterales > Rhodobacteraceae > Yoonia. The sequence continues at coordinate 30,845 of CALILP010000034.1, forward strand.
ATCCCCAACACCAATTCGACGCGCAGAATAGAGATTTCTACGCCAGTCTTCTTAGCAATGAGTTGACCAAAGGCGGACAGCCCGGCGTGGACGTCCTTCGGCAGGCCAACGGCCGTAAGGCCGTCATCAGCCACGGCCCCCAAAACGCCACCGTTCTGGGCATAAAGGTCGCTGACAAAGTTGATCATGATGTCGGCGTTAAAGCCCACAAACACCGCAGCCAGACCAACCATCGAGTGCATGATCGCGACCAGCTCCGGCATCTGCGTCATCTGCACTTTCGTGGCCAGTTGGTACCCCACAGCAGCACCACCCGCGATCAACAGGACAGATAGCGGCCAAAGCCCCTGCCCCGGACCGATGATGGTGGCCAGAACCGCAATCGCCATACCAGCGATGCCGTACCACACCGCACGTTTCGCACTTTCCTGACCCGACAGACCGCCAAGGCTTAGAATGAAAAGAACAGCGGCAACCGCATAGGCCGCAATCGTAAATCCAAAGTCCATGTGACCGGCCCCCTTAAGATTTCTGGAACATGGCGAGCATGCGCCGTGTCACGAGGAAGCCACCGAAGATATTCACAGCAGCCATAAAGATACCAAGTGCGGCCAGTATCGAGATCAGGACCGAAGTCGATCCGACCTGCACCAACGCCCCCAGAATGATGATCGACGAGATCGCATTGGTCACGGCCATCAAAGGCGTGTGCAGCGAGTGGGCGACGTTCCAAATCACCTGGAAGCCGATGAAGACGGACAGAATGAACACGATAAAGTGCTGCATGAAGCTGGCCGGGGCCACTGTGCCAATCAGCAAGAGCAGCGCACCGCCAAGGGCCAACAGGCCGACTTGCGTTTTCGTCTCTGTCTTGAAGTCAGCAACTTCCTTGGCGCGCTTTTCTTCAGCCGTCAGCTCTTTCGGAGCTTCCTTCTTTGGCTGTGCGGCAATTGCGGCTACCTTGGGCGGCGGCGGCGGAAAGGTAATCTCGCCCTTGTGGGTCGCCGTCGCACCCCGGATCACATCATCTTCCATGTTGTGATTGTACTTGCGGGTTTCCTCGCCAGTTTCTTCGTCTTTCACCTTGGGCGTCAGATCAGTCATCATGTGACGGATGTTGGTCGCGTAGAGTGTTGAAGACTGCGCGGCCATCCGGCTTGGGAAATCGGTGTAACCCACAATGGTCACGCCGTTTTCGGTAACGACCTTCTCGTCCTTCACGGTGCCCTCAGCGTTGCCGCCGCGTTCTGCCGCGAGGTCGACAATGACCGACCCCGGCTTCATGGACGCAATCATCTCTTTCGTCCAAAGCTTCGGCGCATCACGGCCCGGGATCAACGCCGTGGTGATCACGATGTCCATGTCCGGGGCAATTTCGCTAAACTTCGCAAGCTGCGCCGCGGCAAACTCCGGGCTCGACACGGCGGCGTACCCACCTGTCGCTGATCCATCCTGCTGCTCTTCCTCAAAATCGAGGAACACAAACTCTGCGCCCATCGACTCAACCTGCTCGGCCACTTCGGGGCGGACGTCGAACGCATAAGTGATCGCACCGAGGGACGTTGCTGTCCCGATCGCAGCCAAACCAGCCACACCGGCACCAACAACCAAGACCTTGGCAGGCGGCACCTTGCCAGCGGCAGTCACCTGACCGGTAAAAAACCGGCCAAAGTTGTTGCCCGCCTCGATCACAGCGCGGTAGCCTGCGATATTGGCCATAGACGACAGCGCATCCATCTTCTGGGCCCGCGAGATCCGTGGAACCATGTCCATCGCAACAACGGTGGCACCCTGCTTGTTAGCAGCTTCCATCAGATCTTTGTTCTGACCGGGGTAAAAGAACGAGATCAACGTCTGTCCATCGCGCAGATGCTTGATCTCTTTCGGCTCTGGTGGGCGGACCTTGGCGACGAAATCGACTGCTTTGTAAAGGGCGGTGGCGGACTTGACGACCTCAACACCGGCGTCCTTGTAGGCAGCATCGGTGAAACCGGCAGACAGGCCCGCGCCCGCTTCGATCACACACTCATAGCCCAGCTTTTGCAGATCCTTGGCCGAGGCCGGGGTCATCGCGACCCTGTCTTCCCCCGGAAATACCTCGTTTGGCGCACCGATTTTCACAGGCAGTCTCCCACTCTTCATTCTCGCTGCGATTGCAGTATAGCGCGAAAGAAAGTTTCGCAAGGCAGGGTCCAAGCATACCTCAGTATACGTGAGCGCTAAAGCCAGCGGCGGGTTGTCTCGCAATACTGTGTGAAGGCCTCGCCAAAGGCTTGCTGCAACCGGGCCTCTTCGGCTTTGATAAAGCGAACAGTGATCACCCACATGAAGGCGGGCACTAGGATCAGGGCGGGCAAATGGGACTGCCAGTAGAACAGAAAGCCCGTCAGGACAAAGGCGTCACCCAGATAAATCGGATTGCGGGTTTGGCTGAACATGCCGGTTGTGACCATAGCGTCAGGATCCCTGTGCGGAATGATTGTCGTCTTATGGCGGCGCATCTGGATGACGGCGATCAGGATGAAGGCAAGGCCCGCAAGGATAAGGCACACACCCATCAGGGCCTGCTCGTAAAAGATTTCCGCGCCGCGGGGCATCGTGGCGCCCAGCAGCAGAAACCCAAACAACCACACCGGTGGCAGATCAATCCATTTCAAAAGTCACAACTCCAAATTTTCTAGAAAACTTGTATGATTTTTCCAGAAAAATCGACCCCTACCGTTCCTGTAACGCCTCCTGCGACCGATAGAGCGGTTTGGTAAGATAATCCAATACAGACTTTTCACCAGTGTGCAGCTCAACGCTGGCCTGCAAACCGGGGCGCATTTCGATCTGGCTTTGCCGTGCACCCAAATCTTCTCGATCGACGACCACTGTTACCTTGTAATGCGGATCAATGTCGGGCCGGTTTTCATCTTTGAACGTATCGGCCGAAATAAACTGCACATGACCCGTCATCGCGCCATAGATCGTATAGTCATAGGCCGTAAACTTCACTGTCGCCGATTGTCCGGGCACCACATTTGCAATGTCCTGCGGTCGGACACGCGCCTCGACGAACAGCTCGTCACCCAGCGGTGTGATCTGCGCAATCTCTTCACCGGGCCGGACAACGCCACCAATTGTTGTAATCGGCAAGGCATTCACAATGCCGCGCATGGGGGCCGTAATCACTGTCCGGGCCAGCTGGTCATTTGCCTGCCGCAAACTTTGACCCAACTGCGCCAGCTCCTGCAATGTCTCGGAATAGGCCGCCGCCCGCTCTAACTCAGTGCCATTGATGATCTCGCTCAACTTGATTTCAGCATCTGCATCCGCCTTGCGCGCCTTCGTTACCTCGATCAGGGCTACGATATCGCGGGCCAACATGTCTTCCATCAAGGCCAGTTCGCGGCCCGTTTCTTCTTTTACACGCTTTGCACCTGCGACCTTGGCAGCAAAGTCACTTTGCCGGGCGGCCAGCAAAGACCGCTCGGATTCCACAATGAAGGGACTGCGGGCTGCAATATTGTTGGGCACGTCAAACACCGTGTCCCCTGCCATTTCCGCCTCCAGACGCAGGCGGCGGACCTCGGCTGCCAAAACCTGATCCTCCAGATCAGCCACCGACGTCTCAAAGTTGGTCCCCCGCAGCCGCGCGATCACATCGCCCTGCGCCACTTCGTCCCCTTCAGAGACCAACAGATCAGCCAGAATGCCCCCTTCAAGGTTTTGCACAATTTGCGGGCGCGAGGCAGAGATCACCTCGCCCTCACCGCGCACAATCTCGTCCAACAAGGCAAACTTCGCCCAGGCGACAAAGACCAAGACGGTCAGCCCCACCAGCCAGATCGTCAGGCTTGGACCCTGCAGCCGCGTGTCAAATTGTGAATCAAACGTTGCCATCGGTTATCCCGCTTTCTTTGCTTTTTGGAGATGCGCCAGCACCTCATCTTTTGGTCCGTCCACGGTCAGGCGACCGTTTTGTAAGATCATCGTCCGGTCCGTGAGCGCCAGAATAGGCACGCGGTGCGTTGCGATAATCGCAGTCCGCCCGTCCAGCCATGTCTGCAAACGATCCACCAATGTGGATTCCAGCGTCTGATCCAGCGCCGCCGTCGGTTCGTCCAGCAGACATACTTTCGGGTCCTGCAACCACAGCCGCGCCCAGCCAATCGACTGTCGCTGGCCGATGGACAGACCCTCACCGCCATCGCGGATTTCCAGATCAAGGCCTTTGGGGTGGTTGCGCACAAATGGCCCTAGCCCGGCAAAGTCCAAGGCCGCAAACATCCGGTCATCATCACGTTCCAACAACGTTAGGTTCAGGTTCTCGCGCAAGGTGCCCGCAAACAGGCGTACTTCTTGGCTGAGATAGCCAATCTGACGACGCAAATCGCGCGACATCACCTGCCCCATATCGATGCCATCAATCAGAATGCGTCCGTCAGTAGGGCGATGCAGTCCTGAAAGCACCTTCAACAGTGTCGACTTGCCAGAGCCATTGGCCCCCAGAACAGCCACCTTCTGGCCCGGCTTGATCGCCAAAGCGGGGATATCCAACGTATCGGCGGCCTCTTCGTCATAGGTGTAACGCAGGGCCCGTAACTCGAATCCGCCCCTGATTGCATTCTTGCGCAGATAGCTGCGGCCGTCCTCAACGTCTTGCGGGGCTTCGGCGACACCGTCCAGCGCCTCCAACGCGGCCTTGACCTGTGACCATCGGGCGAAAGTTGACGCAAGCCCGGTCAACGGCCCCAACGTCCGGGATGTCAGGATGCCAACGGCGATGATCGTGCCCACAGTAAACGCGCCCTGAAACACCAGAAACGTCCCAACAACCACGGCTGAGACATAGGTGGCCTGCTGCACGCCCTGAGACCAGAACGTCAGGGTCGCAGACAGCTTGCGCTGTTCGGATGTGGCCAAGGATGACAAGGCATTCAACTCGCCCCAAATCCGGCGAAACCTTTCCTCTCCGCGATGGGCCTTGATCGTGTCTGCGTCGTAAATCGCCTCATGCAACAGCCGGGACGCCTTGGTCGAGGCCCCTTGGGTTTCCAAGGTCAGCCGCATCATCTTGCGTTGCATAAAGAACGAGGGCAGCACCATCAGGATACCCCCCACCACCAGCACCCACACAACCGGACCGCCAATAGAGGCCACGAGTGCAAGGAACAAAAAGATAAACGGCAAATCGGTCAACGTGCCAATGGTCGAGGCTGTAAAGAACTCGCGAATGGACGAAAACTCGCGCACGGCAGCAAAAGTTCCAGACGGCGTCTGGCCCTTGATCCCCGCTTGCATCCCCAGCAACCGGTTCATCAGCAACGACTGAATGCGCAGCTCCATCTGGCGACCAGCACCGTCCATCAGCCGGGCGCGGGCAATCCGCAAACCAGCCTCAAGCAACATCGCAAGGCCGGCCCCAATCGCCAGCACCCAAAGCGTGGCAACAGATTGGTGTGGGATCACACGGTCATAGACCTGCAAAGCAAACAACGCGACAGCCACAGCCAACAGGTTTGCAACAAACGACCCGAGGCACACCTCGAACATGATCCGCTTGTATTTCTTGATCTCACCCCAGAACCAATGATCGGGCTTGGCTTTCGTGGCATGACGGCGGCTAAGCTCTGCAACCGCGACATCAGCCTTGACCACGGTGCCTGTGAAAACAGGGGCAAAGTCGGCGACATCCACTTCGACGCGGTGATCGCTGGCCTTAGCATCATAGATGATCAGGGTCTCGGCCACTTGTTCCAGCACCAACACCATCTCGCCATCAGCAACCTGCGCTAAAGCAGGCCAGGTCTTGGGTTCTGCGACGGCGGACTTTGCAACGGCTGTCAAACCGGTACCGGCCAACACCTTGGCGACACCTGCAGGATCACGGCTTTGACTTTCCAAAACGTCGTCATGCGGCAAATCCACGCCCAGCAATCCGGCATATACGGACACCAGCTTGGCCTGCTCTATGGCACGGGTTTGATGGCGGGTCGGGACATTTGCAACCGGAGTCGCGACTCTTTTGGGTTCGATCTTGGTCAGGGTCGCGCCACGCGCGCCATTGATGTCAAAGGATAAGACGGGAGGGCTCATATCTGTTCTCCATTCACCAGCGCACCCATCCGGGCGGCGATGCGTAGTTCCATGCGGGCGATTTCATAGCGCAAAGCCACAGCCTCGCGTTCGGTGCGAACCTTTGTCTCAAAGACCCCCACCACGTCAGGCACAGATCGGTGACCTGACCTGCGTTGCTCCGCAAACACCTGATAATTGGCGTCGGCTTGCTCGGCCAAAACAGCGGCTTGCACCTCTTGGCGACGCAACGAGGCCAACTGAGACTGCAGGGCCTGTAACGACCGGTTCGCATCTTCCTGAACCTGACCCACGCGGGCGGCAGCAGCCTGACGCTGGGCGTCCAACGCGTCCAGTGAGGCACCGGTTCCAAGGCCAAAGCCCTCAGCGGCACCCACATTTAAGCCACCCGACGACCCGCCATTTCCGGCAACGCCAGTGGCGGTAACCTGCGGCAAGAACCCAGCGCGTGCAGCGATACTCTCCGCAATCGCGCGCGCGGCCTCGGCCTCGGCCTTCATCACGGTCAATGCGCGATCACCCGGACCAGCCTGACCCACAGACGACAAGCCAGAGACACCGTCCAATGGTGTGGCGGCCATCGCGTTTAGCTCTGCCATCGCGGTGGCAGCGTTTTCACGATCCAAAGCCATATCAGCCTGCATCTGATTGCGCTTTTGCACCACGATTTGCAGGTCCACGCGGTTAGACACGCCGCCCTTCACGCGTTCTTCCATGACGTAAGCGAAATGATCCATCCGCTCCATCGCGTCGGCATTCACGCGTGCCTGTGCCCTCGCGGCTTGGGCATTCAGGTACAGACCCAAAGCTGTCATTACCCGATCATTTGTATTTTCAGCCAAAGCGACAGCTGCGACCTCGACATCGGCCTGCGCATAGTCGCGTTCGGCCTTTTTACGGCCATTATCGAACAAGACCTGTTCGACAACCAGCTGGGCCACAACATCACTAAGAGAGGTCAAGGAAATCGTCGGGCCCAATGTCGGCAACCAATTCGTCGCCTCGGCCTCAGAACGCAGCATCGCGGCCCGCAAATCGGCCTCTGCGGCGCGGCTGTTTGCGGCCAACACGGAAGACGCAACCTGTTGATACGCCCCCTCGCCCAGAACAGTGCGGCGGTTCAACAACCCCTCGATGATCGCAGATTGCGTCCCGTCCTGCATATTTGCATCTAACGCAGCTTGTGGTGCGGCAGCCGATGCCTGCACCACCTCATCCTGTCCGCTAAACATGGAAAACGGCGCACGGGCGACATCGCCCAATTGCGCCGTGTTCATGCAGCCTGATACGGCTGCGACGCCCGAAAGCATCAATACTATACGAATATTGCCCCAGCCATTCACCTGGCCACCCCGCCTATATACCTGCCAATGCCAACCCTCCGACCACTTATGCGGTTCTTTGAGGGGGTAACCCGGGGCGATCTTTGCGCCGCCCTCAGGTCTGATTATTCAAGCCCGTCTTAGACGACAGGGTTCAGCTGGATCGCGCTTTCGATCACAAGGCTGGTGTCATCACCAAGACTGTAGACATCGTAGGTCTGACCTTCGATTGTCCGCGTCTCGGTTGCAGCAACGCCATTCAGCTCGTCCATGCGGACGACGTCATCGCTGCCACCGTGGATCACCAACTCGTTGTCATTGTCTGACAAGGCGCGCAGTTGCTCTGCGGTGATCGTCAGCTCGGTACCACTGGTGTAATCGAGATCGATCGCACCAATATTGAAGGCATCCAGCGCACCGCTATCAAGATCCAGGTTGTTGTTGGCTGTCTCTTCCAGTGCGACCAGCGTGGCGTTGGTGTTGCCGGCTGTATCGCCTGTGTCCACAATCAGATGAGATCCGTCAGGAACCACTTCGTCAGCTGCAAACTCGTACTGGCTGTCGCCATTGGCACGACTAAAGCTATCGACCACTGACACAGCCTCTGCACCTGCAGCACCGTCTGTGTACTGGTAGAAGTCAGCGCCATCCTCGAGCGGAACATCCACGCGGACTTCGGATACGCCGGTATCGACACGGAACACACCTTCGATGTTCGGCTCGTCTGGGACCATCAGATCGACAGTCACGGTATCACTGATTGATGCTGTGTTACCTGCGACATCAGTTGCACTCACGACAATCTCGGCCTGAAAGTCATCGGCCTCACCAGCCGCGATCGTTTGCATGTCTGCGGCGGTAAAGTCGACTGACCATTCGCCGGACGCGGTCACAGTCGCTGTGCGCGTTACGCCGCCAAAGTCGACCACAACGGTCGAGCCTTCTTCGACCACACCTGTCAGGGTGACTCCGTCGGAGGCTTCGGCGTTGTTGATCACGTCGTCGCCTTCAACAGCACCGTCGTCGAACGCGAGACGATTTACGTAGGTGTCATAGTCAATAGAGGTGTCGGTTGTTGCAGTATTGCCCGCAGCGTCCGTGGCGGTCGCAGACACGTGCGCCTGACCTTCACCTGCGGCAGGAAGCGTTGCGCCGTCAAAGTCAGCAGACCAAACACCGTTACCATCTGCGGTGACCGTCTGGGTATGCCCATCAAACGTCACTTCCACAGAGGCATCAGCATCCGTGTCGCCGGTCAATGTGATGCCATCTTCGCGCTCTGCAAAGTTGACCACGCCATCCGCACCGCCTGCATTGTCGTCGATGGTGATGCTGATATCCGTATCAATCGTCACCGACCCGGTTGCCGTGGCAGAGTTGCCAGCCGCATCCGTTGCCGTTGCAGATACCGGGACAGTCAGCTCGCCCGTTGGCAGCTCTGCGCTGGTAAAGACGGACGACCAGTTGCCGTCGCCATCAGCCTGCACAGTATGCTGAACGTCGCCCAAGGTGACGACGACAGTGGCGTTGGCCTCTGTAAGGCCTGTCATCTCAACACCGCTTGGATGCTCGGCGGCATTCACAACACCGTCCGCGCCGCCAGCGCTGTCATCCAACGTCAGATCAATGATCGTATCCACAACAACGGTCCCAGATGTGGACCCCGTGTTTCCAACGCTGTCTGTGGCATTCACAGTGATATCAAGATCGTATTCGCCTTGATCAATCACGCCTGCAGCAACATCCAGCGACCAGGTGCCGCCAGAAACGGTTGCATCGTATGTGTTGCCACCAAAGGTCACCGTCACAGTGGACCCGGCATCAACCGTTCCGGTCAGTGTGAACCCGTCGGATTCTTCGGCAAAGTTGATGGTGCCGTCGGTTTCGACTGTTTCCGTTTCGATCGTGACGTTCACAACGGTATCAACAACCAAAGCGTCATCCGCCGTAGCAGAGCCACCCTCGTTGGTGACAGTAACACTGATGTCTTGCTCGTATTCGCCGTCAGCCACCTCGTCGGTTGTTAGGCTGACCGACCATGTGCCATCATCACCGATCGTGATGTCCTTGGTTACATCGCCGACAGTGACCGTTCCGGTCGCACCCGGCGTGCCGGTGCCGGTGATGTCGACACCATCAGCATAGTCTTCGGCATTCACGGTCGTGCCAGTGTCGCGGGTACCGGATGTAAATGTCACGGTTGGCGCTTCCAGATCATCGCCGCTTTCGCCGCCAGTCGAACTGTCATCACCATCGCCACCATCAGGAGTGTCGTCAGGCTCGTCGTCGCTGCTACCGCTATCGCCAAGCACTTCGCCTCCAGTGCTGTCACCGTCACCACCGCCGCTCGCCAGCAAGCCAAGACCGGCCAGCGCTGCGGCGCCACCAATCAAAGGCAAAGCATTGCCAAAGGTGCTGCTGGTGATGCCAGCGGCTTCAACCGGAACAACGCCGGGGATCGCCACGTCAGAGCCGCGCACGAAATAAAGATCGTCGTCAGGGCTCCATTTCCCAAAGCTGTCCGCCTCAGCATAAGAGGCATACATCAAGTTGCCCTCACCCGCAGAGAGATTGGCCTCCGCCAAGGCACCGTTGGCCGAGATGAACAGATCGGCAACCGGGGCACCGTTGACACCGAAGAACCCATCGAGGGTCAAGACAGTACCATCTACCAATGTGATCTGCAGTGCACTACCTGCGCGTGTGTAGGAAAGGATATTACCGCGCATCAGGTTCAGCGAGATATCTTGCCCCGCGCCCACTGATACTGCATTGCCGTCAGCCCCACCAAGGGACCCACGCTGAACTACGCCCGCGTCACCGCGAACAACGAAATCAATCGCTGACATTTACTTGCTCCGCCTCTATTGCGCCCTCTTTGCGGGACGCACTTTTTAATTAACGAAGACGGTAACGATACCGATTCGCCGTGGCTAGGGGGAATCGGCGAAAAAATGACTCACAACGGGCAAACTGCGGCAAAAAAGACTCAGGTCGTAACTTTCTACAAAATACCGCTGGATTCACTTCCACTGGCAACTGACTGAGGTTGTTCCACAAAATATAGTTTCGCGTTCAAGACCGCGCCAAGCAAAATAAGGTATGCGCTGATGTATAACCACAAAAGCATACCGATCACGGCGCCGATAGACCCGTAGACCTCGTTGTAATTGCCAAAATTGGTCAGATAAAACGACAGCCCGACTGATGCGCCAATCCAAACGACAACCACCACAGCGGCCCCGATTGTCACCCAAGGCCGTCGATTTGGACGCATATTTGGACCAAACCGGTACAAGATACTCAAGCCCGCAAACAGCACGAACAAAGCAATCAACCAACGCACCCCTTCCAGTATCCATGCGGTGGAACTCGCCAATGGCACGAAAGCAAGAACAACTGGCAGGATGACAACCGTAAGGAGCGCTGTAATCGCAAGCATCACCAGCGATACCGTCAGCAACAAAGCCACAAAGGCTTGCCGGATACCGTTGCGTTGCGGGACGCCTTCAATCGCGTTGATCCCACCAATCAAACCCGCCACAGCAGCGCGCGATGACCACAATGCCAAAGCAATCGACACAAAAGTGGCCCACCCCAAGGTATCAGTGCGCGCATTCAGCAGGCTTTGTATCTGTGCTTGAAAGATATTGTAGGCGTCTTGCGGGATCACCTCTTCCATCAGGGCAAGCTGATCGGACACAATGACGGGGTCTGCGACAAGGCCAAAAACAGCAATGACCGCAGCGATGCCGGGAAAAACACCGAACATACCAAAAAAGGCAACGCCTGCTGCAATCAGACCAATGTGGCGCTCGCCTGCGGCGGTCCAGATATCATAGGCCGCTCGCCAAATCGCCAAAACACGGTTCACACCAAATCCCTCACTGCTTGAGTACTACTTAGTATAGTAGCTGAGGCATATCCACCTACCGCCCCTAGATCACCTTGGCAAAACTGTGATCTTTTTCCTGCCATTCCCGCCGATGACGCTGCCCACACGTCGAATCGGTTTTTGCTGACAGGCCTTGCGTTTAGGCTATCGCAAAAGGCACCCAGAAAGCCGGAAAAGCAGATGCAGGATATCACTACCGCCGTTAATCTGGTCGCGGACCGGATTCATGAGCTACGGGATACACAAGACCGTATCGTTGTTGGCATTGCCGGAGCCCCCGGCAGTGGCAAGTCGACATTGGCCAATGAAATCGCGCGCAGGCTGAACCTGCAACGATGCCCAACGGTCGTCGTCCCCATGGACGGATTTCACCTTGATAACGCCATCCTGGACGAGATGGGTTTGCGCAATCGAAAAGGCTCACCTGAGACATTTGATGTGCGTGGATTTGTTCACTTAATCAAACGCCTACAAGCCAGAGATCACGTATATGCGCCAGCCTTTGACAGGACGCGTGATCTGTCTGTGGCCGGGGCGGTTGATGTCCCACCTGACCTGCCCGTCGTTTTGGTTGAGGGCAACTACCTGATGTTCGACGAGCCCGTCTGGAACGTGCTGCCCGGCATTTGGGACTTGTCTGTGCGTCTTGACGTCCCCATCACAGAACTGCGGGCGCGACTGATCCAACGCTGGCTGAACCAAAACCTGTCACGGGCAGCAGCAACGCGCAGGGCGGAAAGCAACGATATTCCGAACGCAAACCGCATTATCGCCAAAGCCTTGCCCTGCGACATTACAGTTTGACCTTAATACCGCGCACTAACCACCTGTAAAAAAACACGTTACCTAGGCAAATCTGAATTCAAACTCCGGCATGGAAACTCGCCAGCAGACCCCTTACATTGGCATCACTGTTGCCATTGGGGGCCAGTTGATGCTGCCGCTTGAAAACCTTGTCGCCTGCCCGCAGTGCGACACACTGCACGCTCAGACAGACGTCCCTGACGGGGCGAAGGCACACTGCATGCGGTGTGGTGCGGCAATGGTCGAAACGCGCAGTACAGCAATCACCAATGTCCTTAGCTTGGCACTGACGTCCTTTGTCCTGATGATCGCTGCGGTCTCGTTTCCATTTCTGGACCTTTCCATCGGGGGCCAGACAAACGGAACATCTGTGTTGGGGGCTGTGATGGCCTTTTCCGATACGTTTTCATTGCCGCTCGCCTTTGCGGTTGCAGGGTTCATCGTGTTTCTGCCGCTTCTGCGGCTTGGGGCGATCATTGCAGCGGTCTTGCCTTTGGTGACGCACCGGACACCCGGACGATTTCACAGACATGCGTTTGGACTTGCTGAAACCTTGCGGCCTTGGTCGATGGCCGAGATCTTTATCGTTGGGGTATCAGTGGCGTTGGTCAAAGTGGCAGGACTTGCCACGATCTCATTTGGCCCGGCCTTTTGGGCCTTCACCCTTCTTGTGATCCTGACATTCTTTCAGGACACGCTTATTTGCAGGTATTCGGTATGGCGGGCGCTGGACACATCGCGGGCCTGACGACTGCGCGCGAAGCAGGCCTGATCGCCTGCCACCGCTGCGGGCAGGTCCATGACCAACAGGCGACGGAATGCAGGCGTTGCCATGCAACCCTGCACAGCCGCAAACCTGACAGTCTGCAAAAAGTCTGGGCGTGGTGGCTGGCAGGGGTGATCACATTCATTCCAGCCAACATCTATCCGATGCTGATCACAAATACGCTGGTGGAAAACTCGGAAAGCACGATCATTGGCGGGGTTGTAGAGCTGATCCATTATGGGTCCTACGGGATCGCTTTCATCGTCTTTGTGGCCTCTATCATCATTCCTTTGGGCAAATTCTTTGCGATTGCCTATCTGGCGATCAGCGTGCAGCGCCGCTCCAATCTGAACCAACACCAGCGCAACCACTTGTTCCATGTGGTGGAATTTATCGGACGATGGTCGATGATCGACGTCTTTGTGGTGGCGATTCTGTCGGCCTTGGTGCAGCTGGATACGGTGGCGTCAATCAATCCAGGTATTGCGGCTGTGAACTTCGCTTTATCGGTTGTCTTCACCATGCTTTCGGCCCAAAGCTTTGACCCACGTCTGATCTGGGACGCTGACAGGGCTGCCGCCAATGACTGAGACACCACCCCCCGCACCGATGGACGTGCGCGTCCCTGAAAAACGCAGGCGCACTGGGCTTTCCTTCATCTGGCTGGTGCCGCTATTTGCCTTGGCTGTGATCCTCAGCGTGGCCTATCAGACCTACCTTGACCGAGGCGTTCTGATTGAAATCGCTTTTGCAAACGGATCAGGCATCACCAAAGAAACAACGATCAAATACCGCGATATCGACATCGGAACCGTTGAGAAAGTCAGCTTTGCGGAAGGTCTGGACGTGGTCTTGGTCGAAGCGCGGGTTGATCAGACAGTGGCACCCTACCTTGATGATGACGCAGAGTTCTGGGTAGTACGGCCAGATGTCACGTTGCGCGGAGTGTCCGGGCTGGATACCGTCTTGTCGGGGGCCTATATCGCCGGCAAGTGGGATAATCAGGCAGACGTCGCCCAGACCAGCTTTAGCGGCTTGGACTCGGCACCTCTTTTGGCGGGAAACGAAGAAGGCGAACAGATCATTCTGCGCGCACCTAACGGGGCATCTTTGGCGCAAGGGGCGCCGATCCTGCACAAAGGCCTACAGGTGGGCTTCATTGACCAACCAGTCCTTGATCCGCGCGGCGTTGGTGTGATCGCAGCGGCCTTCATCGACGCGAATTATGTCGATCTGGTCACCACCAACACACGGTTCTGGGACACCTCTGGGTTTTCGATCAGCGTCGGTGCCAACGGCCTTGCGTTGAATGTCGACAGCATTGCGTCATTGATCGAAGGGGGGATTGCTTTCGATACCGTCGTGTCGGGCGGCGATCCAATTGGGCAAAACCGGTCACCAGACGTCTTTGACATCTTCGACAACGAAAACGCAGCCCGCGAAAGCCTGTTTGAACGACCCGACCGCACCCTTCTGACCGTCGGCATCCTGTTTGACGAAACGGTCAACGGCCTGACCCAAGGCTCTGCGGTCAAATATCAAGGGGTTCGTGTGGGCGAGGTCAGCGCGATCAATGCCATCGTCGTCGAAGAGAACGGGATCAGGCGCGTGCAACTGCGCACGACATTGGAAATCTCTCCAGCCCGGATCGGCATCTCGGATGACACTTCTGACGAAGACGCAATGATCATCCTTGCAGGCTTTGTGGCCCAGGGCATGCGCGCGCGTCTGGTCACCGGCAATATCCTGACCGGCGCATTGGACGTCGAACTGTTGGATGTGGATAACGCCCCCATCGCCTTTCTGGATATCGCCCGCGAGCCCTTCCCGATCATCCCGACCACAGCCTCGGACGTCTCGGACGTCGCCGATACGGCGGAAGGCGTGCTGGCCCGGATCAACGAGCTACCAATCGAAGAGCTGTTGCAAGGTGCCATCGATCTGATGGCCAGCATCGAAACGCTTGCCACAGACGGCGACCTGCGGGCAGCACCGGAAGAGTTGCGGGCGATCTTGGGTGACGTGCGCACATTGATTGCCTCAGACGGTGTGCAAGGCGCACCTGAAAGCGTGCAGTCAACGCTGGAAGGCATTGAAGCGGTCGTCGCCGACATCGCAACCATCGTGACGGACGCAACCGAGGCTGACCTCGTCGGGTCAATCTCTACCACATTGGACACCACCAATGCCGCGGTCGCAGGATTGGGCGAGGCGACATCGGCCCTGCCCCAGGTCATCGCGGAAATCGAAGCACTGACTGCAAAGGCCAATGCGCTTGATCTGGACGCCCTTCTTGCGCAGACCACCGCAACGCTGGATAGCATTGATACGCTTGTCGCCAGCGAAGATATCGCAGCCTTGCCCGGCAGCGTGAACGCAGCACTTGATGAGGTCCGAACGCTGGTCTCGGATGTCCGCGAAGGCGGCGCGGTCGAGAACCTGAACGCAGCCCTCGCGGCCACCAGTAACGCCGCCCGGTCGGTTGCAACATCGGTGCAAGACCTGCCGACACTTGCGGAAAACGCAAATGATTTGGTCAGCCAGTTGCAGGAAGCCACCGCAAACCTGCCCGCCATCACCGCACAAATCGAAGAACTGGTGGCAACGGCCAATGACGCCGAAATCGCGGCACTTGTGACGCAGGCCAGTGACACTTTGAAAAGCATCGAAACGCTGCTGGGCAATGAAGGCACGCAACAGTTGCCAGCCGCGATCGCAACCTCGCTGGGCGAGATTGACGCGCTGATCACGGAAATCCGCGAGGGTGGCGCTGTGGCAAACGTGAATGCAGCGCTGGCATCAGCATCTGAGGCCGCACAAGCCATCGAAGACGCGGCTGTCGGCTTGCCCGCCTTGTCGCAACAAACCAGCCGCCTGATCGCCACCATCAACGAGGTTGCAGCCGTCTACGGCGAACGCGGCCGCTTTACGGCAGATACGGCAGCAACCTTGCGCGACATTCAAGCGGCAGCAGACGCGGTATCCTCGCTGGCCCGCGCCATTCAGCGCAACCCTTCCTCCATCCTGACAGGACGATAATGCCCATGATCAAGCCCCTCCTGCTTTCCCTTGGTCTTTCTGCCGGTCTTGCGGCCTGTACCAGCCCAATCAACCGGGTGGATCTTGTGCCGCTGCAATCCACGCTGAACCTGCAATCCAGCGTGTCCTCTGCAATTGTGCGGACGATCTCGCTGCCAACCTACGCCGCAGAAGAAGAACTGTCGCTGCAAAGCCCGGAAGGCCTGATCACATCCGACGGGGCAATCCTGTGGGCTGATGCGCCAGAACGGGCGGCGACATTGGCAGTCACTCGGCACCTCAACGACATCCTGTCGGCCTCGGTCGGGCCAGACCCCTGGCCCTTCGCAGGCATCCCGGATGTCACAGTCGAGGTCCGGGTCTCTGATATGCTGGCAGGCAACGACGGTGTATTCCGCCTGCGGGGCCAGTATTTCATCGGCGGGGACGGCATCGACTTCCGCAAAGTCGTGCGCAGCTTTGACTATGCAGTGCCCTTGCAAGTTGCAGGCATCGGCGGGGTAGCGGCAGCGCAGTCACAAGCCCTGCTAGAGCTGTCAGAGGACATCGCAGGCAGCCTGTCGCGTTAGGCGATGGCAGACATTCAGATCACCACCGACCTGAACGCGATGGATCTCGATCCGATCATCGCGGAAATCGCGGGGTCCTATTGGGCCAAGGATTTCTCTGCGGCGCAAATCCGCAACGCATTCACCCAGTCCCACTGTGTCGGCCTGAAAATCGACGGATCACAGGTAGGTTTCGCGCGGGCCCTCTCCGATCAGGTCATGAGCGCACACATCAAGGACGCAATCATCCTGCCCAGCTTTCGGGGTCAGGGATACGGCCGTGTTCTGATCAAAGCCCTGCTGGACCACCCCGCGCTCACGGCTGTGCCCAAATGGCACCTCGGTACCAAAGATGCGCAGCCGTTTTACGCCAAACTTGGGTTCCAGACATCACCTGACGGGACCTTTATGCACCTAACGCGGGCATTTCCGCGCGATAAGTGACCGCCGGTCGGCGCAAACGTGGGTTTCACCCACCCTACACCCCGTCCCCGACAAAACTGCAGACCGTCGATCCTTGCAAACGCCCATGACCAGCCGTAGGGCGGGGCTTCGACCCGCCGCAACCTCAGATGAAACACGACACCTTGCGTAGGGTGGGTGAAACCCAAGCAGCACGCCACAAGCCCAAAGACTCCGGCAACACCTGCAGGTAGGCCCTACCCCCGAATTCGCTGCTCAGTCTTGGCGTCGAACAGATACAGGCGGGATGGATCGACGCTCAGGCTCACGGTCTCGCCAGCTGACACGCGGTCATCACCGCGTTGTTCAACAACCAGACGTTCGCCTGTGGCCCCAACCAGATAGGCAAAGGACACCCCGCCAAGGCTTTCGACCATATCAACACTCAGGGCGTCACCGGATGTATCAATCTCCAGATGTTCGGGACGCAGGCCAGCCGTGACAGAATGACCCTTGTAGGCGGTGGACATCTCGGCCGGTATGGTCACACCCAGCGCTGGAACCTCGACACCACCATCAACAACTTTGCCGTTCATAAAGTTCATCGCAGGAGAGCCGATAAACCCGGCCACAAACTTGTTATCAGGGTCGCGATACAGATTCATCGGGGCGCCGACCTGTTCGATCACGCCCTTGCGCAGGACAACGATCTTATCGGCCAATGTCATGGCCTCGACCTGATCGTGGGTCACGTAGATCATCGTGGCGCCGATCTCTTTGTGAAGCCGGGCAATTTCAACGCGCATCTCAACGCGCAGTTCGGCATCCAGATTAGACAGCGGCTCGTCGAACAGGAATACATCAGGGCCGCGAACAATGGCCCGGCCAATCGATACACGCTGACGCTGACCACCGGACAAAGCGGCGGGCTTGCGATCCAGATATTCTTCCAGCTTCAGGATACGGGTAGCCTCGGCGACCTTTTCTTCGATCTCTGCCTTGGGATGGCCGTTCATCTTTAGGCCGAATCCCATGTTTTCCTTCACGGTCATGTGGGGGTACAAAGCATAGGTCTGAAACACCATCGCAACGCCACGTTGGGCGGGATCCATGCGGGTCACTTCGCGATCACCAATATGCATCTTGCCTTCGGTGGTTTCTTCCAGACCGGCCACCATGCGAAGCAAAGTGGATTTCCCGCAGCCAGAGGGGCCGACGAAAACACAGAACTCGCCGTCTTCGATCTTCAGATCAATCCCGTGGATGACCTGTATATCACCGTACCGTTTGATGACCTTCTCAAGATTAACACCCGCCATGGGTTTCCCCTCCCCGCACTGTGCAAGCGCGATGCTTGCAGTTTCATTCGATAGCCGACAGCACGTCGTGGGTGCTGTGCCAGATCATCTTGTACCAGATCATCCTGTAAATGCGTGCAACGCTCCCCTCCCGAGGGTCAGTTTGCTGTCGCGCATGATCACGGCTACCGTTCGACCTGTTGACAACACTAGGCGAGTCGCGTTTTAGTTTCAATATTCAAAACTAGGTTTCAAATAATGAGACCAAATGCGAATATCGACGGAGCACCAGGGAGGACACCAATGCGTTCCATCATGAAAACATCCTTTGCAGCCCTTGCGGCAGCAAGCATCGCAGCAACCGCTGCTATCGCAGACGGCCACCAGCTGTCTGGCGACCTGAAAATCACATCAGACATGTCCAACCCAGCACCACGTGCTGTGATGGAAGGCCTTGTCGCTGACTTTGGCGCATTGCACCCAGATCTGAACATCGAGCTGACGATCGTTGATCGTGAAGCCTGGAAAACACAAATCCGGAACGCGCTGTCCGCGAACCCGCCAGACGTCGTGAACTGGTATGCTGCCAACCGTATGAAGCCATACGTCGATGCGGGCCTTTTTGCAGACATCTCTGACCTCTGGGCAGAAGAAGAGTTCGCAGCACTGGCATCCACCAAAGGTGCGATGACGCTGAACGACGCCCAGTGGGGTGTGCCGTACACGTATTACCAGTGGGGCGTTTACTACCGCAAAGACATCTTCGAAGAGCTTGGCCTTGAAGAGCCAACAACTTGGGATGAAGAGAAAGCCAACTGTCAGGCAATCCTCGACTCTGGTCGTAAGTGCTACACCATCGGCTCCAAGTTCCTGTGGACAGCTGGCGGCTGGTTTGACTACATCAACTCCCGCACAAACGGCTATGACTTCCACATCGCGCTGGCTTCTGGCGAGATCGAGTGGACAGACGACCGCGTCCGTCAGACATTCGCCAACTGGCGCGAGCTGATCGACATGGGGGCGTTCATCGACGACCACCAGACTTACTCTTGGCAGGAAGCCCTGCCATTCATGGTCAACGGTGAAGCCGCATCTTATCTGATGGGTAACTTCTCTGTCGCAGCCTTCCGCGAAGGCGGCCTGACAGACGACCAGCTGGACTTCTACCAGTTCCCGGTTATCAACCCTGACGTTGATTTTGCGGAAGACGCGCCAACAGATACGTTTCACCTGACCTCTGGCGCAGCAAATCCTGAAGCCGGGAAGGAATTCCTGCGCTTTGTGACATCCGCTGACGTTCAGACAAAGATCAACTCGGGCGACGCGCTGGGTCAGCTGCCAGTGAACGCAAACTCTTCTATCGACGATGACAAGTTCCTTGCCGAAGGCTTCGAGATGCTTTCAACCAACGCAGGTGGCGGCATCATGCAGTTCTTCGACCGTGACTTCTCTGCAGAGATGGCATCTGTCGGCATGGAAGGCCTGCAAGAGTTCATGGTGTTCCCAGATAACCTGGACGACATCCTGGCCCGCTTGGAAGACACGCGTCAGCGTATCTATCAGTAAGCAAATACTGTGCACCCGCCCTACCGTAGGGTGGGTGCAACCCACGTGCGTCGGATCAGCCCGCAGCACGGCTCCGGCACCAAACGTACCAACCCATCCGCAAGGCCATCGATCCGGGCCTTTCGCATGTGTTGACCTTGGGGAGGAGACGACACCATGACCACCGCGAGTACAAACACCCAACCCGCCGAACGCGGCTGGTATAAACGCAACGAAATCGCGATTACACCGTGGCTGTTTCTGCTGCCGGCAATCCTGTTCTTTGCGGTCTATGTTATTATGCCTATCGCACAATCCTTCTGGATCTCATTCCATGCGTGGGACGGTCTAGGAGAGAAAACATGGGTGGGGACTGCGAACTACGAACGGCTGTTCGGAATCGGGGACCAGAATATGGACCGCAAGTTCCAGATCTCGTTCTGGAACAACATTAAATGGCTGTTCCTCTATCTACTGGCCATCCCCATGGGCTTGTTCATCGCTCTCTTCCTGAACCAAACAGTGAGGGGGATCAGGCTTTATAAGTCTCTGTTCTTCTTCCCCTTTGTGATCTCACAGGTCGTCGTGGGTCTCGTGTTCTCATGGTTTTATCTGCCTAACGACGGAGCCTTCGACCAGATTGTGGGCCTCTTCGGGATCGACATCTCTGGTGGGGTCCTTGGCAACCCGAATACAGCCACCTACGGGATCATCGCAGCGGGGCTTTGGCCACAAACGGCCTATTGCATGATCCTCTACCTGACGGGTCTGAACGCAGTAGACCCAGAACAGGTCGAGGCAGCACGTCTGGACGGCGCAAAGGGCTGGAAAATGCTGTGGTACGTGATCGTGCCGCAACTCAAACCAGCAACCTTCATCGCCTTCGTGGTCACCATCGTTGGCGCGCTACGGAGCTTTGACTTTATCGCGGTGATGACCAACGGCGGACCGTTCGGGTCCACACGGGTCCTCAGCTTCTACATGTTCGAGGAATCGCTGTCGGAATTTGGTTTCCGCATGGGGTACGGGGCGGCCATCGCCGTGGTTCTGTTCTTCATCATGCTGGGCTTTATCGTCTACTTCCTGTGGTCGATGTACCAAGACGAAAAGGGAGCGCACTGATATGTTTCCAACACCCATCGAAAAACAATCGCGCGGCATGCAAATCGGATATCAGGCGTTTCTGCCTGTGGCGCTGGTCCTTTGGCTCCTGCCGCTGCTTGCAGTCGCACTTTTCTCAATCAAGCCAGACGCAGATTTCGCCAATGGCAACTTCTGGGGGCTGCCCTCTTCGTTCGAGGCGTTCAATAACTACGGCAAGGTGTTCTTTGAATCCAACATGCCGCGCTATCTGCTGAACTCGCTTCTGATTACAGTGCCCACGGTCATCGGGGCAGTGGCACTCTCGGCGATGGCGGGCTTTGCACTTGGGGTCTACCGGTTCAAAGGCAACCTGCTGATCTTCTTTATGTTCATCGCAGGCAACTTTGTGCCCTTCCAGATCTTGATGGTGCCAGTGCGGGACCTGACAGTCAGCCTTGGCATGTATGACACGATCCGCGGCCTCGTGCTGTTCCACATTGCGTTCCAGACGGGGTTTTGCACGCTGTTCATGCGGAACTTCATCCGGGCCCTGCCCTTCCCGCTGATCGAAGCGGCACGGGTGGAAGGCATCGCAGAATGGCGCATCTTCTGGTACGTGGTCCTGCCCTTGATGAAACCGGCACTTGCAGCACTCGCAGTGCTGATCTTCACCTTCATCTGGAATGACTACTTCTGGGCAGTGGTGCTGACACAAGGGCCAAGCGCACAGCCAGTGACAGCAGGCATCACAGAGTTCAACTCGCAATTCCGGGCAGCCTACCACCTGATGAGCGCAGGCTCGATCGTGGCAGCCCTCCCGCCTGTGGCGATGTTCTTCCTGATGCAAAAGCACTTCATCGCGGGCCTGACCCTCGGCGCCGTCAAATAATCCAAGGCGTGCTACAAAAGATAACAGGCGTCCGGCCCCACCCGGACGCCTGTTCCACTTCATTTTGCCAAAACAACTCTCCCCGCTGGAAAGCGTCCCGCAGGGGCATCCTCACGACCAACCAGATCGCAAAATCCCCTCGCAACGCGCCCAAATTTTCCAGAGAATTTGATCGATTTTTCACGTACAAATCGCCTGCGCCGCATCGTCACACACCGGATCGGGGGGGACCACATATCGGCCACTGTCCACATCTCGCGCCTTAACGGCTCATGACACCCCAGCACGTCTTCCCCGCGGGGAAGGTTTTGGGTCTGCAACCGCAGCCCTCACGATGCACGTAGGGTGGGTGAAACCCACGCACGACCCACGCTTCACAAGTTGGCAAAATCAATCGAAATCGCCTGCCCTGTCCGCGCGCTTTCTTGTGCTGCCAAACCCATCGCCACAGCCCGTAACCCATCGTCGGCCGTCACCTCAACCACACCTTCGCCACGGATCACCGCATTGAACCGCTGGTGCTGGTAAAACGTCGAGCCGTTGTGATCACCCGCTTCCAAAATCGCAGGGTCGACCGGGATCTCCGCAACAATCGGCCCTTTCGGCGCACGCGGCGAAATGATCAGCTGCGGCACCGGGGCATCACCCAGCGCCTTCGGCCAGAACCGTCCCGGTCCGGGCACCAGCGCCTCGATTTTGGCCTTGGGGCCCATGGCCACGATCTCTTCCTGATACCGCGATCCTTCCGCGAACATACACAGCTCAAGCATCGCCCGGGCGCCACCCGCGAAATCGATAATCACATAGCCATTGTCCCAGATATCCGGCGTCTGCCCGTCATAGCTTTCCTCGGTATGGTTCACCGACTGCCCAGCAGATGCCATTACCCGCACCGGCTCGTCTTTCAAAATAAACCGCATCAGATCGAAGAAGTGACAGCATTTTTCCACCAGCGTGCCCCCGGTCTTGGCGTTGAACCGGTTCCAGTCTCCGATCTTGGGCAGGAACGGAAATCGGTGTTCGCGGACGGTTAACATCTTGATCCCACCCGTCGCCTGCTGCGCCTGCTCGATCAAGGCGGCAACGGGTGGCATATAACGATATTCCATCGCGACCCAGAAAGGTGCGGGGTAATCAGCGGCCAAGTCCGCGACGGTCTGAGCTTGGCCCGGATCCGTATAAAGCGGCTTTTCACATAGGACCGGCAAAGGTCGGGTCTTGGCAATCACCTGCAACTGATCGACGTGTAGGTAATTTGGGCTGACGATTACCAATGCATCAAGGGCCTCAAACGCCAGCAGATCCTCAAGGCTTTCGGCCACATAGGCATCCCCCGCCAGAACCGCACAGCTCTGCGCCAGATCGCGCACCGGATCAAAAACAGCCAAGACCTTCCCGTGGGGAAGAAGTCCAATGTTCTGGATATGCTCGCGCGCCATCATCCCGCATCCGATGATGCCGTATCTTACCATTTCCAACGTTGTTACCCTTTTCCCATGCGCGATACATAGCGCGCCTTGTCATAATCGAACCAAGTCCGCGAAAACTCTGCCGCAGCCCCTGTGCCATCCGCACTGATCCGCTCAATATATCCAGCCGTCTGTCCGGCCTGCATGTGATAGCTATCCGGCGTCCAATCCGGCATCGGCGCAACACCGATTTCATCAACGACCGACGCGATCACAAGCCCCAGATCGTTCCGGTAGAAGTGGTACAAAGACTCGCTCAAGTCGGACATCGTCACCTGATCACGGTAACTGCCATCCAACCATATCTCTTCCAAAGCGATCAGCGCATCGCCCAAGTACCGCAACCGCCTGATCCGGTGCCCTTCATCCGACGCCCCAAAGGCCCGCGTTTTCGCCACCCGGTCCACGGACAAAACCTGCGCCGTCGGCAATCCTGCCCCCGCCAGCAATTCCAGCCGAAAGAACGCATACAGGGCCGTATTCGCAGGAGCATGGCGCACGTAGTTGCCCGATCCCTGAACGCGGGTCAGCATGCCTTTCTCGGCGAGATCACCCAGCGCCTTGCGCAAGGTCCCCACCGAGATACCAAGGTCCGCTGCCATCTCACGTTCAGGCGGCAAACGTGCGCCATCGGCCAGATGGCCGGCGGCAATCTCGCGGATCAGCATTTCGCTGATCTGGATGTATTTTGGCAATGCCGCGCTGGCGTCCACAGGCCCGGTCCCTGATCCCAATTGATATATGATTGATGCACCTAAAGTCCCATGCTAGGCAAGAGGCAACAGCGCACAATTTGCGGAGGAATCAATGACCGTTGTCCCTATCACCAGCCCCGACCTTGATGCGGCAGAAGTCAGCTGGTTTTCCGCGCTTTGCTCTGATGACTACCAATTCCTTGGGGTGCCGGACGGCGACCTGCGCTCCAGCTGGGAGCATTGCCGTGACATCGCCCTGACAGCAGAGAAGCAGGGCTTTCGGAATATCCTTGCGCCGTCCTCCTATCAGGTCGGCCAAGACACAATGTCTTTCGTGTCCGGCATGGCCCCGCTTACCGAGAAGATCAATTTCCTTGCCGCGATCCGCTGCGGTGAGATGCAGCCGATTATGCTGGCGCGGACTGTGGCGACGCTGGATCACATGCTCAAAGGGCGCCTGACCCTCAACGTTATCTCATCGGATTTCCCCGGCGAGGTCGCGCCCTCTCCATACCGCTACAAACGGTCCCACGAGGTCGTCCAAATCCTGCGGCAGGCGTGGACCCAAGACGAGATCAACCACGACGGTGAAGTCTACCAATTCGCCAACGTTCCAACTGGTCCGGCGAAACCTTACCAGCAGAACGGCGGCCCACTGCTTTACTTCGGCGGCTACTCTCCCGATGCGATGGAACTTTGCGGTGCCCAGTGTGATGTCTATCTGATGTGGCCGGAAACCAAGGATATGCTGGAACAGCGGATGAAGGACGTGCATGCACGGGCGGAAGGCCATAACCGCACGCTAGACTACGGTCTGCGGGTCCATATGATCGTGCGGGATACGGAAGCCGAGGCGAAGGAATACGCTGACTACATCGCGAGCAAACTGGATGATGAATATGGCAAGCTGATCCGGGATCGGGCGCATGACAGCATCTCGCTCGGCGTGGCGCATCAAGCCAAAGCACGCGAGCTCGCCGATAAGTTCGGATACTCTGAGCCCGGCCTTTGGACTGGTGTTGGTCGCGCGCGGTCTGGCTGTGGCGCTGCTCTTGTCGGGTCAACAGATCAGGTTATCTCCAAGATCGAAGAGTACCAAAAGATGGGCATCCGCGCCTTCATCTTCTCGGGCTATCCCCATATCGATGAGGCCGAACACTTTGGCAGCCGCGTGATGCCTCACCTGAAAACATGCTCGCTGCCGCACGCTTACGGGCGTGTCCCCGCAGAGACCCCCGCAACACCCCTTGGTACAGGACCCCGTACATGAACCGCGTTTCCATCACCGACGACCTTTCTTTCAGCCGCATCGTCTACGGCATGTGGCGCTTGTCCGACGACAGCGACACCAGCACAGGCCACGTGCAAGCCAAAATCGAGGCCTGTCTGGAACAGGGCATCACCACGATGGACCAAGCCGACATCTACGGCGGTTATGAAGCAGAAGAGGTCTTGGGCAACGCCTTGAAGGCGGCCCCCCACCTGAAAGACAAGATCGAGATCGTCACCAAGTGCGACATCCTGATCCCGGCTGGGCGCTATTCCGGTGTCTCCGGTAAGTTCTACGACACGAGCCGCGCGCATATTGAGGCGTCCGTGGATCATTCCCTACGGCTGATGAACGTCGATCGGATCGACACGTTGCTGATCCACCGTCCCGATCCGCTGATGGACCACCATGAAACGGGGGCTGCTTTGGACGCTGTTGTGGCGTCCGGGAAAGTGCGCACCGTCGGTGTGTCCAATTTCAAACTTCACGACTGGACGCTGCTGCAATCTGCCATGACCAACAAGCTGGTCACCAACCAGATCGAACTCAGCCTCACCGCTCACGAAGGCTTCACCAACGGCGATGTCGCCTACCTGCAAGAGCGCGGCGTGCCGATTATGGCTTGGTCCCCTCTTGGCGGTGGCGCTTTGCTGACATCCGACAGTGCGACCCGCGCACTGATGACCGAGATCGGCGATGCTCACGGCGTTGACGCAAGTGCTGTTGCTGTTGCCTGGCTTCTGGCGCATCCTGCGGGGATCATGCCTGTGATGGGCACCAATACACTCAGCCGGATTGCCGCGTTGTCGGACGCCCTCAAGGTCGACATGACACGCGAACGCTGGTTCCAGCTTTATACCGCCGCACTTGGCCACGAGGTTCCTTAATGAACGCACCAACAACATTTGATCCAGCAGTTGACGCACGCAGCTTTCGCGACGCGCTTGGGTCCTTCGTGACCGGCGTGACGGTCGTCACAACCGACAGCCCCGAAGGCCCGGTTGCGATCGTGGCCAACAGCTTTGCCAGTGTGTCTTTGGACCCGCCGTTGGTGCTGTGGTCGCCTGCGAAGGCCTCCAAGCGGTTCGAGCATTTCGCAGGCTCTCGCAGGTTTGCCGTCCACATTCTGGGGGCCGATCAACAGGATGTCTGCGCTCAGATCATTGCCTCCAAGACCGCCATCAGCAAGGTGCCGATGCATCTGTCCCATTGCGGGATGCCGATTATCGAAGGGGCTTTGTCGACATTTGAGTGTAATCTTGAAGCGACCCATGATGCCGGTGATCATGTGATCGTCGTGGGCTTGGTCACCAAAGCGCACCATCAGGGGGGCGATCCGCTGGTGTTTCATGGCGGCAAGTACGGTGCGTTTCATCCAGCGGAATGAGTGCTGTGGGGGAACGATTTTTCTCGAAAAATCGGATGGGGGTCAGCCCCGAAACCCTCGAAGGTATTTAAGACCAAAAGAAGAAGGAGGGTTGCGCTCTTCTTGTTGTGTTGCGCCTAGTCCTGCCGGATCAGTACGCCAAGATCAGCCACATTGGTGCCTGTCGCCTCTGTCATCAAGAGA
This sequence comes from uncultured Paracoccaceae bacterium, assembly GCA_938016515.1. GTDB lineage: Bacteria > Pseudomonadota > Alphaproteobacteria > Rhodobacterales > Rhodobacteraceae > Yoonia. The sequence goes on from CALILP010000034.1 coordinate 57,521, forward strand.
TCACCAGCGAGGTGAAGGGCCGCGTAGCTATCGTTGTTTGCAAGCAGCCCCCCGAGGTCTCCACCTGCTGCTTTGATCCGGTCAAGCGTCCCCTCGTCTACAAGCCCGCCCGCCGCATCGGTTGGCCCATCCCGCCCATCTGATCCGCCCTGCAGGCAGGTCCATTTGGTCCAGCCCCGGTCTTTGGCCTGCAGTGCAATCCGCAAGGCCAGTTCTTGGTTGCGCCCCCCGCGCCCGGTGCCTTTGAGGACCACAGTCGTTTCTCCGCCCCACAGTGTGATGCCTGACCCCGCCTGATCGCAGATCGCTTTCGCAGCATCCGCCACGTCTCCTTCAACCGGATCGAGAACTTTGGCCTGTGGCACCTTTTCCGCCATGGCGGCCACGCTTTGCCCGTTGGATCCAATCAGGATATTGCGATGGTTTGGCAAACGTGATGGTGCCCGAGCGTTTTTCAAATGGGTTTGGATGGCACCTGGCACCTGGTCCCAGATCCTCGCCTGATCCAATACCTCAATCGCTTGCGCGGCCGTCCCAAGCGGTGGCGCTGTTGGCCCACTGGCGATCGTCGACAGATCGTCCCCCACAACGTCCGACAGGATCAGGGCTGTCACAGGATGCGGGGCTGCTGCCTGTAAAAAGCCACCCCCTTTGATCCGGCTAACCTGTTGGCGCACCAGGTTCATTTGGGTGATATCCAGACCAGCCCCCAAGAGAAGAGCGTTGAGCCGGGCTTTTTCCGCCAAAGATACCCCATCAGCGGGTGCAGGCAACAAAGCTGACCCTCCGCCCGAGATCAGGGCAAGCACCGGTCCGGTGACCTGTCCCAGATCATCTAGCACAGCCTCTGCAGCGATAGCTCCATTTTCATCCGGCACCGGATGGCCCGCAGCCATTACCCTGGTCCCGGCCAGGTCCACCGCGTTCTCGTAGTTCGTCACAACCCGTGTCGGGACCCCTGGGAACGCCGCTAAGGCAGCTTCGGCCATTTGAACCCCTGCTTTGCCAACTGCAATCATCAAAGCAGGTTGATCTACCTCACCGATATGGCGGGCCACAGCCGCCCTCGGGTCTGCGGCAACAACCCCGGCAGTAAAAATCTGGCGGGCATGGGCACGCAGGTCGGTCATCGTGGCACTCCTTTTGATGCGGGCACCTTACGCAGAGGCGCGCCCAACACAACCCCAGCAAATGTTTGACCGATCCGGCGACTCGCGATAGAACAAAATAGGAACATTAAGAAATCAGGAGCCTCCGTGCAGTGCACCACATCCCCCCTCTCTGCCACGACCCTCAGCCGCCATCTGCCCAAATCCCCGCCTCAGGGACGTGGACAAGCGGACCAAGCCACCTTGGTCGAAATCTTTGCGGACAGTGTTGTGGATGGTGGGGCGACAGGCTTTGCACTCGGACAAATCGCAGGAACACAAATCGGGTCTGGCAAACCGCTGTTGTGGATCCAGGACAGGGTGACCCGGCGGGAGGCCGGACGACCCTGCCTGGCAGGATTGCAAACCGGGGGGGACATCATCCATGTGAATGTGAACAAGGCCACAGATGCGCTGTGGGCGATGGAAGAAGGGCTGCGCTGTGGGGATTTGTGCGGTGTGATCGGGGAAATCTGGGGGGATCCGCCTGCGCTGGACTTCACAGCCACCAAGCGACTGGCGCTCAGGGCAGAAGCCAACACCATCCCAGCCTGGCTGATGCGACGGGCCACAGCCCCCAACCTGAGTGCGGCACGAGACCGGTGGCGGATCAAAAGCCTGGCAAGCCTGGCGCATCCGCACGACAACCGGGCACCGGGGCGGGCACAATGGCAAGCCGACCTCTTTCGGTCACGCAGGCAAACACCCGGACAATGGGTGGTGCATCATGACACAAGCACAGGCTTACACTTCAGTCATCAAACAGCCGCGCAAAGCAGGGAGGATACAGCCCTACAAGCCTGATACCGCTTACACCCAAAATCTGGCAAAACAACGGGCCACCAGAACACAAAGCATCTTTGATCCAAAAACATGGCCGCCAAAAACGGCACACCCGGCGCGCCATAACACGACGCAAAGGCACAGCCACCACGCCCCGGCTTCTTTGTTTCTTTCTATATCCTCCCCGAAGGGTCCCGCATCCCACCCCAAACGCAGGCGGCTGCGATGACGCGTCAGGACAAGCTGCCTGTCCTGACATTCCCCCAGCCGTCAAAATCACAGACAGCAGACCGCCCCACAGCGACACAAGACAAACTGGCCCGTGCGATAGAGGCCCTTCGGGCGGCAGTGGAAGCCGAAGTGGCCACCCCCAAAGACACCGACACGACACCTGAGCCAGACAGCTTCACCCCCATCGGAGCCCCCAAAACGCAGCCGCGCTGGCAGGCGGGACGGGATAACGCGCAGACCGCTGGGTCCGGGCGGGTGGGTGCCGCCGCAGGCGCAGTCATCCCGGCCGATACATCCAAAACACCTATAGACAAGAACCCGCTGACCCGGCGGATCACGGCAATCCACCTACCCCGCTTTGCCATGGAACGCTGGCAACGGTGGGCCAGCCAGCAAGGGGACGCGCCGCCAGAAGACATCCCAGCAGCCCTTGCGGTCGAAGGCACCCATGGGCCAGTGATCCACGCCACCAACCGGGCAGCAGAGACACAGGGCGTCTACAAAGGGGCTCGGGTTGTGGATATGCGGGCGCTTTGCCCGGACCTGAAGATCACATTCGCAGATATCGGAGGCGACCAGAAAGCACTGGAAAAACTGATGATGTGGGCCCGGCGGTGGTGTCCTTGGACAGCAATTGATGGCCCGGCAGGGATGATCTTTGATACCACCGGATCGGATCACCTGTGGGGTGGAGAAGCCGCAATGCTGCGGGATATGGAAGAGCGGCTGTCCCACTTGGGCCTCTCTGCCACGCTCGCAGTCAGCCCCAGCCACGGGGCGTCATGGGCTCTCAGCCGGTTTGGCGGGGTACGCGAAGTCTGCGCCCCCGAAACCCTCTCGCGGCGGATGTCCAACATGCCGGTCCGGGCTCTGCGCCTGACCGGAGACACGGTGCAGCTGCTTAACCGTCTGGGCCTGAAAACTGTCGGTGATCTGGCGGCGGTGCCGCGGATCTCGCTGGCCCGCCGGTTCAGCAACGCCCCCTTACAACAAAACCCGCTGCTACGGCTGGATCAGATGATGGGCCGTCTGGCCGAACCGGTCAGCGCCAGCGATGATCCGCCCCGCTTTGCGGTGCAGGCCAATCTGGCAGAGCCCATACAAGACCCGACCCCACATCTGCCTGCCCTGTGTCATGACCTCTGTGAGGGGCTGCAAAAGGCAGGCTTTGGCGCCCGGCGCATCCGGGTCACGGTGTTTCGCAGCGACGGCGAGGTCAGCCATGTGGATGCGGCCACCGCCCAACCGAACCGGGATCCCGACCACCTGCTGCGGCTGTTTGACGACAAGCTCGAGCGGATCAACCCGGGCTTTGGTTTCGACCTAATCACACTGGGTGCCACAGTGGCCGAGGTGATGCAGGCCAGCCAACCGGGCCTCGACCAAAAGGGCAGCGACGGGGCGGATTTGGCCCGCCTGCTCGACCGGCTGACAGCCCGTCTTGGGGCCCCGGCGATCCGTCGCCCCATCCCCAACGATAGCCACATCCCCGAACGAGCCGAGGTCTGGGAGGCTGCGATCCACACTAAACCCGCCATCACGTCTCCGCGCACAGACCGGCCTGTCCGCCTGTTTGACCACCCAGAAGAGGTCCGGGTGCTCTACGCCGTCCCCGAAGGCCCGCCCGCCCAGTTTATCTGGCGCCGTGTCACCCGCCGTGTGGTTCGCTTTGCAGGCCCCGAACGCATCGCGCCCGAATGGTGGCGCGACATGCCCGGCACACGGTTGCGCGATTATTACAAGGTCGAGGATCAGTTGAACCACCGGCTCTGGCTTTACCGCAGTGGCGTGTTGGGTGACGACCGTGGCGCAACACCCCGTTGGTTTGTGCATGGGGTGTTTGCGTGATTTTCCTGCAGAAAATGTGGGGGCCTTGCCCCCAAACCCCCAAAGTATTTCTGACCAAAAGAAGGAGGGGTTCATTAACCTTAACGACATATTCTATTTTTGCGGAACAGGCGGAAGCGCCGATGGCCGTACCGGAAGAAGGCGTTTCGTCCCTTTCAAGGGGGGCGGAACGCTTATCTTCTTTTGGTCGGAAATACTTTGGGGAGCGCGAGGGGTTAGCCCCTCTCTCTGTGCTCGCCGCAGGCGCTGACCATGCCTGAGAACGATCACGCCCATCCCCGCCGCACGGTCCCCGAAGACGGGATCTATACGCCCAACGCCCCTGCTGCATTTGTAGAGCTCGGTGTCGCCACCTGTTTTTCCTTTCTGCGCGGTGCCTCTGATGCTGTGGATCTGGCCACCACAGCCTGGGAGTTGGGATATGACACGATCGGCTGTGCTGACCTGAACAGTTTTGCCGGTGCTGTCCGTATTCACTCAGAGGCCACCACCTGTGCGTTGCGTCCCTTGATTGGCACCCGGATCATGTTGCTAGATGGGGCGCAGTTCCTTGTCTATCCCAAAACCCGCAGGGCCTATGGACGCTTGTGTCAGCTGATCTCGAAGGGGCGCACCCGGGATGTGGATGGGAATTGGCAGCTTAAGGGAGCCTGTGATCTGACCCTGCAGGATCTGGTGGATCATGCTGACGGGTCGGTTGTGATTGCGGTTCCCCCCAAGGCCCTTTCCCAGTTCGCCCGCGCGTTGCAGAAGCTGGTCAAAGCCTTGCCGCAACTGACCCATCTGGCCGCCAGTTATCATTATCATGGCGATGATCGCGCCCGGCTGAACCGGTTGGATGCTTTGGCAGATCAGCACGGGCTGACCCTGCTGGCCACGAATGACATTCTTTACCATGCCCCGGATCGTCGTCCGTTGCAGGATGTGATGACCTGTATTCGCGAAAAGACAACCATTGCCAAAGCCGGATCAAAGCTGCTCCCGAACGCAGAGCGGCATCTGAAATCACCTGCTGAGATGTGCCGTCTGTTTACCGAGTGGCCCCATGCTATTCGCGCCACCCGCGATTTGGCTGATCAGCTGTCCTTCTCGCTGAACGAGTTGCGGTATGAATATCCCTCCGAGGTAGTCCCCGACGGGATGGGTCCGCAGGCCTATCTGGAGCAGTTGACCTGGAAAGGCGCGGAGAGCCGGTATCCTGACGGGATACCAAGCGAGACGCGCGCCACGATCATCAAAGAGCTGGCGATGATCCAAAAGAAGGACATCGCCCAGTATTTCCTGACCATTCAGGATATTGTCCGCTATGCCCGGCACGAGGCTGAACCGCCCATTCTGTGTCAGGGACGCGGGTCGGCTGCGAACTCTGCCGTTTGTTATGTGTTAGGGATTACCGCAGTTGATCCTGCCCAGCACCAGTTGCTGTTTGAGCGGTTCATCTCTGAGGACCGTGATGAGCCCCCAGATATTGATGTGGATTTTGAGCATGAGCGCCGCGAGGAGGTCATTCAGCATATCTACGAAAAGTACGGCCGCCATCGTGCCGGCCTTTGTGCCACCGTCATTCATTACCGCCCCCGATCGGCCATCCGCGAGGTCGGCAAGGTCATGGGCCTGTCCGAGGATGTGACAGGTGCGCTTGCCAAGACGATCTGGGGGGCGTGGGGCAAGGATGTGGATGGCACCCATGTGTCAGAGGCCGGGCTAGACCTGTCTGATCCGGTGTTGCGCCGCACCATTGTCATCGCTCAGCAACTGATCGGAATGCCCCGCCATTTGGGCCAGCATGTCGGCGGCTTTATTCTGACCGAGAAAGCCCTGACCGAGACTGTTCCAATTGGCAACGGTGCCATGCCCGACCGCTCTTTCATTGAGTGGGACAAGGATGACATTGATGCTTTGGGCATTCTGAAGGTCGATATTCTGGCTTTGGGGATGCTGACCTGTATCCGCAAATGCTTTGATCTGATTGACGCCCATTATGGTGAGCGCTGGGATCTGGCCACCGTCCCGCAGGAAGACCCCCGCGTGTATGATATGCTGTGCAAAGGCGACAGCATTGGGGTGTTTCAGGTCGAAAGCCGGGCACAGATCAACATGCTGCCCCGCCTGCGCCCTCGCACGTTTTATGATCTGGTGATCGAGGTCGCCATTGTTCGCCCCGGTCCAATCCAAGGCGACATGGTGCATCCGTATTTGCGCAGGCGGTCGGGCGAAGAACCGATCAGCTACCCTGCCCCTGCCGCCCCACACGATCCGCGCGAGTTAAAAAAGATTTTGGGCCGCACCTTGGGCGTCCCTATCTTTCAGGAACAGGCGATGAAGATCGCGATTGATGCGGCGAAGTTTTCCTCCAAGGAGGCCAATGAGCTGCGCAAGGCGATGGCCACGTTTCGCTCCAGGGGCACCATCGGGTTGCTGGAGGACAAGATGGTGGGCCGTATGGTGGAGCGGGGCTATGACCCGGAGTTTGCTGCTAATTGCTTTAACCAGATCAAGGGGTTCGGGGAGTACGGGTTTCCCGAAAGCCACGCTGCCAGCTTTGCCCAGCTGGTTTATGTGTCAAGCTGGCTCAAATGCCATTACCCGGATGTGTTTTGTGCCGCCTTGCTGAATTCTCAGCCGATGGGGTTTTATGCTCCTGCCCAGCTGGTTCGTGATGCCCAAGAGCATGGTGTTGAAGTCCGCCCCGCAGATGTGAATTTCTCGGATTACGACACCACGCTAGAGCCAAAGACCACAGGCGGGTGGGCCCTGCGGTTGGGTCTTCGTCAAATTGGCGGACTGCGCGAGGATGCTGCCGCCAAGATCATGCTGGCCCGTGAAGGCCCATATGAGGATATTCCGGACCTGCAAAAGCGCGCACGGATCACCGCACCGATTGTCCGGCGATTGGCCGAGGCTGATGCCATGCGCTCGATGTTTATCGACCGCAGGCAGGCGCTCTGGGAGGCCAAGGCGTTGCGCGATGCACCTGACCTGCCACTGTTTCAGGACACCCGCGATGAGGGACGTGAGGTGACGGTGCCCCTGCCTGTCATGCCGGTGTGTGAGCAGGTGGTCGCCGACTATCAGACGACCCGGCTGTCCCTAAAAGCCCATCCGATGGCGTTCCTGCGGAAATCCATGCGCAAGCAGGG